>DFHJ01000012.1:0-16279 GCA_002372665.1 Anaerovibrio lipolyticus
GGAATGTTGATACGCTGAAGAAGATAGGGATTTGTTTCAAAGGTATTAAGCCCTGCATCCCCAGTTACTGCCGCCAGATACTCCTCCTCTTTCAGCATATCCAGCAGCTCCTTATCATACTTGCCGTTAGGATAGGACAAGGTATAGATGGTATCCATCCCATTCCACTCCATTAGGAGCTTGGAAAGCTTAACCTCGTCCCTGGCTTCAGCAAGGCTCATACTGGTCAAAGGCAAATGGTTAGCGGTATGACTGCCTATTTCCACACCACGATGCTGGATATCCCTTAACTGATCCCAGGACATATAATTTTCCTTGCCAATATCATTTCCCACCATAAAAATGGTAGCCTTAAGCCCCCGCTTTTCCAAAATTGGCAGAAGCTCCGTGTAATTGCTCTCATAGCCATCATCAAAGGTGAGAATCACTGGCTTGTCCGGCAGCTGCTGCAGCCCCTTTTTTGCTCTCAGATAGTCCCTTATGGAAATGGTCGTGTAGCCCTGTTGCTCCAGATAATCAAGCTGAGCCTCAAATTCTGCCGGTGGTACGTTGTATTCATAAGCCTTGTCCGGATTCTTTTCCTGTACCATGTGGTACTCCAAAATAGGGAACCCCTCCGGAGCTGGCTGAGACAACAGATACTGAATCCCGGCAAAAAGCAATATTGCCCCAAGGACAACAACCAACAGGGCTATCTTAATAAACCTCATATATTTTTTCAATCGTCTTCACCTTTTTCTTTATTTTTCCCCCGCAGTTCCTCTGCCAAGGCCACCAGCTTTCTCAACCGATGATTGACACAGGACTTGGTCACAAGCAGCATTTCTGCCAGTTCTGCCAACGTGGCATCGGGATTATCCTGCCTGCATTGGGCTGTCTTTCTAAGGGCCTTGGTGAGGCCTTCCAGCGTTCCCTCATCCCTTAAATATTTTATACACTCATTTTGATAAATTGCTGCATCCACGGTTTTCTGCAGATTAGCAGTTTCACAGTTAACCAGACGATTTACCTGATTGCGTACTTCCTTAAGATTACGGCCTCCCTCGAAATCATCCAAAGATTTAGTGGCACCTATAATGGACAAGAAATCCATTATAGCCTCTCCATCTTTCATATAAATGAGGTAATGGTTTTTCCGGTCCGTAAAACCGGCAGGAAAGCCCATGCGCTTAAGGACTCCTGCAATGGTGTCAGCAAAGCCGTAGTTTGAAGTGACCATTTCCAGATGGCACTCTGCTTCAGGCTTGTTAATACTGCCACCACCCATAAAGGCCCCCCGAAGGTAAGCGTGACGACAGCACACCTTCTTCAGTAGGGCCTTATCACGGCCCAGGGAGCCATCTGTATCACCCAACATTCCCAGCTTTTTCATCAACGGCCGAACCAATGGCGATGGCACCACGCGCACCATATAGCGGTTATTCTTTTTAAGCCGCTTGCTCCTGGTTACTGTTACCTCTGTCTGCACATTGCTGGTGGCCTTTAGCAAGCTCAGAGTCTTTCTGGCCACCGCCGCATTTTCAGTAACATAATTAAGCCCCAAAGTCATGTTAGGCCCCAGCGTCATGGAGGCACCCATACGTAAAAGTGCTGCCAGCTCCGCAGTCTGGCAGCATAATTTTTTATCCAGTTTGTGGGCCAGCTCATTTTTCACATCAGCTGCAAAAGATGGCATATATTTCTCACCAAACTTCTAAAATAATTTCTGTTAATGCTTCCTTATTTCATCAAGGCCAGCCTTTATACCGTAAACTGCCCGCATAACACTGCTGGCTAATTTACGGGAATCATGATGAATTACATCCTTGCCACTTATAAGGTCTGCCTTAATAAGGCCTACCCCCAGGGCATTAAGGGCATCCTCATCCACCTCCACCGGATAGGCCCCCTTTTCCGCATATTTTTGAGCCAGGTCCTCAGGTATGGGAGTGGAATTTACAATAACATAATCTATGGCCTGCCGTCCCGCGTGATCCAAGATAGCCTTGACATGCATGGATGCGGTATAGCCATCGGTTTCCCCTGGCTGGGTCATGACATTGCAAATGTAAATCTTAATTGCCTTGCTACGGCAAATAGCATCACCTATGCCCTCCACCAAAAGATTAGGCATAATACTGGTGTACAAGCTTCCAGGCCCAAGAACAATTGCACTGGCATCCCGTATGGCATCCAAAGATGACTGTACCGCTTCCACATGCTCAGGGAACAGCTTAACCCGATGAATCCGCTTATGAACCTCCGGAATATGGGATTCGCCACAGACGATGGTACCATCCTCCATTATGGCATCCAGCCGTACATGCTCCTTACTGGCAGGAAGCACCCGTCCCTTTACTGCCAGAACCTTGGAGGATTCTGTCAGGGCTGTTTCCACATCACCTGTAACCTCCGCCATGGCAGCAATAAAAAGATTACCAAAGCTATGACCAGACAACGAACTGCTGCCTCCGAAACGGTGCTGAAACAGCTTTTCCATCAAAGGCTCCGTATCAGCCAAGGCCACCAGGCAGTTTCGCAAATCCCCTGGTGGAATAATGCCCAGCTCCTCCCGAAGTCTTCCGGAGGAGCCACCATCGTCAGCCACAGTTACCACCGCCGTAACATTGGTGGTAACCTCCTTAATGCCACGCAACAGCACACTAAGTCCGTGACCGCCGCCCACTACAGTGACAGCAGGTCCCTTGCCCAGCATTCTTTTCTCATAAATCAAATCCACCAGCTTTTCCGACGAAGATGGGTACACCACATCAATAACTGACTGGATAATAAATCGGGCCGCCATGGCCATAATCAAAAAGCCAATTATTACCATTACGGTGCCTATAACAGCCGTGGCAGTATAGGTATATTCCCCGGAGAAGGTATAGACAGCCCAGAATATAGACTCCTCTATGCTGTCTATATATTTATAATTGAACATAATTGCTATGCCCAAACTGGCCAGCATAACACCGGCGGCAAACAGCAGCAGCCAGCGCTTGAATCTCATGCCTGGATACAACCATTTCAAAAAATTCATTGTTTGTTACTCCTTAACATTCCTCACGAACGTGTTCCCAAACATCATTTTTCATCAAATCACGGTGCTCTAAGTTCACAAGATATCCTTTATCTTTCAGCCTGTCATATATATGCTTGGCAACAAACACGGAACGGTGCATCCCCCCGGTACACCCCACAGCAATTACCAGCTGGGTCTTGCCTTCTTTCTCATACTGGGGCATGAGAAAATCTATCATATTATCAAGATGCTTCTCAAACTCCTTGGTAACAGGGTACTGCTCGATATACTGGGCCACCTCCGGCACAGCACCGCTCTTATGGCGCATTGATTCCACATAAAACGGATTTGGCAAAAACCGCACATCAAATACCAGATCTGCATCCAAGGGCATACCAAACTTAAATCCAAAGGACATCACATTGGTACTGAGTTTGTCCCCAGGCTTACTGGCAAATATATTCAGTATTTTTTCCTTAAGCTCAATCTTTTTCAGATCGGAAGTATCAATAATATACGTAGCCTTGTTTCTGATAGGAGCCAACCGCTCACGCTCCTTGGCAACTCCCTCGGGAATTCTGGAGCTTGGGGCCATAGGATGACGACGTCGGGTTTCCTTGTAACGACGAATAATGGCAGCATCGGATGCATCCATAAACAGCATCACATAGGGCTGATTATCCCTGTCCATGTTTTCCAGTACATGGATAAATGTATCAAAGAATTCCCTACTCCTGGTATCAACTACCAGCACCACCTTGTTAACATGACCATCTGAATGACGGCACAGCTCTGCAAATTTTGGAATAAACACCGGAGGCAGATTATCTATTACGAAATACCCAATATCCTCCATATAGCGGCACGCCTGGGTTTTGCCCGCCCCCGACATTCCCGTTACGATAATAAAATCCATTCTTTCATCTCTATCCATAACAGCCTCCTTCTAAAAATCAGCCTGTTAGTCCAGACAAAATCTTTCAATAGCTTCTGCAACACCATCATGATCACAGTCAGCCACCTCGTATTCTGCAATTTTCTTTACATTTTCGTTGGCATTGCCCATGGCTACCCCGAAACCGGCTGCTTCAATCATGGTCAAATCATTGTTGGAATCACCGATTGCAAGCACCGAATCCATAGGTATATTGTATTTCTCCGCCAACCGTGCAATGGCTGTTGCCTTATTTACTCCCGGTTTTATTAGTTCAATGTAAACTGGCGTAGATTTAACAGCCTCTATACGGCCACCAAACTGCTCCGAAATTTCTTCAACTACTTTGTCCCCTTCCTCCGGGGTATCCACCATAATCAAAAGCTTTGGCACATTGTCCATGAATTTTTCCAGCTCGTTCCCCACAGGATTACCATTAACACCGGCAGCACAGCGGTAATATGCTGATTTATCATTTTCCTCTCTATAATAGAGCTTTTCATTGCTGTAAATCTGAATATAAAGCTTTCTCGACTCGGCAAATTCCACCAGCTCTTCCACCAGCTTACGATCCAGATAGGAGGCAAATACTTCCTCCCCATCCACAGTTTTTACAAGGGCACCATTATATGTAATAATTGGCACATTTACTCCCAAAGCCTTCACATGGGGCAGGGCAGAAATATGCATTCTTCCGGTGGCTACAGTAAAAATAACCCCAGCATCCACAGCCTTCTTAACGGCAGCCTTTACACCATTGGTTACCTTGCGCTGGCTGTTTAAGAGGGTACCATCCATATCTGTAACAAAGAGCTTAGCTTTCATAATAATGTTCCTTTCCTATGTATATTGATATTAGATAAATATCATTATGGCTTAAAATAAACCGTCACACTTGTACCCGGATCCACTACTGTATTTGCGGGTATACTCTGGCCTGTGG
Source organism: Anaerovibrio lipolyticus (assembly GCA_002372665.1). Classification (GTDB taxonomy): domain Bacteria; phylum Bacillota; class Negativicutes; order Selenomonadales; family Selenomonadaceae; genus Anaerovibrio; species Anaerovibrio lipolyticus_C. The sequence continues at coordinate 4,882 of DFHJ01000012.1, forward strand.
AAAGACCCGTACCCTGAATATTCATCCCAATTCCCAGCTCTCCCAGTTTTTGGGAAACCTCACGAATACTCATACCACTGAGATCAGGCATTATCTGCTTTCCCGGCGGAGCGGTCTTGACAGCTGGCTGTGATTCCTGTTCCTTGTGCTTCTTATCCATATCCTCAAATGGGTCAGATGATGGTTCAATATGTTTATAGCGAAGCAGCTGGGCAAAGATTTCCCCCGCTACCGGTGCTGCAATCTGACCGCCGTAGAAAGAACCGGCTGTAGGGTCATCAATTATAACCAAAACCACAAGCTGAGGATCCTCCACAGGAGCAAAGCCACAGAATGACGCAATATAACGGCCTTCCATATAGCCGGCAGTGTCCTTGTTAATTTTCTGGGCTGTACCGGTTTTTCCCGCCACCCGATAGCCCTTAACTTGAGCCTTCTGACCGCCACCGGTGGCAACTACCTGCTCCAGCAGTCCCATGAGAGTCTTGTCAGTGGCAGAACTCAGTACGCGACGTACTTCCTCGCGTCCATTTTCTTTATACATAGAACCATCAGCATTGGTGATATTTTTTACGATATGAGGCTTTAAAAGCACACCGTCATTGGCAATGGCAGACATGGCTGTACACAGCTGAATAGGTGTCACCGCAATACTCTGGCCAATGGACATGGTCGCAATATCGGAATCCACCATCTTATCACTTTCAAAGAGCATACCAGCAGCCTCACCCGGCAGCTCCACACCTGTAGGCTCACCAAAACCAAATTTTTTGGCATATTCGTTGAGCTTTTCACCGGTAAGTATCTGACCTATCATGGCAAAGCAGGTGTTAATGGAATTTTTAACAATATCCGTAAAGGTTACGGTACCAAAACTCTCACCATTCCAGTTCTGAATATGCTTGTCCGATACGTTAATACGCCCCGGATCGTAGAAAGTCTGATTAGGCGTTACCACGCCTTCCTCCAAGGCAGCACCAGCCACAACTGACTTAAAGGTGGATCCTGGCTCATAAATATCCGACACAGCACGATTTTTTATTGCCTCCATGCTATAATCACCAAATTTATTCGGATTATAACTTGGTCTGGAAGCCATGGCCAGAATTTCACCTGTTTTAGGGTCCATAACAATGGCAGTAACATTCTGAGGCTTGTTCTCAATCATTGCTTTATCCAGAACCTGCTCCACAATAAACTGCATAGTTGCATCTATTGTCAAGGTAACTGTCTTGCAGTTATCTCCCTTATAACGCTTCTGAGAAAGGGAGAAAATGGAATCAAAAATGGTACGGCCCCGCATGTCCGTAAGTACATCCTCCTCCTGGACATCCCCCTTTACTATGCTGTCCATGGAGTACTCCAGCCCTTCAAGGCCCTTGTCTTCCATACCAATAAATCCAATAATGTTGGCAGCCAGCATATCATTTGGGTAATAACGTTTAACTTCATCATCCATCCAGAGGCATTCATACCCCTTGTCTTTTTTTAGCTGATTTATTGCCGCTTCCTCATCACTTTCCAGTCCATGCTTAACGGCATAATAGGCACCGCCCTCACGTATGCGGTTGGCAATAGTTTCCGCAGGAATATTAATTATAGGACTCAGCTCCGCTGATAAAACCTGAATATCCTCCTCACTGCCCACTTTGTCAGGCCGTATAACCAGCAGCTTGGCTATACGGCTAATGGCCAGCTCCCTGCCATTTCTATCAAGAATCTTCCCCCTGGGAGATTGGCGTACCACGTTATCCCGGGCTATATTCATAATCTTTTCTTCCATTTCATCGTGCTGGATTACCTGTAAAATAAAATATCTGCCAATGGTAACCACAAACAGGAACATCAGAAACAAAGTGAGTCTATTTATATTTATAAGAATCTTTGTCTGTTTATTTTTCATGACACTACCCCAAATTTATACTTTTCTAACTTATTATTTTACACCAATACAAAGTAAATGCAAAAATTTCACTTAAACAAAATAAAATGTCAGAATATTTTCTTTTTAAAGAATTATTTTATGATTTCGAAGATAAAATTTTACTTTTGTATCCTTTCACTGGTATAATGTAAGCAGAATGGTGGTGGTAAAAATGGATGATATTGATAAGAAGATTCTTAAGCGCCTACAAGAAAACGCCCGTGTCACAATTTCAGTTTTGAGTTCGGAGATTTCCCTATCCATGCCGGCTATCAGTGAACGCTTAAAAAAGCTGGAGGCTTCTGGTGTCATTAAGCAGTATACCGCTATTTTAAATCCTGAGCTTGTGGACAAGCAACTTATGGCTTTGGTTTATCTGAGCTTTGATAATCCTAGCCATGGTGACAGCTTTAAAAATTTTGTGGTTGGTGAGTCGGACATCAAGGAATGCTTCTACATAACTGGTGACTTTGATTATTCCTTAAAAATAATCACCCAGAATACAACTACTTTGGAAAATCTTCTGACACGCATCAAGGAACAAACCGGTGTAATCAAAACACAAACTATTGTTGTGCTGTCCTCCATTATAGACAGACCTTCCGTTACCATTGAGTAAATCGTAAATACCAAAAATGGGACTGCCCCAGGCAGCCCCATTTTTTTGTTTTTCCATCACCAGTGGTACTTTTCCCCACGGTTTATTTTAAATGCCCTGTATATCTGCTCAACCAGAAGCAGACGCACCATCTGATGGGTGAAGGTCATTTTTGAAAAGCTAAGAAGCATATCTGCAGCTGACCTTACTTCAGAAGACAAGCCAAAGGCTCCTCCTATAAGGAATGTTATATTGCTCTTTCCCGACAGGCCCAGGCTGTCAATTTTGGCAGCCAGCTCCTCAGAAGAAAGCTCCTTGCCATATACATCCAATACTATAAGATAACTGCCCTCAGGCACCTGCTTTAAAAGACGTTGTCCCTCCCAGGTCAGAGTCTGCTGCTTTTCAGCCTCTGAAGGATTATCCTTCATTTTTTCTTCACTTATCTCTATGATTTTCACATTGGCAAAGGGACCCAAACGCTTCAAAAATTCGTTTATTCCCTCGGTCAGGTATTTTTCCTTTATTTTGCCGGCGGTAACTATATTAATCTTCATTCTGCTTAACCCTCAACAGGCTGGGCATCCAAGGTTACATTTACAGTCTTTGTGGTTCCATTGGAATCATATTTAACCTCTACTGTTTCACCCACTTTATGAGCAGTAATGGCTGCCCGCAGCTCACCCACAGTATTAACCTCTGTGCCACCTACAGCCAAGATAATATCGCCACGACGGAAGCCGGCACGTCCGGCAGGTCCATCCAAGGATACATTAAATACATATACGCCCTTATCCACATTTAAAATATAACCCTGACGGGCTGCGGACTCCTTGTCAAAAACACTTACCCCAAGATATGGTCTGGTAACATGGCCCTGGGAAATAAGCTCCTCAACCACAGAACGTACAGTATTAATTGGAATGGCAAAGCCCATACCTTCTACAGCATTTGTAACAATTTTCTGGGAATTAATACCAATGACCTTGCCATCGGCATTTACCAGGGCACCGCCGGAATTTCCCGGATTGATGGCCGCATCTGTCTGAATGAGCTTCATATTGCTTTCGCCCTTGTTCAGAACACGATTTACGGCACTTATTACGCCAGTGGTGACACTGCCCTGAAATTCCAGCCCCATTGGGTTGCCAATGGCAATGGCAGGCTCTCCCACCATAATATCATCGGAGTCGCCGAACTCTGCTGCCGGCAGATCATCTGCATCCACCTTAACCACGGCCAAATCAGTGATTTCATCAGCCCCAATCAGCTTACCGTTAAGGCTGCGGCCGTCAGAAAGGGATACTATGATCTCCTTAGCCCCATCGATTACATGATTATTGGTTACAATATAGCCATCCTTACGGAAGATAACACCGGAGCCATAGCCCTCAACGTCACGAAGGTTAAAAAAGAAATCTCTGGCAACGGCTTTATTGGTAATACCCACCACGGCAGGCCCCACATTCTTGGCTGCCCTGACCACAGGTGTGTTTCTGGCATCGGATACATTGGTATTATAGCTTGGACTGGAGGCTGGAATTCCTTCGGCCACATTATTCTTGCCGCATCCCCCCAGCATTACCGATCCCGCTACCAGGAGACCCATTACAACCGGCAGACAAGACTTAAAAATTCTCTTCTTTGTAATCATTTTCTCTCCCTCCAAAATACAAAAATATATCAAAAATCCACACTGACACATCTATCCTGAGCAGTAAGTATAAGCTCCATGTTCTTAACTCCCTGCTGGTCAAGAATCTGCCGCACAGTTTTCATTGCCAATTCCGGCAGGTTGTTGGATTCACTCAGATGTGCCAGCAAGACCTTTTGCGGTTTTTGCCTTAAATGCACCAGTGTCCAGGCCGTATCCACGTTGGACAGGTGGCCCCTATTGCTTAAAATACGCTGTTTCAATGGCCAGGGATATTCGCCGTTTTTCAGCATATCCACATCATGGTTTGCTTCCAATATCATTATTCTGGCGGATTCCAGCTCTCTGCGCAGATTGCTGTCCACAAAGCCCATATCAGTAGCTATCACACATTTTACACTGCCAGTTATGGAGTACCCCACAGGGTCAGCCGCATCATGGGGAATTCCAAAGGCCTTTACCGTCAGCCTGTTTATTCTGACCCTATCCATAATGGGATTAATACACTCCTGTGGAATATCCCTGTAGCAGCTCATAGCCCGAAAGGTTTCCGGACGGCTGTACACCGGTATACCATATTTTTTTGTCAAAGTGGCAAGCCCCTTAATATGGTCACTATGTTCATGGGTGATAAAGACCCCATCCAACTCCTCAATGGGCTGACCAATATTACTGAGTTCCTGCTTAATGCGCCTGGTGCTGATACCTGCGTCCACCAAAAGTCGGCTACCCTCCATTTCAATGAAGGTACAATTTCCTTTACTGCCGCTGGCCAAAACCGAAACCTGCATCTTTCCTCCTATAAGCCAAGTATAAGAAGCCCTGCTGAAAAAATTCTGTAAATATTATTAGATTTTGTTTAGAACCCTATATACCATAACAAAAATGGTCAAAAAGGTCAAAAGAAAAGGACAGGACTGACTCCTTGTCCAGTCCTGCCCCAAATTACCTCAGTTATATTTTTTCTTTTTTCCCTGACATTTAGGACACTCACCATAAAAATACAGCTGTCTGCCCGTCAGCTTGTAATCGGACAGCTTTGCTACCTGGTTCATAATGGCCTCATCCTCAAATTCCATGATGTCATCTACACGGCCACATGTGTTGCAGCGCACATGGGGATGATTTTCCATTCTGGCATCATAACGATAACTGTCCTCACCAATATTCAATACCTGAGCCAAACCAATCTGATCAAAGATTTCCATGGTCTTATATACAGTTGCCAGACTCATGGCTGGATAACGTGGTAAAAGCATATTATAAAGCATTTCCGCATTAGGATGCTCTGTTGTATTCTGCAATGCATCATATACAGCAAGACGTTGCGGAGTAACCTTAAAGCCATGACTGCGAAGTATATCTGCTACACTTTGCATGTCCATAATCATATTCTATTTCCTCCAAACTTAGTTGTAAAATGTAACTACTTTTTTCCAATTATTAACGGATAATCACTATCCATTGAATATTCTACATATAATTAACATTTATGTCAATAACAATATAGGATAATAGTTTCATTTTTTTGTTTAAAGGAAATAATATGATATAATTACTTGTCGATTGCTTACACCATGGAGGAATAAATCAAGATGAAAACAGAAAATATCAGCAAAATTATTGCTGACGAATTAAAAATAAAAGTATTTCAGGTTGATGCTGTTACAGAGCTTTTAGACGAGGGCAACACCATTCCTTTTATTTCCCGCTACCGTAAGGAAAAAACTGGTGAACTGGACGAGGAGAAGGTTAGGATTATTTCCGAACGCCTCACCTACCTCCGCAATTTTGTAAAACGTCAGGAGGAAATCATCAACAAGATAGAGGAACAGGGTAAACTAACCCCTGAGCTGCAGCTAGCCATTGAAAAAACCACCAAGCTGCAAGAGCTGGAGGATATTTATCTTCCATATAAGCAGAAGAAGCGCACCAGAGCCCAGAAGGCCAAGGAAAAGGGCTTGGAGCCACTGGCAAGCACTATTATTCTGCAAAATCTTGCTATGGGTACTCCTGAGGAAGTGGCTGCGGAATACATCAATCCAGAGCTGGAAGTGGAAACTGCCCAAGATGCCTTGGCGGGAGCCCAGGATATTATTGCGGAAATGATTTCCGAGGATGCCCAGCTTCGTCAGGAGCTGCGTAAATTCCTTTGGAATAACGCCTTTATCACCACTACCTTGGACGAGGATAAAGAAAACACCGATGAGGGCAAAGTATTCCTGATGTACAAGGATTATAAGGAACTGGTACGCACCCTGCCATCCCATCGTATCTTGGCCATTAACCGTGGCGAAAAGCTGGAATGCCTGAAGGTAAAAATGGAGGATGATGAGGAAAAAATTCTCTCCCTCATTGGCAAGCGCTTCATAAAGGGTGACTCCATTTTCCAAAGCCTCTTGAAAGACACTGTGGCTGACAGCTGGAAGCGTCTCATTCAGCCATCCCTTGAACGAGAAATCAGAAATCAGCTGACAGAAGCTGCAGAAAAGCAGGCCATTGAAATTTTTGGAACCAACCTACGCCAGCTGTTACTGCAGGCACCACTGGCAGGCTTTACCGTAATGGGACTGGATCCGGGCTACCGCACTGGTTGCAAAATGGCTATTGTAGATCCAACAGGCCATGTCCTCGACCATGGAGTTCTTTATATTACCCATGGTGAAAAAGGTGCCGCTGAATCTGCAAAAAAAGCACTGGCTCTTATCAAAAAATACAAGGTCAATCTCATTTCCATCGGCAACGGTACTGCCTCCTTTGAAACGGAGGAATTTGCCGCCAAGCTCATAAAGGATAACGGACTTGATACCCACTACATAGTTACCAGCGAAGCCGGAGCTTCCGTATATTCTGCTTCCCCACTGGCAAAGGAGGAACTGCCTGAGTATGATGTAACTATCCGCGGTGCCGTGTCCATTGCCCGCAGAGTGCAGGACCCATTGGCAGAACTGGTAAAAATCGACCCAAAGGCCATCGGCGTCGGCCAATATCAGCATGACGTAAATCAAAAGGAACTGGCCAATACCCTGGATCAGACCATTGAATCTGCGGTAAACCACGTTGGGGTAGAGCTGAATACTGCTTCACCAGCCCTTTTGAAGCATGTGGCAGGCATAAATGCCACTATTGCCAAGAATATAGTTACCTACAGAAATGAAAATGGACCTTTCAGCTCCCGTAAAGAGCTGCTAAAGGTAGCCCGTCTGGGCAATGCCGCCTACACCCAGTGTGCTGGTTTCTTGCGTATCGGTGGGGGCAAAATGCCTTTGGACAATACCCCTGTACACCCAGAATCCTATGAGCTGGCCCAAAACATTTTGGCAAAACTAGGGGCCGATGTGAACATTTTAAATGACAAAAAACAGCTGGAAATGCTCCAGGCCAAAATAAAAATTGCTGATCCTGAAAAGCTGGCCAAGGACTTAAATGCCGGCGTACCAACTGTTAAGGATATTTTGGATGCTTTGTCCAAGCCTGGCCGTGATCCTCGTGAAGATCTGCCAGTGCCTCTTACCAGAAAAGCCATTGTTAAACTGTCTGACATTAAGGTAGGTACAATTATGCGTGGTACTGTACGCAATATAACCGACTTTGGTGCCTTTGTAGATATTGGTATAAAAACCGCTGGCCTTGTACATATTTCCGAATTAAGCAACAAGCACGTCAAGCACCCTTTGGATGTGGTGGCTGTTGGTGATATCGTCACAGTTCTGGTCATTAGCGTGGACGAAGCAAGGGGCCGTATTGGCCTTAGCATCAAACAGGTCCCTCAGGAGGCCAAGGCTATATGACGAATTTACCCGTAATGAAGGAAGAGGATTTCAAAGCTCTTATAGCTCAAATACCTCCCAAGGATACTGACAGTATAGATGAAGTGGAAAGAATTCTTGCCACTTCCACCATAAAAAAGGATGATTTTGGTGCCCTGCGCTTTTTATTGAAAAAGTATGCCGGTGCCACAGGCTCTGCTTCATTTGAGGACACGCCCGTAAAGGCTGTCACCATCTGCTGTGCCGACCATGGTGTAGCAAAGGAAAATGTCAGTGCCTACCCGCCGGAAACCACTCTGCACATGGTGGCCAATTATCTTATTTCCCATGGTGCTGCCGCAAATGTTTTTGCCGATTTCACAGGAGCTCATCTTTGCGTAGCAGATTTGGGTATAAATAGTGAAAAGGCCGAGGAACTCCCGGGACTTATAGATTTCCATATTGCCTCCGGCACTAATAATTCCTCCCAGGGACCGGCAATGACCAGAGAACAGGCCGTAAAATCCCTATACTATGGCTATTCTCTGGCAAAACAGCTACACCAGCAGCAGGGAATAACCATATTTCTGCCCGGTGAAATGGGCATATCCAACACTACCTCCAGTGCAGCTATTACCGCTGCTCTCCTTGAGGAAGCCCCTGCCAACACCACCGGCAGAGGCACCAATATCTCCGATGAACGGTTCAAAACAAAGCTGGCTACTGTAGAAAAGATACTGGCGGTAAATAAGCCAGATTCCAGTGATCCCATTGATGTGCTGGCAAAAGTAGGGGGCTTTGAGCTGGGAGCCATTGCCGGACTTATGCTTGGTGCCGCAGCTTCCCATTCCCTCACCATACTGGATGGCTTTAATTCCAGTGCTGCCGCCCTGATAGCTTTAAGATTGGCCCCTGTTCTCAAGGATTATCTTGTTCCTTCCCACAAAGCGGGAGAACAGGGACAGCACTTAATCCTGAAGGAATTGGATTTTACTCCAATGATGGCTTTAAATATTAAGCTGGGAGAGGCCATAGGTTCATCCCTTGTGGCTGACATTTTAGATGCCTCCATACGGGCTTTTAAAAATATTCAAAAGGACCTGGCCGCCAAGGAATTAATGGCAGATACCATCGAAAAGGATGTTATTCCCAACATAGCCATTACCCTGACAGATAAAACCTTTGATTATTATACTCGTACCATGCCGGACCTGGATAAGGAGGCCATGGAACGCTGTCAGATGCGGCTGGACAATTTATCAAAGCCTATCTACAGCTTGGGGGTAATTGAACAGATAGCCGCCCAGCTAAGTGGTATAACCTCCAACGAGCTGCCAAATGACATATCCAAAACACTGCTTTTCATTGGCATGAAAAAGGAAGCTGCATTAGATAAGGACCAAGCGGCTTTTATTCATAGCTTTGCCACTCAAACAGGAGCCGAAGCTATTGCAGCCTATCTCACAGGGGAAAGGACCCAAATGGAGGCCTTTGAATTTGGTCGTCTCCAGGGCGAAAATATCTCTCTGGGGAGCCAAATAATGGGGCTTTCCCTTATAGATAACGACACTGCATTAATAGATGCCATGGCAAATATGCTGTGCGACATCCAGGGCAATCTAAAGCTCCAACCAGGTACCTTCATGACTCAGCTGCCTATAGAAATGCAGCTAATAGCCTCCGCAGTTCTTGGGGCCATAATTGCCGCCACCCACAACCGCACCATGATAATTCTTGGAGATAGGGCAGTAACCGCCTTGGCTGGCTATGCAGCTCAATTAGTGCCAGAAATTCAGCCCTTCCTTTTACCGATTGAACCGCCTTTGTACCACATGGCAGTGAAAATACCAGGCATAACGGCCTGCATAGGAATGCGTCTTGCAGATGCTGCTATTCATATGGTTAATGATATGAAAACCTTCAGTGAAGCCCAGGTGGCTACTGCCAACGACGGCCCAGGTGCCGGAAGACAAATATAGCTTTCATAACAATCATTGCAAATCAAAACAGGGTTTGGGAAACCTAAAAAGTATTCCCAACCCTGTTTTTCTTTTATACGGGTACTATTCTTCTGTCATATCCCTGGCCATTTGAGCCACCTGCCGATACATGTCCATTAGCTCCTCATGGTGTTGTTTCATGTATTCCACAGCCTTTATACGCTGCGTCTCAGTGGATTCTTCGGAAATATACTCCTTGCCGGCCTGCTCCTGTTCCTTGGCCATTTCATGGAGTAGATTACAACCAATATTTAAGGCCCCCGATTTCAGGGCATGTACCTTAATTCTGTATGCATCCCACTGCTCCTCCCCAAAGGATTGTTCCATTTCCTTGATATTAGCCTCACAAAGCTTGCTAAACATGCCAAGAAGCCTTTTATAAAGATTATCACTGTTATTGCAGTATTTTATTCCAATGGACATATCTATCTTAGGAATTCTTCGGGAAACCGTAACCTCTTTATTGACCTGGCTGTCATTTCTTCCTGGTTCCTCCAAGGCATTAATGTCATTTATCCCATTAGCCTCGGATTTTTCTGCCGGATGCACCAATTCAGCAGGAAGATTGCGCTTTACCACAGTCTCAAGCTGCTTACCCGTCATAGGCTTGCTAAGATAATCATCAAATCCCTCTGACAGGAATTTTTCACGAACACCTGCCAGGGCAGTAGCCGTCAGAATAACAAACCTTGTATTTTCAGTGCCTTTGATTTTCTTGGCCTCATTGAGAGTTGCAATACCATCCATTCCCGGCATCATATAATCTGTCATAACCAAATGGAAGGATTCTTTCTTCAGAAATTCCAATGCCTCACTTCCACTATGGGCCACTGTCAATTTTGCCTTGGTATCAGACAGCATACAGGTCGCCACGAAGCAATTCATTTCGTTGTCATCAACTATGAGAATGGATGCCTCCGGAGCAGTAAAGCTGGTGGCCACCACGTCCTCCAGTTCTTCCTCTATATCCTGATCTGCATCAAAATCTCCAATTACTTCTGCCCCCATAATCTTCTGAGGCAGTTCAATGGTAAAGGTACTTCCCTTTCCGTAGATACTGCTTACGTTAACAGTTCCCCCCATCATGGTAAGGAGCCTATGGGTAATGGCCAAACCAAGGCCCGTGCCCTCCACCTTGCAGTTTTTCTGAATATCAAGACGTTCAAAATCCTTGAACAGCTTTTCCATATCCTCTGGCTTAATACCAATACCAGTATCTGTTACCACCAGCTTAAGGTTAAGTATATCCTCTACGATATCACCACCTACATCAAAGGTTACAGTACCTTCATCCGTATATTTTATGGCATTGTTAATGACATTTATAAGTATCTGGCGTATACGCCCCACATCACCATAAAGCTCATTAGGCAAGTCGGCATCCACATTTATGATAAACTCCAATTGTTTTGCCTTGGCCCTGAACCCCACCAGAGTCACGACCTCCTTAAGGAGAACCCTTAAGCTGTATTT
>DFHJ01000012.1:16448-22730 GCA_002372665.1 Anaerovibrio lipolyticus
CGTATATCCATGTCCCTGCTACGCCTTAGAATCATCTCATCCATGCCGTTAATGGCATTTAAAGGTGTTCTTATTTCATGACTCATATTGGCCAGGAACTGGCTTTTAGCCCGATTGGCATCATCCGCCGCCTGTCTGGCCTTTTTAAGGGCTTCATTCTCCGCCACCTTGGTCTGGGCCATAAACAGATAAATGCTGACACAGGCAAACAACAGCAGCATCAAAGTAAACACCCACTGCACCATCTTATACACACTATTGATTCTTCCTGCTACTGCAGACCAAGGAATATATCCCACCAAGGAAAAATCTGTTTGTGGAAGGTCTGCACCGAAAACATAATATTTCCCTTTGCTTCCTTCTGTATAAACAGCTGCAGCTTTGCTTGTTTCCAGCCTGGAATGAACCTCCACCATACCAGCCTTTATATCCTGATCATCCCAAAATTCGTGATCCTTTGTGGAAAAATTCTCATAAGGAACGGCCAAACTACCATCCTTATATTGGATCACTATACGGCTATATGGGTTATAATCTGCCAGTCCAAAAACCTTGGTTAAATTTCCCCTCGGGAAAATCTGATAGAGAACATACCTTACGTTATCCCCATAATAAACAGGAACAGCCACAATTATGCCTCCGTCAGTGTGGTAATCCACTACGTTGTTCCCCTGAAAAGCCCTGAGCAGCTTGGGAAAATCATGCTTGCTGACTACAGCTCCAGTTATGTTTCCCTCGTAATCCATAACACCGGCTCTGCCGTATACATTTTCCTGATTAATGGCCTCCAAAATATTATTTTTCTGTTCCTCATGCTGCTCCAAATAAACGGAAGCTGCCTTCAGGGTGTTAATATAGCGCATAAACCGCTCATCTGCCAGCTGGGCCATATCCGCCGTCATTTGAGATACGGATTCCTCAGCAGCATCATTTAACTTACGGCTTATTTGATTCTGGAGAATATTGCCGGTAATAAACAAAATTATGGTCAAGATAATTATCTCGATAAAAGCCTTTTGGGACAGTCCCAATTTACTGATTCTACTATTCAAGGACGTCCACTCCCTTCACCAGCCAATCCATGTGCTGCAACAGATACTCGTCCCTGATAACCTCATTAGGCTGACAGCGGCGTTTCCCCTTATTATCAAATATCTCACCAGCAAAGACAAAACGCCCGGCCAACATTTCCTTTTTCAATTGTTTCAATACAGTACGCTGTTCATAAGTCACGGCATCAGAAAGCTGACTGAGCTCTACCAGATCAGCCTCCATGCCTACCCATCTATTGTCCACAAAATTCATTTCGCCCTTGAGATAATACCTTACTATATCCTCATAGTAACGGTCCCAATTACACATAATCGAAGTTAAATCATGTTCTGAGCCATTTTGCAGATCCTCATAATAGCCAATATAATCTACTCCCATTTTTTCCGCCACAGTGGCGGCCATTGGTTCATCCTGATGGTAGGTTATTACATCGGCCTTTTCCTGGGTAATAAGCCTGTAGGTGTGTTCTTCCTCTACTTCCTCATTTTCCCAGCTTCCAGTATACATAACCACTACCCTGGCATTTGGGTTAGTTCTCTGAACCCCCAGAGTAAAGGCATTAATTCCCCGATTCACTTCAGAATTTGGCATAGCTGCCACGTAGCCAATAACATTGCTCTTGGTACGCATTCCCGCCAGGGCTCCTGTCAAATACCGCCCTTGATACATACGGATAAAATAAGATGTCATATTCCGCCCCCGGCACTCTGCAGAATTAGTACCAAAGGCTACCTGGGGAAATTCCCGTATCAAGGTTTTGCCGTCTGTCGTATAGGAATAGCTGGTAAGAAATACCATTCCGGCACCATTTTCTACCATTTTCCGTACTGCATCTGCACACTTGCCATCGAGGCCACTGTTGTTATCGCTTACCAGCAGCTCCACCCCCATGGCATCACAGGCCTTTTTCATTCCCCTGTACTGCGGTGCATTCCACCCTTCCTCATTTCTGTCCCCCAGCAATACTATACCTACGACGGGCTTTTTTATATCCTTATCATTGGAAAAGTACCAAAGGGAAGCTCCCAGGGCAGTAATAAAGAAAAACAGTCCCAAAAGCATTGCCCATTCAAGCATCGAGCGCTGTTTAGGTTCCATTGCAAAAGCCCCCTACTCATGCATTCTATATTCCACATCCTCGTCAATCATTTGAAGCATTATATCCGTAAATTTGGGGTCCAACTGAGTACCTTTGGCCTTTACCAATTCCTCTCTCACCACTTCCTGGGGCAATATATCACGATAACTGCGCTTTGAAGTCATCGCATCATACACATCAGCCACCGCAATAATCCTGGCCTTTTCAGGAATGGCCTGGCCTGCCAGCCCATCAGGATACCCTGTACCATCGTAACGCTCATGATGACTGCGGGCACCAACCTGCAATTCCTCCATCTCATGAACCGATGATAAAATCGAGGAACCTATGATAGGATGAACCTTAATTGAAGAATATTCACTGGGAGTCAGCTTATCAGGCTTATTTAGAACCTGACCTGACACCCCAATCTTACCAATATCGTGTAGAAGTGCTATAAAAAAAATCTTTCGCTGATAATTTTTCGATTTCCCTGCCCTAAAGGCAATTTCCAGAGAGTAATCCGCTACACGCTGGGAATGTCCATTAGTATAAGGATCCTTGGCATCAATGGTCTTTGCCAGGGCAAACACCATCTGCTTAAACAGCCTTTTAGTGGAAGCCAACTGATTCATAGTAGTCTGAATTTGTATATTGATACGCTCCTGCATACGCTTTTGCAGGGAGATTAATTCCAGAGTCCGACGAACATGTGTCAAAATCAAGGTAGGGATATATGGCTTGTGCAAAAAATCAAATGCCCCTGACTGAATTCCCTTAACCTCTGTTTCCTGATCCATCTCGGCAGTCAGCATAATGACCGGAATTTCCTTTAATTCTTTATCCTGTTTCAAATGCTCCAGTACCTGAAAGCCATTCATGCCAGGCATATTAATATCCAGAAGAATTAAATCTGGCTTTCGCCCCTTTAAAAATTCAATGGCCTTCTCACCACTTAAAATAGATACAACCTCATATTCCTCTTCCAGAATAGCTCCCAGCAGCATATTATTAATTTCATCATCATCAATAGTAAGAATAAATGCTTTTTTCTCAGACGTTTGATCCATAACGAATCACCACCTTTGTACATAATTTTATATTTTATTTACATTAAAATCAACATTCTGACACTTTCTGTTTTTCTAACCAGAATAAAAATCCTCCGTCATTATCCTAAAACAGAATAATAACGGAGGCCGCCTATCAGTTATTCACATATATTTCCCCGTGACACTCATAATTACGGGTTTCCTTAACCTTATTATCTCCATCCAGCATGACTACAGTTGGTCTATACTGAACTGCTTCCTTTTCTTCCATAAAAGCGTAGGCCATAATTATAACCACATCTCCGGGCTGGGCCCAGCGGGCTGCTGAACCATTAAGACATATAACTCCGGATCCAGCCTTCCCGGGAATAACATAGGTTTCCAGCCTGGAGCCGTTATTGTTGTTTACCACCTGCACCCGCTCATTTTCATATATTCCCGCTACCTTCATTAAATCAGCATCAATAGTTATACTGCCCATATACTGAAGATTCGCCTCAGTAACAGTTGCGCAATGAAGTTTAGATTTTAACATGTGAAGCATCATTTTTTAGCCCTCCAAAATCACATTATCAATAAGGCGTGTCTTACCAATCTTTACAGCGATGGCCATAATAGACTCCCCATTTACTTCATCAATTTCTTCCAAGGCCGGGAAGGAATATATTTCCACATAGTCGATGACTGCCATTGGCTCACTATTAATTTCATCCAAAATAATCTGCTTGAGCTTATCAACATTTCTTTCACCATCATCAAAGGCCCTCTTTGCCATGTTCAGACTACGGGACAATACCAGGGCAGCCGTCTTTTCCTCTTTGGAAAGATATACATTACGGGAGCTGCGGGCCAAACCACTTTCCTCCCGGACGATAGGAACCATGTTGATTTCCACAGGAATGGCCAAATCCTCTACGAAACGACGAATTACGCAAACCTGCTGTGCATCCTTCTGACCAAAGTAAGCCTTGTCAGCCCGAGCAAGATTAATAAGCTTTGTCACCACAGTGGCCACACCTCTGAAATGACCTGGGCGCTGACCGCCGCACAGCTTTTTGGTAAAATCTCCCTCCACATTTACATAAGTGCAAAATCCCTCAGGGTACATTTCACTTGGCTCTGGATGAAATACAGCATCCACACCTGTCTCTTCCAATTTTTTGCAGTCCTCTTCAAATTGACGAGGATAAGCATCAAAATCCTCATTAGGACCAAATTGAACCGGATTTACAAAAACCGAAGCAATAACCACATCAACAGACTGACGTGCTGTACGCATAAGAGTAAGGTGTCCCTCATGGAGAGCCCCCATGGTAGGGACAAGACCTATTACCTTTCCAGCTTTTTTCATTTCCTGAGAATACTGCTTTATTTCGTCCTGAGTTCTTAAAATCTTCATTGCTTTCTTACCTCACATGCCATATTTTTAGATACACTTTACACTATTATCAATTAATTCATCATTGTTGTCTTCTTCACTGTGCTTAGCAAAATAATTGGCCAGCATAGCTCCCGATACGTTATGCCATACGCTGAAAATAGCTCCTGGAATAGCAGCCACTGGATCAAAATAGATAACAGCCAGGGAGGCGGCCATACCGGAATTTTGCATCCCAACCTCGATGGAAACAGTCCGACTTCTCTTTTCATCCAATTTAAATAACTTGGCCAAAATATAGCCTAACAACAAGCCCAAGGAATTATGGCAAATAACCACTGCAAACATCATAAGTCCCACATCCAGCAGCTTGGCTGCACTAAGAGATACCACGCCACCAACGGTTAACACCACTGTGACCGCCGAAAGCATTGGCATAAAAGGATTAATTTTTCGTGAAAAATTCTCAAAGAAATGATGGACGCCCAGGCCCAATAAAACAGGCAACAGTACCATTTTTACAATGGACATCATCATAGAGGATACTGACACATCAATTACTGCGTCTGCCAGTAAATAGGTAAGAATTGGTGTAACCAGCGGAGCCAATATAGTTGACGTTGCCGACATGGATACAGACAAGGCCACATCGCCCTTAGCCAAATAAGCAATTACATTGGATGCTGTTCCTCCTGGACAGGTTCCAACCAATATAACGCCAATAGCAATTTCCGGTGGTAAGCCAAAGGCCTTTACCAATCCAAAGGCTACAGCAGGCATAATGAGAAACTGTGCAAATACTCCAATAATAATTCCCTTTGGATTCCTAAGAATATTTTTAAAATCGTCTACCGTCAGGGTCATACCCATGCCAAACATTATGATTCCCAACAAAACAGGAATGTGTGGCCCTACCCAAGTAAGAGCTTCAGGACGCCATACCGCAAAAACCCCAATCAAAAAAACTAATAAACTCATATTGCCTACAAGAAAATCGCAAGCCTTCTTCAATGCTGTTTTCAAAAAAAGCACCTCCCAATAAAAAATCCAAACAAGGGAGCAATAAAATGCCTAACTAAAAAAACCTCCTCGTCGCAAAGGATAAGAAGGCATATAAACACAAATAACAGCAAGCCACACCGCCGCTGGTGCCATCCGTCTCAGTCCCAAGGATCTAAGCGAAAAAGTATTTATAGAAATTGAAGCAAATTAGAGAGTATGACTCCAAACGGATGTCATCCCTTGTCCAAGGTTGATAATAGCACAAGAATTTTGCTTATGCAAGCTAATAATATAATCGGCAACTTCCACACCAGCTAGTTTGCTATCCTCCCAGGTCGGTCGCGGAAATAGTTCGATATGCAGTCGAACTATTTCCGGTGAACATGCCACTGGCATGTTCACCCCCAGCCAAGTACTTTTGGAGACGTATCCAATAGGCATAAGCCGATTGGTTAATACGTCCCATGCGAAAACGTCCTGCGAAACGTAGTGAGCAGCTGACGTTGACCGCCGACGAATTAACTTATAAGTACATAAACGCCGAGACGGCCTGAAAACAATAAAAAAAAGGACTGTCAAAAGACAATCCTCTTTTCTAACCGGCAACTTCCTATCCTCCCAGGCCGTCTCCAGCCAAGTACTTTCGGCGTTTATGTGCTTAACTACTGTGTTCGGAATGGGAACAGGTGGGACCACATAGCCATCATCACCGGATATTC
>DFHJ01000119.1:0-6506 GCA_002372665.1 Anaerovibrio lipolyticus
AAGAGAAATAACTGGCTGTGAGGCAGTTATGGTAGGCAGGGCAGCCCAGGGTAACCCTTGGATATTCCGTCAGCTTACCCAATATTTAAAAACCGGGGAACGGTTGCCGGGGCCAACCATGGAGGAGCGTAAGGAAATTATTCTCCGCCACTTGGATATGCTGCTGAAATTTAAGGGAGATTATGTGGGCCAAAGGGAAATGCGCAAGCATGCCACCTGGTATACCAGAGGCATAAAGGGTAATGCTGAGCTAAGGGTGCTTTTCAACAAGGCCGAAACCCGAGAAGACTTCTTGCGGATACTTAATAAGATGAAATGAGTTATTATTAGTTACAATAGGTACCTACCCACAGTACCCATAGATAATAAGGAGGATAATCATGGCTAAAGATAAGAAAAAAGACGAAAAGAAGACTCCAATTTGGAATAAATATACTGAAGCAGAAAAAAAAGCCCTGCACAAGCTCAACGAAGGCTACAAAAACTTTTTGAGCCAGTGCAAAACCGAGAGGGAAAGCGTGGTTGAGGCTGTAAGGCAGGCTGAAAAGGCAGGCTACAAAAATCTTGATGACATCATTAAATCCGGGAAGAAGCTCTCTGCAGGGGATAAGGTTTATGCAGTCTGCATGGGCAAGGCCATTGCCATGTTTAATATCGGGACTGAATCACTGGAGGAGGGTATGGCCATTTTGGGTGCCCATATTGACACCTGCCGCCTTGATTTAAAGCAGCATCCATTATATGAATCCGATGGCATGGCTTATTTTGATACCCATTATTACGGCGGTATCAAGAAATACCAGTGGGTAACACTGCCATTGGCCCTTCATGGTGTGGTAGCACGTCTTGATGGCAGTGTACAGGAAATCGTCATCGGCGAGGATGAGGGGGATCCTGTATTCTGCGTAACTGATCTTCTCATTCACTTATCCCAGGAGCAGATGGAAAAGAAGGCCAGCAAGGTGGTAACTGGTGAAAATCTGGATATTCTTATTGGCAGCTATCCATTAAAGGGTGAGGAAAAGGATGCAGTGAAGACTGGTATTCTTAAGCTGCTTAAGGATAAGTACAATATTGAGGAAGATGATTTTATTTCCGCTGAGCTTACCATGGTTCCTGCCGGCAAGGCAAGGGATTTGGGCCTTGATCGCAGTATGGTACTGGCCTATGGCCATGATGACAGAGTATGTGCCTATACCTCCTTGGTAGCCATGCTTGAAACCAAGAAGGTTAAGCGTACCTCCTGCTGTCTGCTGGTAGATAAGGAGGAAATTGGCTCTGTAGGTGCCACTGGAATGCAGTCCCGTTTCTTTGAAAACACCGTGGCAGAGTTGCTTCATGCTTTAGGGGGATATAATGCCATTTCCCTGCGCCGCTGTCTGGCCAACTCCTGGATGCTGTCCTCTGATGTAAGCTCCGCTTATGATTCCCTTTATGCCTCTGCCTTTGACAAGAAGAATGTGGCATATCTGGGAAAGGGAATGGTATTCAATAAGTTCACCGGCCGTGGCGGCAAGTCCGGCTCCAATGATGCCAGTGCAGAATACCTTGGCAGAATTCGTGCCATTATGGAAAAGCACAAGGTTACCTTCCAGACTGCCGAACTGGGTCGTGTGGATTTGGGGGGCGGCGGCACCATCGCTTACATTATGGCTCTTTACGGCATGAATGTAATTGACAGTGGTGTGGCGGTTCTTAGTATGCATGCTCCTTGGGAGGCCGTAAGCAAGGTTGATGTTTACGAAACCATGAAGGGATATAAGGCCTTCTTGCAGGAAATTTAAAATCAGATTTTTCAGGTGAATGGTATATGAAAATGAAATTCATATTTTTATTGGTGGTATGCTTGATTGTATTATCACAGCTTCCCATAAATGCGCAGGCAGACAGGGGGAACAGCAAGGCAATTCCACTGCGAGGTGTGGTGGAGGGCTTTTACGGCGTGCCCTGGACCCATGAGCAACGTCTTGATATGCTTAAATTCATGTCATCCAAGGATCTCAATGCCTATATTTATGCTCCCAAGGATGATGAATATCATCGTAAATATTGGCGTCAGCCATATCCGGAGGATAAATACAAGGAATTGCAGGAGCTGACCAAAAAAGCCAAAAAGCTTAATATAGATATTATTTTTGCGGTTTCTCCAGGCAATGATATTGCCTTTTCGGGGCAGGATATATATGAAGACCGTTATGCCATGATCAACAAGCTGCAGGCCATGTATGATATTGGTATCAGACATTTTGCCTTGTTTTTCGACGATATTTCCACCAAGGATGCCCATGGTCAGGCAGAATTCGTCAATTGGGTAAATGATAACTTCGTTAAAGCCCGTCCTGATTGCAAACAGCTTATTTTGGTGCCTACGGAATATTATCTTCGTGATATGGTCAAGACTGGCTACGTTTCAGACTATACCAGAATATTGGCTGATGAGCTGGAAAAGGATATATTGGTGCTTTATACCGGCGAGGAGGTTTGTCCTGACGGCCTTACGGAGAATACAATTCATCAGACCAATAAAATATATAGAAAGCCTATGGGAATCTGGTGGAATTATCCGGTGACAGATTATCAAAAGGAAAAGCTGGCTTTGGGGCCTCTGGATAAAATGGACAAGGCTATGGACTCAAAGGAGGTTCCCGCCTTTTTTATGAATCCTATGGAAAAGGCCGAGCTATCCAAAATTGCTATTGCCACGGGAGCAGACTTTGCCAAGGATCCCGGCAAGTACAATGAAAGCAAATCCTGGAATATGGCCCTCAAGGAGCAGTTTGGGGATTTGTATGAGCCCATGAGAATATTTGCCAGCCATTCCCAGCGGTTAGAAAATAACTGGGCCCATATTGGACGTCCGGATGCCATTAATTTGCAGGTGCTGTACAAGAACCTTTGGGGCACAGTAACAGGCAGGGATACTATTCCAAAGCGAAAAACCATGGATGCCCTGAAAAAGGACAACCGTAAACGGGAAAGGGCACTGAAGGAGCTCCATGATGGGCTGCCCAGAAAGTACCTTAATGAATGCAATCTTAATTTGGAGCAGCTTCAGACCCTTACTGAGGCTGAAAAATACGCTTTGATGATATTGGATAAGAAACCATCTGAACTAAAACAACCGGAGCTGTATAAAAAATTCAAGGAAGCAAAAGCCAGATATACGCAGTATGTAGCCTATGCCAGAATTTCCGATGAGGCCATCTGGAGGTTTGTAAAGGATTTTGATGCTTGGTATGTGACCAGTGTAGGGGTTGATAGTAGTGCTGACTGATGTTCTCATTAAAAGATTTGTAAAAAACAGCGAACAGATTAACGATACTACGGTGCGTACCAGCTATGGCTACCTCAGTGGTGGCGTTGGCATAATGGTGAATGTAATTCTCTGCCTGATAAAGCTGTTTATTGGTTTTGTTTCCGGTTCCATTGCCATCATTGGTGATGCCATACACAATTTGGCTGATGCGGGAGCTTCTGTTATAACCATTTTAGGCTATCGCATGTCCGCCAAGCCGGCGGATCCGGAGCATCCCTTTGGCCATGGCCGCATAGAATACATTGCGGGTCTTATAATAGCGGGGGCTATTTTGGTAATTGGCATTGAGCTGCTGCATTCCTCCGTAGAAAAGATGCTTAATCCGGAGCCAATGGACACCTCCGTAACCGTCATAGTGATTTTAGCCATGTCCCTTATGCTTCAGCTTTGGCTGGGGGTGTTTAACAGGGGACTGGGCAAACGGATAGATTCACCTGCCATGCTGGCAGCAGCCACTGACAGCCTCAGTGACTGTGTTGCCACCTTCGTGGTTATTATCTGCCTTATTGTTGACCTCACCACAGGCCATGATTTTGATGGTATGGCCGGTATTGTAGTGGCACTATTTATTATCCACAGTGGCTGGGGGGCAGCACGGGATACTCTGCAGCCCCTTTTGGGTGAACCGCCTGACCCTGAGTTTGTTCGGGCCATTACCCGACGTACCTTGGAGGAAAAGCAAATATTGGGAGTCCATGATGTCATAGTGCATAACTATGGACCGGGAAGAATATTCGTTTCCCTTCATGCAGAGGTTCCTTCGGATATGAGTCTTATGGAGGCTCATAACATCATAGACAGTCTGGAGGAATCAATTAGGGAGGAATTTAAGGTGTCCATGACCGTTCATGTGGATCCTATGGTGGTGGGTGACCCATTGCAAAATGAAATCAAGGAAAAGCTATATCATATTGTAGCCTGTGTGGACCCATTGGTTACCTTCCATGATTTCCGTCTTACCTCCTCCGGCAGGATACTTTTTGATCTGGCTGTGCCATACAATTGCACATTCACTGATGAGCGTATAATTGAAATGGTGGAGGAGGATATCCATAAGGAATATCCGGACAAGGAGGTAACCATACAGATTGACAGATTGTGACATATTTTTGAAATCAAATGAAAAAATGTGTTATTTACTGTTGACACTTTTTACCTTAAGTGCTAGTATCATATTTGTAAGATGAATTGAATAATGATTGGAACAGGTGCCGAAAGGCCTAATAGAGAAGCTGGTTAAATGCCAGCACGGTCCCGCCACTGTATCAGGGAGCGAGTCACAATTATGTCACTGGATTTTATCTGGGAAGGCGTGATAAGCGATGATCTGGAGTCAGGAGAACTGCCTGTTTAACAATCACCGTTTGACCTGCGAGTGATGGGGATGGGGATTTAGCAACGTAGATTGTTTAAATCCTGGCTGAGTGTCAGGATTTTTTATTTGTATTGTCTAAACCTTTCGCTTTCAGGTTACTGAATTAGTCGAAAGGTTTTTTCTTGTGGTTTCAGCGCTGCAAGGAAAAGCATTGCTCATACATTTCATTTCATTCATTGGTTGCCCGGTGCAACACTAGCTTTCGGATAGGTGGAGCTATCCGGAAGCTATCTTTCTTTTACTAGGAAATCTTGCTTATCTTATATGTGGATAATTGAAAAAATGTAAACAATAGTTTGAACGAAAGTTTAAAAGCATAATTATAATAACTTAGGGTTATGATTAATGCTTAAACATGAAAAAAATACATAATTTCCAAAAAATTAATACCTACTGTTAAGTTTATCTTGACATTTAACTTTCAGACTGTTTTAATATAGAAGTTGACTCTAAAACAAGGAGTCGTTAAATACAATTATCTAACAATTTAGGAGGAGATTTCGTAATGGACACAGCAATAATTCTTATTGCGCTTATCGGTCTTATGTACATGGCATATCGTGGTGCTTCCGTAATTTTGGTTGCTCCCCTGTTTGCTGTGGTTGCTGCACTTGGAAGTGAGCATGCAGTTTTACCAATCTTCAGTGAGCTTTATATGACAAAGGCCGCTGAATATGTAAAAAATTACTATCCAATCTTTCTGTTTGGTGCTGTTTTTGCCCGTCTTATGGAAAAGGGAGGCATGGCAGCATCTGTTGCAGGCAAGATTATTGAAATTTTAGGTGAAAAGCGTGCGGTACTGGCAGTGCTTTTAGGTTGCGGTGCTTTGACCTATGGAGGTCTTTCCGTATTCGTAGTTGCATTTGTTATGTATCCCTTCGGTGCTGTAGTATTTAAGCAGGCTGATATTCCAAAGCGTCTGTTACCAGCCGCTTTGTGGATGGGTATCTTCTCCTTTGCAATGGTTGCATTACCTGGTACTCCACAGATTCAGAACATTATTCCTTCTTCCTACTTCGGTACCTCCACCTGGTCCGGTGTTGGTATTGGTGTGTTTGCGTCCCTGGTTTTCCTTTTTATGGGCTGGGGCTGGATTTCCTTCCGTGCAAAACGTCTCAAGGCTGCTGGCGAGGGCTATGGTCGTCACATTGAGTTTGGTCAGAGACGCCATAAGCTTCCTAACCCGAACTGGAAGGTTTCCTGTGTTCCACTTTTGATGGTTATTGTTCTTAATGTTATTCTTTCAAATCCGTTCGGTTGGGAATGGGGCTTCCATTGGAATCAGAATTCTCTGGAGTCTCTGGGAGGACTTAAGCTGTCCCTCTTGGCTCAGTCTGTAGCTAAAATTTCCGCTGGCTGGTCCATCAGTATTTCCCTGATTCTCAGCTCCATTGTGGCAGCATTTATTGCCCGTCGTCATCTTCGTCTTCAGGATGGTATGCTTCCTACCATTAATGGTTCCGCAGTTTCCTCCTGTAGTGCTGTGCTTAATGTTGCTTCCGGTTACGCTTTTGGTTGCGTAGTTGTAAGTCTTGGCGGCTTCGCTGTTATCAAGGATTTTCTCTTGAATCTTGACTTCGGTGGTGGTCCGCTGTTTTCTGCAGTGCTTACCACCAACGTAATGTGCGGTATTACTGGTTCCGCATCCTCCGGTTTGACCATTGCCCTTTCCATGCTGGGTGAGCAGTGGGCTCAGATGGCCACTGCAGCCGGTATTCCATTGGAGGCTCTCCATCGTATTGTGGCAGTTGCTTCCGTTGGTATTGACCCGGTTCCTCATGCGGGGGCACTTGTTACCCTGCTGGCAATCTGCGG
>DFHJ01000119.1:6629-17786 GCA_002372665.1 Anaerovibrio lipolyticus
GTACCTTTCCTCTGTATATTGTTCTACATGATTACAGGTATTGCGTAATAAGGGATTTTGCAATATACTATATTTAATTAAATACTTGGAACAGGTGCCAATGCCTAGTTATTAGGCTGGCCTAACATGAGAAACCGGTTAAAGGCCGGTACGGTCCCGCCACTGTATCAGGGAGTCAGGCGTTACTAAATGTCACTGGAGTATTCTGGGAAGGCAACGTCATGGTTATGATCTGGAGTCAGGAGAACTGCCTGTTGAACAATCACCGTTATTACCTGCGAGAGATAGGAAGGGGATTATTTACAGGTTCTCATGGATTTGTAGGTATTAAGCTCTTTCGCGAGTATTCGCGGAAGGGCTTTTATTTTTTTCAAAATTATTTATAAAGAGAGGTAATTAAATCATGAAGAATTTAAAGAAAATGGTAGCATGCTCCCTGGCTTGTGCCGCATTGTTCGCAGTGAACGTAAACAGCTCTGAGGCTGCTTATTCCCTGAACCCGGAGGTTACCACTGCGACCACTGCTTTGAAGAACGCTTCCCAGATTGGTGTAATGGTAAACGAGAACAAGGCATTGGCTAACAAAACCAACAAGGATGCTATTGTAGTAATGAGCTTCGGTACTACCTACAAGGAGAACCGTGACAAGACCATTACCCAGACTGTGGCTGACATTCAGGCAGCTCATCCTGGTGTAAAGGTGGTTACTGCTTTTACCTCACATATCATCATTGACCGCATTAAGGCCAACGAGGGTATTACCTACCCAACTCCAGAGGAGGCTCTGGAGCAACTGAAGAAGGAAGGCTACACCCGCGTAGCTCTCACTACCTTGGATGTAATTCCTGGTATGGAGTATTCCTATGATGTTGCTGTATTCCATCAGTACAAGAACGACTTCAAGAAGATGACCATGGGTACCTCCCTTATGTACTGGATGGGCCAGGAGGAGCAGCGTGATGATATTATGGAAACCATGAATGCCTACGCTACCCAGTTCCCTAAGACTGGCAAGGAGGAAGCTGTTCTGATTCTGGAGCATGGTACTCCACATCCTGCAAATGCTTATTACACTGTAATGCAGAACCGTCTGAATCAGCTGGGCTATGATAATGCTTACATCTACACTGTAGAGGGCTGGCCTTCTTTGGAAACTGTCATTCCACAGCTGAAGGCAAAGGGCATCAAGAATGTAACCCTCATGCCTATGATGATGGTTGCCGGTGACCATGCCAACAATGATATGGCAGGTGATGAGCCAGATTCCCATAAGTCTATCTTGAAGGCTGAGGGCTTCAATGTTAATACCTACCTCCACGGTCTTGGTGAGAACAAGGCAATCCGTGACATCTACGTTGAAAGAGCAAATGAAGCTTGGGATGCTTTGCAGGCAAAATAATTTAGTTTAAATTTCATGATTGAAGCAGTACCCCCTTGGTTGTGATATACTAAGGGGGTAATGTTTTTTGTGCAAGGAGGATTTTTCGTGGAGCTAATAATGACTGGAATAGATTTTTTTCATAAAGGTGGTCCTGTAATGTATTTATTGCTGCTGTGCTCCATGTTTGTGGTGGCCATTGCCATTGAGCGCAGTATGTATTTTAAGGCCAAGGATCCTGGCCGCAGCTTTGCCCGTAATTTTGCGGATATGCTCAGTCAGGGAGACAGAGACGGGGCTGCTGAATTGGCAAGCTCAACCAAGGGCATAATTCCTTCCCTTTTATCCAAGGGAATGGCCTTCACTGGTAATGAAAATGTACCTCTCACTACTTTTTTTGAGGTACAGTCCGGTATTGCCCTTACCCGTTTTCGCAAGCGACTCTATTATTTAAATGTCATTGTTACCATGGCCCCGCTCCTTGGGCTTTTAGGTACCATCAGCGGTATGATTTCTGCGTTTAGCGTATTTAATCTGGAGTCCGGCCAGGCAGGGGCAATTACCGGTGGCGTAGGCGAGGCCCTTATTGCCACTGCCATGGGGCTTTGCACCGCTATTATTGCTTTGGCAGTACATGCCTATTTTACCCAGCGTATTGACAGCATTGTTTCCGATATGGAGCAGTGCTTCTCCCTGGTGGAGGGTATGGCAGAGGAGCGTGATTGATTATGCGCATCCGTGATCGTCATGACTTTGACAAGCCTGAGGTAATGATTATACCAATGATAGATATTATGTTTTTCCTCCTGGTATTTTTCATGCTCAGCACCCTTTACATGGTTAATCTTAAGACTGTTCCAGTTAATATGCCAAAGGCTCAAAGTGCGGAAACTCAGATGAGTGTCAACTATCTTGTAACCATGAAGAGCGATGGCTCCCTGTGGCTGGAGGATAAGCTCATCGGGGAGAAGGAGCTGATTGCCAAGGCAAAGGCGGAAAATGCCAGAAATCCGCGCTTCGCAGTGGTGGTAAGGGCAGACCAGAATCTGGATTATGGTATGGTCATCGGCCTTTTGGACAAGTTTAAGGCTGCTGGTATTACTAAATTCGGTTTGGCGGCGGAGTCTGGAGGTAATTAATATGAATCCGGACAAAAATGATTCAGACGAAAAGCGTGAGTACCGGGCCTGGCTGGGCTCCTTGGCTATTCATGTAGTTATATTTGCCATTGTATGCTTTACGGGACTTTTTGTTGTGGTATCACCTCCCCAGGAGCAGCCCTTGGATGTAAGTCTTTATGATGCAGATACAGGAGGTGGCAATAATGGCGGAGGGGCAGCTGCTGCAGCGGCCGCACCACCACCAGCACCATCAGCTCCAGCTGTTGACGATGTGGTGTTGGACAAAAAGAAGGAGGAGCTTCTGCCTAAAATAGAAGAATCCTTCACCAAGGAACCGGAAAAGCAGGAGAATTTTAAAAAGGAACATAATGCTCCCGTGGCGCCAGTGGACGTTACTTCTCCCAATGGTAATGGAAATGGCACTGGAGGCAGCATTTTGGCCAATGGGGGCAATGGTAGTGGTGGCGAAGGCAACGGCACTGGCAGTGGCCCCTCGGGGAATGGTAACGGTGGCACTGGAAATGGCACTGGAAATGGCACTGGAGATGGCCCCGGAAACGGAGATGGTAACGGCAAGCGCCCAGCCATAGCTCCTACTCTTATAGCAGCACCTGAGCCAGTGTATCCTGAAAGCCTTCGCCAGCGTAATATCAAGGGACAGGTTATAGTTCGTATTGTGGTGGGAACCGATGGCAGCGTAATGAGCGCTGACATTGAGTCATCCTCCGGTTACGGAGAAATGGACCAGTCTGCCCTTAATGCAGCCTGGGGATATCGTTATACTGTTGCATATAATGAATATGGTCAGGCTGTTATTTTCCAGAAAAGGGTAAGAATTACCTTTAAATTGCGATAATATAGTAATATTTTACGGAGTACCCATTTATGATAAAGATTCAAGGCCTTATAAAGGAATTTCAAGTAAAAAATAAAGCTAAGAAAACAGTTACCAAGCGGGCAGTGGATAATCTTTCCCTTCATGTAAAGCCAGGGGAGATTTTTGGTATCCTGGGGCCAAATGGTGCCGGAAAAACCACTACTATTCGTATGCTTACTATGGAAACCAAACCCACCCTTGGAGAAATTTATTATAATGGGGAATCCATCAAAAAAAATCCTTTGGAAATAAAAAAGCTCATTGGTGTGGTGCCACAGCATATTAATTTCGACAATGACCTTACTGTGGGTGAGAATATGGAGCTTCATGGACGCCTTCACCACATGAGCTCTGAAAAGCGCAAACAGCGCATTCAGGAAATGCTGGACTTTGTGGAGCTGGGGGATACCATTAATCATATGCCCCGTTCCCTTTCCGGCGGTATGAAGCGTCGTCTTCTCATTGCCCGTTCCCTTATCCATGAGCCTAAGATTCTTTTTATGGACGAGCCTACTGTGGCCTTGGATCCTCAGGTGCGCCGTCGTATCTGGGAGCTTATCAGGGCCTTGGCGGGGAAGGGAACCACGGTTATTATTACAACCCATTATATTGAGGAGGCGGAGGCTCTATGCAATCGGGTGGCCATTGTAAACAAGGGTAAACTGATTGCCATTGATACCCCTGAGGCTTTTTGTAAAAGCTTGGGAAGGATTACGGTGGAATGGGATGATGCGGATGGGCATCAGTATCAGTTCTTTGAAAGCCGTCAGGAGGCGGCAGCCTTTGCGGGAACCCTGGAGCACGGGGCACATATCAGAAGAACAAATCTGGAGGATGCCTTCATTGAGCTCACCGGCAGAAAGGAGGGGGTATAATGCTGCAGGATATTTGTACCGTCTTTTGGCGGGACTGGGTGGTATTGAAACGACGTCTGCCAAAGTTCATCCTTAGCCGTATGGTGGCCCCTATGCTGTATTTGGTGGCCTTTGGTTGGGGCTTGGGAAGAAACATTCAGGTGGGCTCAGGCTCATATCTGGATTTTTTAGTACCTGGTATTATGGCCCTGAATTCCATGAATATCAGCTACAACAGCCTTACTCCTCTTTGCACTGAGCGTATTTATCACAGAAGCATTGGGGAATATATTATTGCACCTATGCATTTTAATGCCTTTATTATCGGCAAGATTTTGGCAGCTGTGCTTCGGGGACTTATTTCCTCTGCTATTATTATGATTCTGGCCCTGGCCTTTGGGGCTAATCTCACTATTACCCCGTTGTTTGTGGGAATTCTCATATTAAACTGCATAATATTTGCGGAGGTGGGCTTTTTCGCTGCCATGAAAATGGACAGCTATGAGGAGCTGTCCCAGGTCAATACCTATGTACTGTTGCCCATGTCCTTTTTGTGCGGTACATTTTTCAGCACACGGACCTTGCCGGAGGTCTTTCGTTGGTTTATCGATGTCTTGCCATTGACTCATACCTCCTATCTTTTAAGAGGAATTTCCACCCAGAGTCCGGTAGCCATGGAGTCAGTTGCGGTGTTGGCGGTTTATGCTATAATAGGTTTTATATTAGGCAGTAAGGCATTTAGTGACCAGCTGAAATAACATGTAGACTTATTAATTTGACTTTTAGACCTTTATCTGAATGTAGAGAAGCTTTTCGTGTTAATATTTGGATAAAAAGGAATATTGGGAGATGTAGCTGGGGACGTATTTTGCGTTGGTACTTAGTGAATCCAAGCCTATGGGCGCAGGATGAACTTAGTATCCGTTACGCAAACTAGTGAGCGCGAGCGTTCCCCAGTACATCTCCTAATGTGCCTGTGTTATAGTGCAGGAAGAATAATAGGAATAATATGCTGAAAAGATTATTTAGGCACTCCAAGGGAGAGGGCAATGACTGCTCCAAGCTGTGCTGTACGAAAATTGAAAATTTTACTGTGAAGGTTGGTAAGCTGACTATATTTGAGGATGTGAATCTTCATGTCCATTGCGGTCAGCTTACGGCTGTTATTGGACCAAATGGGGCGGGGAAAAGTACCCTTCTCAGGGCTATTTTGGGGGAGATTAGTCACACCGGAACCTTAAAATATGCCGATGCCAAGGGAAAGCATACGGGAAAGCCAATTATTGGCTACGTTCCCCAATATCTTAAATTTGATGTCAGTGCACCCATTACAGTTCTGGATTTGTTTTCCGCCTGCCGCTCCCACCGTCCTATCTGGCTTATGCCATCAAACATTCGTGACGAGGTGGAGGAAAGCCTGAAGCGGGTTAAGGCAGCTAATCTCATTGATCGCCGTTTGGGGGCTCTTTCCGGAGGAGAGCTTCAGAGGGTGCTTTTGGCCTTGGCTCTAAATCCAATGCCGGATATTCTCCTTTTGGATGAGCCAGTATCCGGGGTGGACCAGAATGGTCTGGAAATCTTCTATAATATTTTGGAGGATTTGCAGAACAACGAGGATATGGCTATTATCCTCATATCCCACGATCTTAATATGGTGGCCCGTCATGCTGATCAGGTGGTGCTCATGAATAAGGGGGTGGTATGCTCCGGTACCCCTGAGGAGGTTTTTCATGACAGCAGAACCCGAAGGATTTTTGGTATGCTCACAGAGGGCGGTGCCAATCACGGAGGTACCGGCTTTGTTTGGGTTGAGCATAAGAAGAAAAAGCATCAGCAGGGCTGTGGCTGTCCTGATTGTGCAGAAGCAGAGGGGGATGAGGAATAATGGAATGGCTGGAATACGATTTTATGAAAAATGCTTTTCTGGCAGTTCTTCTCATAACGCCCCTGTTTGGACTGCTGAGTACCATGGTGGTATCAAACCGCATGGCCTTTTTCTCGGATTCCTTGGGACATGGAGCCTTTACGGGCCTGGCCATTGGTGCGGTGGTGGGGATTATATCTCCGATGGAGTCGCTGATATTGTTTTCCGTGGTATTTGCACTGCTTATAACTTGGATTAAGAATAAAAGCTCAGCCTCCACAGATACCATTATAGGAGTATTCTCATCTACCGGTATTGCCCTGGGACTTATGATGATGTCTTATGGTGGCGGCTTTAATAAGTTCAGCAATTACCTTATTGGTGATGTGCTGAGTATTACCACCCAGGAGCTGGCTTCCCTGCTTTTGGTGCTGGTGCTGGTATTTATTATTTGGGGGCTGATGTTCAATAAGCTGTTAGTACTTAGCATAAATCAGTCCTTTGCCCGTAGTCGTGGTATTGATGTGATGCTTACTGAAGGAATCTTTGCCGCCATGGTGGCGGTGGTGGTGGCCATCAGTATTCAATGGGTGGGGCTTTTGATTATTAATTCCCTGCTTGTACTTCCGGCTGCTGCTGCCCGCAACGTGTCCAACAGCGTAAAGCAGTATCACGCTGTATCCATCGGCAGTGCCATGATTTCCGGCATTTCAGGACTTATTTTGGCATATCATTTCAATATGGCTGCTGGTGCCACCATTGTGGTAATATCTGCTTTGATTTTCTTTATAACCTTGCTGTTAAAACCACGCTTTGTCCGTTAGCCTTTGCTGTGCTGACTTTCTCTTGCGGATTACGCTACTGGATGGTATAATGTCCATTGTGGGATTTTCATTCCACAATGCCTTATGTTTGCGCTCGTAGTCCAGTGGATAGGACGTTAGCCTCCGGAGCTGAAAGCGTGGGTTCGACTCCCGCCGAGCGCACCAAGTTTTAGCTATTCAACTGCCTCACAGCTTGTGGGGCAGTTTTTTGTATTTCTTTTGAGGTGAA
Source organism: Anaerovibrio lipolyticus (assembly GCA_002372665.1). GTDB lineage: Bacteria > Bacillota > Negativicutes > Selenomonadales > Selenomonadaceae > Anaerovibrio > Anaerovibrio lipolyticus_C. The sequence continues at coordinate 13,777 of DFHJ01000119.1, forward strand.
CTGTTTTTTTGGAGTGAATATTAAAGAATATACATAGATAGTATTTTGCCTTCCCCTTGAGGGGAAGGGGGACCGCTACTGTACGTAGCGGTGGATGAGGTGTAACATACATGAATAAAGGACATAATTCATTTTTGACAGGTAACGCACAAAAATTACGTAAAAATATGACTAAGGAAGAACGGCATCTTTGGTATGATTTTTTAAAAAAATTATCTGTCAATATTAATAGGCAAAAGGTTTTGGGAAACTATATTTTGGATTTTTATTGTGCTAGCAAGAAAATAGCCATAGAATTAGATGGAACACAACATTTTGAGGATATTGGCAGAGAAAAAGATGCATTACGTGATAATTATTTGAATGAAAGAGGTATAAAGGTTCTCAGGTATTCCAACAAAGAAGTTAATCAAAATTTTTCTAATGTATGTGAAGATATTTATATTCATCTTTTTGGACAACAGTAAGCGAGAAAAGTTTGATGACACCTCATCCGAGCGCTTTGCGCTCACCTTCCCCTCGAGGGGAAGGCTTACTATACCTTGACTTACAACACATATTTTGCTAAAATTCCTCTTAGCGATGAAGAAGAGGAGTAGTCCCGTAAGTTCCTCAGCGATGCAGGGGTGGTGTGAGCCTGCTGTCGGGATGAATGGCACTTTGGAGCGTAATTAAATATCCATTGAGGCGGAATGCTTTGGCATTCAAGCAGGGTGGAACCGCGGGTTATCTCGTCCCTGTAACATTATTAATCGATGTTACAGGGGCTTTTTATATGTTTCTGTAACAAATCAGAAGGAGGCAAACTCTTATGAAATATCAGGAAATAATCCTGGCCCTTCAGCAGTTCTGGTCCGAGCAGGGCTGTATTTTGGGCGAACCTTATGACGTAGAAAAGGGTGCCGGCACCATGAACCCATTCACTTTCCTCAGAGTTCTTGGACCTGAGCCATGGAATGTGGCCTATGTGGAGCCTTCCCGCCGTCCGGCAGATGGCCGTTATGGCGACAATCCAAACCGTCTTTATCAGCATCATCAGTTCCAGGTTATTATGAAGCCATCCCCTGATAACATTCAGGAGCTTTATCTGGCATCTCTGGAGCGTCTCGGCATCAACCCTAAGGAGCATGATATCCGCTTTGTAGAGGATAACTGGGAATCTCCAACTCTTGGTGCCTGGGGCCTGGGCTGGGAGGTATGGCTTGATGGTATGGAAATCACCCAGTTCACCTATTTCCAGCAGGTGGGCAGCCAGGATATTAAGCCAACTGCCGTTGAAATTACCTATGGTCTGGAGCGTCTTGCCATGTATATTCAGGGCGTGGAGAATGTATACGACATTCAGTGGGTTGGCAATTACACCTATGGTGATGTATTCCATCAGAACGAGTTTGAGCAGTCCACCTATGCCTTCGATCTCTCCGATGCAGATCTGCTCTTTGAGCTTTTCGACAAGTATGAAAAAGAGGCTGTTCGCATAATCGAAAAGGGCTATGTTCATCCAGCCTATGACTATGTATTAAAGTGCTCCCATACATTCAATATGTTGGATGCCCGTGGTGCTATTTCCGTATCTGAGCGTGCTGCCTTTATCGGCCGCGTTCGTAAGCTCGCCCGTATGTGCGCCGTATGCTACCTGAAGCAGCGTGAGGAGCTGGGTTATCCAATGATGGGAAAGGGGAATAAGGCATGATGAGCAAGACTTTATTATTAGAAATTGGTACTGAGGAAATTCCAGCCTATGCAATGCCTGGTATTATCTCTCAGCTTAAGGAAAATGCCGAGAAGACCTTCACTGACCTGCGTCTGTCCTATGACAATGTAAAAACCATGGGTACTCCACGCCGTTTGGCTCTTATAGTTGAGGGACTGGCTGAAAATCAGGAGGACCTTTCCAAGGAGAACCGCGGTCCGGCAGTAAATATCGCCTTTGACGCCGATGGCAATCCTACCAAGGCAGCCCAGGGCTTTGCCAGAGGCCAGGGTATTGATGCCAAGGACCTGGTAACCAAGGATGGCTATGTATACGCTATGGTACATGAGGTGGGCGGCAAGACCGTTGACCTTCTCAGCGATACATTGAAGGGCCTGGTTGATGGCCTGAATTTCCCAAATAACATGCACTGGGCTGATTTGGACTACAAGTTCATTCGTCCGCTTCGTTGGCTGGTGGGCCTCTATGGTGAGGATGTTATTGATTTTGAAACTGCCAATGTAAAATCCGGTCGTATTTCCCGTGGCCATCGTTTCCTCTCTGATGGGGATTTTGAAATTAAGTGCGCTTGCAGCTATGAAAAGGCTTGCGAAGAGCAGTTCGTTATCGTTGACCATAATCGTCGCCGCGAGATGATTCGTCAGCAGATTGTGGAGCTGGCTGAGTCCAAGGGGGGCAAGGCTCAGATTGAAGAAGGCCTGCTGGAGGAGGTCCTCTATCTGGTAGAATATCCAACTGCTCTTTGCGGTACCATTGATGATAAATATCTGAAGCTCCCTGCAGAGGCTGTTATCACCCCAATGCGTGACCATCAGCGCTATTTCCCTGTATTGAAGGATGGCAAGCTGATGCCTCTCTTTATTACCATTCGCAATGGTGGTAGCGAGCATTTGGAGGTTGTACAGCATGGTAATGAGCGCGTACTTCGTGCCCGCCTTGAGGATGCCCAGTTCTTCTTCGATGAGGACCGCAAGAAGTCCCTGGAGGAGCATTGTGACAAGCTGAAGACAGTAGTATTCCAGGAAGGTCTTGGCTCTATTTACGACAAGGCTGGACGTTTGGAGAAATTGGCAGCATATATTGCAGACCAGCTTAAGGTTTCTGAGCAGGAGAAAAAGGATGCTGTTCGTGCAGCCAAGCTCTGTAAGGCTGACCTGGTAACCGGCATGGTAACTGAGTTCACTGAGCTTCAGGGTATTATGGGCCGTGAATATGCCCTTCTTGATGGTGAGAACGAAGCAGTAGCCCAGGCTATTGACGAGCATTATATGCCAAGAAGTGCATCCGATGGGCAGCCTGCTTCTGTAGCTGGTCGTATTGTTTCCTTGGCTGACAAGATTGATAATCTGGTGGCAACCTTCAGCCGTGGTCTTATTCCAACTGGCTCTCAGGATCCATTTGCTCTGCGTCGTCAGGCACTTGGTATGGTAAATATGCTGGTTGAGGCCAAGTACCACATTTCTCTTTCCGGTCTTGTGGCAAAGGCTATGGAGCTCCTTGATATAACTGATGCCAAGGCTCAGGCCAAGATGCAGGATGATGTGGCTGACTTTATGAAGCTCCGTCTGAAGAATGTTCTCTCCGATGCTGAAATCCGCTATGATGTGGTAGATGCAGTATTTGTAGATGTGGATGATATTTATTCCGTAACCCTCCGTGCTCAGGCTGTAAATGAGGCAGTTAAGAAGGAAGGTATGGAAGAAACAATTCAGTCCTTTAACCGTGCCGGCAATATTTCCCGCAAGGACGAAAAAGTTGCCCCTGGCTGTGACGCTTCCCTCTTTGTGGAGGCAGCAGAGGGTGTTCTGAATGATGAGTTCAAGGTGGCTTCTGCCAAGGTTGAAGGCCTTTTGAAGAATCAGGATTATGCTGGTGCCATTTCTGAGCTTACCAAGCTGGCAGCTCCTATTGATGGCTTCTTTGATGCTGTTATGGTTATGGACAAGGATGAGAAGATTAAGAACAACCGCCTTGGCTTGTTAAAGGCTGTTGATCAGCTCATCTGCAAGGTGGCAGACTTTAGCAAGATTGTTTTAGGATAAATTTATAGTCACATGGGCTGCTGGCTTGAACCATTAGGTCCGAAGCGTCAATAAACTTTTTGTTGCACACTTTAATATTAGTGGGAAAAATCATTTGTTTGAGCGACGCAAAGCCAGTCCCGTAGGGGCGGAGCGAGTTATGATTTTTTCCACTATATATATGCAAGAAAAAGTTTTAGCGACGGCACCGAGGTGAAAGACAGCAGTCCTTGTGAGTTATCTGTTTTACTAAAATAACGAGCTTTAAGATGTCC
>DFHJ01000119.1:17856-21729 GCA_002372665.1 Anaerovibrio lipolyticus
CCCTTCCTCTTTAGGTGGGGGAAAATATGGCAAATAAAAAATGCTGTTCCGCAAGGAACAGCATTTTTTCTAGTAAATTAAAAATTAGTCTTTTACAACCTCAGCCAAGGTAGCTGCTACAGACTTGCTCATGATGTCCAGAGCAGTATCAACAGCCTTGAGGAACATCAGACCGCCGTCAGCAACACCACGACCATTAGAAACAGCGTTCAGGTCGATATATTCATGAACTGGCAGCTTGCCGCGCTCTTCAGCAATCTTTGCTTTGAGAATTGCTTCGATAGATTCCTGAGTCATTTAAAACTCTCCCCTCTAAATCATAATAAACATAATATGCTATATTATATCATAGAAAAATACTTTTGTGTACATTGTTTTTAATGAAAGAAAACCGCAACCCTTGACAGAAGTGGGTTAAAATGATAAACCATAAAATGAGATTTCGTTTAACAGGTATAGAGATTATGCAAAAGGCGGTGTTATATATGAAGGTTAGGGAACGAACTGAGGAAAACGAATACCAGATGCTTTCTCCATTGGCAGCCAAAAGTCGCGATGCGACAAGGGAACGCCCTGAGGAGGATTGCGAATTTCGTACCAGATTCCAGCGCGACAGGGATAGAATTATCCATTCCAAGGCCTTCCGCCGCTTAAAGCACAAGACACAAGTATATATTATTTCCGGTGATCATTATCGTACCCGCATGACCCACAGCCTTGAAGTGTCACAGATAGGCCGCACCATTGCCAGAAGCCTGCGGCTTAACGAAGACCTTACAGAGGCCATTGCATTGGGGCATGATGTGGGACATACAGCCTTTGGACACGCCGGGGAAGCAGTCCTTGACCGTCTTACAGGTCACTTTGCCCACAACGAGCAGAGCCTGCGGGTGGTAAAGTATTTGGAAAAGGGGGGTAAGGGCCTTAATTTGACCAAGGAAACCATGGATGGCATTCTTAACCATAGTGGCAAAGGAAAACCTTTTACTATGGAAGGAAAAATTATTCACTGGGCTGACCGTATAGCTTATCTTTGCCACGATTATGATGACAGTATGCGGGCGGATATATTAAAGCCTGATGACTTGCCGGGGATTGTCATTGAAAAAATTGGTACGGATACCTCAAAAATGATAACCTCCATGGTATCGGACATGATTCGTTCCTCAGAAAAAGCAGGAGATATTACCTTCTCCAAGGAAATGACCGAGGCTATGGGGATTTTTAGGGAATTTATGTTCAATAGTATATATCACTCAGAACGGCTGGCCAAGGAGCGGGGACAGGCAGTTTTTGTTATTGAGCAGCTTTTTAAGTATTTTATGGACAATCCTGACAAGATGCCCCATGAGTTTCAGGCTCGTCAGGACCAATGGGGTCTGGAACAGACGGTGGTGGATTATGTGGCCGGCATTACCGACAGCTATGCTGTACAGCTTTTTAATGATATTTTTATGCCGCCTGTGGGGGTAATGGTGAAGTAGGGTGAGCTCCATGGTTCATCGTTGTATTTTTGTTCATATTCTCAAGGATTTTGCAGCAAAATCAAGGCTTGTCACCATTAGTTGAGATACTAATATGATTTTGTCAAGATAAGCAAGATGAAAACATACGGGTTTTCATCAGCCCTTACACGAAATCTAAGGCTCATCTTGACAAATTTGTATAGATTCGCCAAGATTTCGTAGTAAAAAAAGGATATTTTAGATTTATATTGAATATTAATAGTGCAAGGGATTTGAGTAGGGCTAGACGAATTTTTAGTGGATTCTTGCAGGAATTTTATGTTTAGCCTCGAATTATACTGTGTATCTTTCTGATATCCAGTATAAAGGTATGACAAATCTTTGCACTGTTTTTATGCGTTGGAAAAGGATGAGTACAAATGGCAACCTGGCTGACAGACGAATTCGTGGAAAGGGTTCGGTCAGAATCAGATCTTGTTTCTGTGATCTCCACTTATGTACCGCTGAAACGCAAAGGAAAACAGTTTTGGGGCTGTTGCCCGTTTCACAATGAAAAAACACCTTCCTTTGCTGTGACCCCAGATAAGGGATTTTTTTACTGCTTTGGCTGTCACGCAGGTGGGGATGTTTTTAAGTTTATATCTATGATTGAAAGCCTTTCCTACAGGGAGGCCATAATTTTTCAGGCAGAGAAGCTGAACATTCCCCTTCCTGAAAGAGAGCGGACCCCTGAGGAAATAGCCCGGGAAGAAAAGCTGAAAAAGCTCCGGGAGGCCCATGAGCTGGCTGGTAAATTTTTCCATAATTGTCTTACTATGACAAAATATGGAGCCCCCGGTTTGGCTTATTTTCATCATCGTGGTATAAACGACAATATAATAGAAGAATTTAACCTTGGTTTTGCTCCTGATGCCTGGGACAAGCTCACTACTGCCTTTGCAAAGCGTGGTATTGATACCGAGCTTTTGCTGGAAAGCGGTTTGGTGGTAAAAAGGCAGAAGGGGCAGGGGGAATATGACAGATTCCGCAACAGAGTCATGATTCCAATTATGGATGAACGGGGTCGGGTGTGCGGTTTTGGAGGCCGTGTTATTGATAATGGCAATCCCAAATATTTAAATTCCCCTGAAACTGCTTTGTTTAACAAGCGCAGGCTCCTCTTTGGACTGGACAAGGCCCATAGGGCCATTAGCCAGGAGGGCTTTTCCCTCGTGGTGGAAGGCTATATGGATGTTATTTCTGTGGCTGCAGCTGGTATCAAAAATGTGGTTGCTTCCCTGGGAACAGCATTTACTGCAGATCAGTGCAAAAAGCTGTTGCGATATGCTCCTGCTATTTATTTTTGCTATGACAGTGATAGTGCCGGGCAGGAAGCCATAGCAAGAGCCATAGGCATAGCTGCTGGCACCTCTGCCACGGTTAAGGTGGTTCAGCTTCCGGATTGCAAGGATCCTGATGAATATATCAGAAAGCATGGAGCTGATGATTTCAGACAGGTTGTAAGTCAGGCCGTTTCTGTGGTGGAATTCCGTCTAAGACACGTTATGGCCCACAGTGATGTATCCGGTCTGGAGGGCAGGCTCAAAGCCTTATCGGAAATGCTTCCTATTTTGGCCACTATAAAAAATACCGCCGAGCGATCAGCTTATGTGTCCAAGGTGGCACAATTGCTAAGTGTGTCAGAAAATGATATACTTGCAGAGTTAGGCAAAAAAAGCCACTGGTCAGTGGACCAGCCTAGCTCTGGCAGGGCCGTAAGAAATGTGGTGCGTCAAGTTGATGATGCAGGCCGTCGGGCAGGCAGGGTAATCATTCGCATGGTGTGGGATGAGCCCGCCATCCTGGATCATTTTGTAAGTCTGGTGCCTATGGAGTCAGTGCCTGACGAAATTCACAAAAGAATATTGGAGGCTCTGTATGAAAAGTACAGGGCGGGTGAGAGAATAAGCGACATAATGGGGTTGGCCAATTTAGGCGACGAGGCAGTGGAGGAATTATCCCGGGCTGTAGTCGAGGATTTAGGAGAAGAAGACCACTCTGTTTTATATGAAGCTTGTGTGCGCCAATTACGAAGAAATTATCTGGTGAGTCAGTATGAAGTGCATTCAAAGAATGCCGAGGAATTGTATCGGCAGGGTGATGCAAAATATTTGGAGGAGCTGGCTGCCAGTCAGAAAATAAAACATGAAATGGATGAATTACAAGGTGTTAATTGACAATCAACTAACAAAATTCTGAGAAAGGAGGTTTATCAATGGCTGAAAAAAAGAAAAAGACAACCACTACTGAGCTGGAAGAAGCTAAGGCAGCAGCAACCCAGAAAAAAACGAAGACCACCAAGGCAGCAGAGCCTGCGGAGAAGAAGACTGGCAAGGCTACCGCCAAGAAATCTACCAAAACTACAACC
>DFHJ01000119.1:21789-29610 GCA_002372665.1 Anaerovibrio lipolyticus
ACCAAAGCTACAACTACCAAAACAACTGCCAAGACTGTAGAAAAGAAGCCGGCGTCACCAGCCAAGGCTGCAAAGACTACTACCAAAGCAGTGAAGAAGACAGTTGCCGAGGATAGTGCAAACAAGACAGACAAGAGCGCCAAGGCTGAAAAGGATGCCAAGGCAACCAAAGCTGCAAAAAACAGCAAAACAACAAAGAGTACCAAAGCTAAAGAAAGTGCTAAGCCAAAGGCTTCAGTTGAAGCAGAGGACACTGTGGATAATGCCATAGGTATGGATATTGGCAATTTAGCTGATTTAGTGGAACGTGCCCGTGATAATGGGAATAAGATAACAGCAGGGGAGATTATGGAAGCTTTACAGAAACAGGATATATCTCCAGAAGAGCTGGATGAGATTATCGTAGACAAGTTCAGTAAGAATGGTGTGGAAGTTTCTTTTGACGATAACGACTCGGATGATGATGTTGATAAACCTGAAGATGAAGAAGACGTCGACGTTGAGGTTGGTATTAACATACCTGACGGTGTAAATATAGATGACCCAGTTCGTATGTATCTGAAGGAGATTGGCCGTGTGCCACTTCTCACAGGCTCTGAGGAGAAGGAACTGGCAGAGCGTATGGAGGACGGCGTGTCCGCTGAAATCCGTTTGGCTGCCGATGAGGTTGTTAAGCAGGATGCTGAGGCTGGCACTGACAGTGTAAGACCGCTGTCAGAGTGGACTGAGCTACTGAAGCTGGACAACAATGATGTTACCCGTAAATATCTTCATGTGGACAATGACAGTGTAAATGCCATTGTGGAGCAGTACAAGGAGGATATTGACGGCCTGGAGGACTTTGATAGCGAGCTCTTCACCAATTATAATGAAGCATTGGGCTATGCTGAGCTTGAGGTGGAGCCACTTTCCAAGACAGATATTATCGCCATGAATACCGCCAAGGCCTTTGGTGAGGATGCCCAGAAACGTCTGGCAGAGGCTAACCTTCGTTTGGTTGTAAGTATTGCCAAGCGTTATGTGGGGCGTGGGATGCTTTTCCTCGATTTGATTCAGGAAGGCAATCTGGGCCTTATAAAGGCTGTGGAGAAGTTTGACCATACCAAGGGGTATAAGTTCAGTACCTATGCTACCTGGTGGATTAGACAGGCTATCACCAGAGCCATTGCGGATCAGGCCAGAACCATCCGTATTCCGGTTCATATGGTGGAAACAATTAATAAGCTGATTCGGGTTACCAGACAGCTGGTTCAGGATTTAGGTCGTGATCCTAAGCCTAACGAGATTGCCAAAAAGATGGATATCAGCGTTGAGCGTGTTCGGGAAATCATGAAGATAGCCCAGGAGCCAGTTTCACTGGAAACTCCTATTGGTGAGGAGGAGGACTCCCACCTTGGTGACTTCATTGAGGACCACGATGCACCAGCACCTGCAGAGCAGGCATCCTTTATGATGCTGAAGGAGCAGCTGGCAGAGGTGCTTGATACCCTTACAGAGCGTGAACGGAAGGTTTTGGTTCTGCGCTTCGGTATTGAGGATGGCCGTGCCCGTACTCTTGAGGAGGTTGGGCAGAGCTTCGGTGTAACCCGCGAGCGTATCCGTCAGATTGAGGCCAAGGCCCTGAGGAAGCTGCGTCATCCAACCCGCAGCAAGAAGCTCAAGGATTTCTTGGATTAAGGCTTAAAAAATATTGTAGATTTATGAAAGGGGGACAGCATACGCCGTCCCCTTTTTATGTTTTAGAAGGGCAGGGACTGGTGGATTGAACAATTAGGTTTCGGTGCGTTAAGAAACTTTTTGTTGCTATACCTTAGTATTAGTGGAAAAAATCATCTGTTTGAGCAACGCGAGTTATGATTTTTTACACTATATAAAAGCAAGAAAAAGTTTTAGAACCGAAACCGTCGTGAAAGACACCAGTCACTGCCCATGAATAAAAATCAGAGGTGACAATATGTTAGATGACCGCTTGCAGGCAGTGGCGGATTTTGTTCCAGAAGACTCCAGTGTGGCCGATATCGGTACCGACCACGGCTATCTGGCTATTGAGCTTTTTAAAATAAATAATTCCCGTAAAGTAATAGCTGCAGATTTAAATGCAGGTCCATGCCAGGCTGCGCGGCGCACCATTTCTGAGGCTGGCTTCAGTGACTCAATAGAGGTCCGCCAGGGTGACGGACTGGCTGCCCTGACCTCCGGCGAGGTGGACACAGTCTGTATTGCTGGCATGGGTGGCAAGCTGGAGGCAGATATCCTGGAGGCACAGCCTGATGTAACAGCCAAGCTGCAATGCTTGGTGCTTCAGCCACAAAATGGCTTTGAATATCTTAGGGGCTGGCTTTATGACCATAATTGGCACATAGAGGATGAGAAGCTATCCAAGGTCGATGGCAGGGTATATCAAATAATAAAGGCCATTCAGGGGCATAAAGAACCCCTTACAGAGGTGGAGCTTATTTTGGGCCCGGTCCTTATTGAGAAACGCCCTGCAATGTTTGCTGAACACGTTCAAAACAACATTGACCAGCTGGATAAAATCCGTCAAGGGCTTCAAAAGGGCGGCAGTCACACCAAGGACAGGCTGGCAAAGATTGAAGCCAGGATAAAGCTGTTGGAGGAATATACATTATGAAGTGTCAGACTATAATAGGTATTATGGAAAAGCTGGCCCCAAAAAAGCTGGCAGAGAACTGGGATAATCCCGGCCTTCAGCTGGGAAGTCCAGAGCAGGAGATAAGTAAGATTTTGGTGTGTCTTGATGTTAGTCAGCCAGTGGTGGACAAGGCTATTGAGATTGGGGCGGATATGATAATATCCCATCATCCGGTGATGCTATTTAAGGGACTCCTTAGTATAAGAACCGATACTTATGATGGGAGGATGCTCCAAAAAATACTGACTCATAACATAGCCGTATATTCTGCCCACACTAATCTGGACATTGCTCAGGGCGGGTGCAATGATATTTTGGCACAATTATGGAATCTGGAAAAGGTGGAAGGACTTGCCATTACGGATCCGGAAACTGAGGATAGCTTAGGACGAATAGGCTATCTTTCCAAGCCCATGTCCATAGAAGCATTTTCCAAAATGCTGTGTGATACTCTTAAATGTCATCATGTGCGTCTTGTGAAGGGCGGTAAGAATATGGTGAAAAAGGTGGCCCTTTGCAGTGGTGCCGGTGCTGAATTTATAAGCAGGGCGGTGTTTAAGGGGGCCGATGTGTATGTAACCGGCGATATTAAGTACCATGAAGCCCAACAGTCAGTAAAGCAGGGCATTAATCTTATTGACGCCGGACACTTTGCCACTGAGTTTCCCATGGTAGAGGCTGTGGCGAAATATCTTCGTCAGGAGCTGGCTTCCATGAAACAGGGGGCTGCTGTGGAGGTTTGTGAGGATAATATATCCGAAGATTTCTTTAAGGTAGTTGGTGGGAAAGAAGGCTGATTATGACAAGACAGGAAACCATGGAGCTATTTAAGAGCTTCCCCATTTACGGAATTACTGCAGAAAAAGCATCATTGGGGCGTAGCAACTATGAAGTTGTAAGGGCCATGCTGGAAGCTGGAATTCGCTTTGTACAGTATCGTGAAAAGGAAAAGAGTGGTCTGGCCCGTTACAGGGAATGTGTGGAGCTTCGAAGACTCACCCGTGAATATGGGGCGGCATTTATTATCGATGACTTTGTGGATTTGGCTTTGGCTGTGGAGGCTGACGGAATTCACGTGGGACAGGATGATTTGCCGGTGGAAGTTGTCAGACGAATTGTGGGTAAAGACATGGTTATTGGACTTTCGACCCATAATCCAGACCATTTGAAGGCAGCAAACCGCTTAAAAGATGTGATAGATTATGTGGGAGTCGGTCCTGTCTTTGCTACTAAAACCAAGGCCACTGCTGAACCCGTGGGGTTTTCCTACGTTGAGTATGCAGCTCAAAATTCTCTTGTGCCATTTGTAGCAATTGGTGGCATAAAAACTCAAAATATTTTTCATGTATGGGAACATGGAGCGAAAAATATGGCTGTAGTTACCGATATAACGCAGTCTGATAATATCGAACAAAAAGTACATGAGTTAGTCAATAATATCAAAAGATAATCAACACATAACCATTATATGACCAATTTTGTCCTATGTCGTTTGACACCTATTTTTCAGAATGATATAATTATCGTGTTATGAGCGTGAAAGACAATCGCTGACGATTTACTTCGTTTGAGGAAAGTCCGGGCTCCACAGGGCAGTGTGCTGGATAACGTCCAGCGAGGGTGACCTTAGGGAAAGTGTCATAGAAAAGGAAACCGCCTGGTTCGCCAGGTAAGGGTGGAAAGGTGCGGTAAGAGCGCACCAGCAGTCAGGTGACTGGCTGGCTTGATAAACCCCACATGGAGCAAGACCGAATAGGGAAGGGTATGAGGCGGCCCGCTGACCTTCCGGGTGTGTCGCTAGAGCTGTCAGGCAACTGGCAGTCCAGATAAATGATTGTCACCGCTTCGGCGGAACAGAACTCGGCTTATTGATCACTCATAGCATTTTACAATCTAATATAATGGGCATATATATCTATAAAAAGCCTAATCCAGCCCATGGAGCGGGGGAACCAAATTTTTGGGGTGAATGAAAATCAGCTGTTGCAGCATGGATGCTGCACAAGTGGATCTTAAAGGGTAGTCTTTCTCAACCCTAACCCGACAGCTAACCTCGTAGGCGCATAGAGAGAGGAGTGTCTTTTTGGGTAAGTTTATGCGTATTTTCGCGCTATCCATGATGTTTGTGTGCGTTTTTTCCGTGTGCAATGCGACAGCATTTCGTATGGGAGATCAGGGAAGTGAGGTGGCAGAGATCCAGGGTCAGTTAGCTAATCTTGGATATGATGTTGCCGCAGACGGTGACTTTGGACCAGCTACTGTAGCAGCAGTTAAGATGTTCCAGAGCAACCAGGGACTTGAGGCTGATGGTCTTGTTGGTCCTTCTACTTATTCGGCTTTGATGGGTAGAGAGATGCCACAGGTAAGCCGTAGCTTTAACTCCATTTCCCGCCGTATCATTGCCCATTCAATGAACTACATTGGTGTGCCTTATGTATTCGGTGGTACTTCACCAAGTGGTTTCGATTGTTCTGGTTATGTACGCTATGTATTTGCAAATGCCGGAATTTACCTTCCACGCACTGCAGATGCACAGTATGAGGTTGGTATGCCAGTATCCCGTGGTGAGTTGATCCCAGGTGATTTGGTATTCTTCTCCACTTACGATTATGGTGCATCCCATGTTGGTATCTATCTCGGCGATGGTTCCTTCATCAATGCATCTTCCAGCCGTGGTGTTGCTGTAGATTCCCTGTACAGTGGTTATTGGGGTTCATGCTACATCGGCGCACGCAGAGTAATTTAAAACTTCTATTTGGCGGAGCTTAATGCTCCGTCTTTTTTTGTCTTAATACCATCCTCCCCACTAAAAATTAAGAGGCTTAAAAAATTCAAAAAGCGCAAAAAAAGAACCTGCACTGCGGTACAGGCTCTTTGGAGTTTGTCCGAAATTATTAAATCATTGTGCCTTGCGGATGACTTCGATTTCTACGCAGTCCAAGGCACCGGAGATAGGTACATACTGCTTGCGGATGGTAACCTTTACCTCGGCCACCACGTCACTGTGGGCAATCAGTTTATCGCCGATATGACCACCCAGGGCCTGCAGGAGATGGAACTTCTTGTTTTCCACGGCATCCTTTACTATGGAATAAATGGTACTGGAATTGATGGTGTCGGCCTCATCATCGCTTTCAACTACCTTGTCGTTCTTGGTGGTTACTTCCACATCAAAGTAGAATTTCTGACCCTGCTCACGCTCATATTCGTACTGACCATGGAATCCATAAAACATCATATTGTTTATTCTGATTTTTGCCACATAAACCAACTCCTTTGGAATATTTTGTCGTATAAGTACTTATTCGCCAAATGAATTTTAAATCCTGCCTAAAAAGATATAAATAAAGCTATAAATACTCTTTTTCAATTTGAAAAGCGATAGCCTTTAGCCCCCAGGGCTGTTCCTTAAGGCGAACCACAGAATTCCTCAGCTGATGCAGGGTGGCACCGATTATGACATCTGTATGACTGGCACTTAGATTTACAGTACCTGCGGAAACAGCTGCCTCGGCCCCCTGACTAAGCATAGTTTGTTTTAAGATGTTGGCAGCCCTGGTATCCACGTCAGTGATTCGGAAACAGCGGAAAATCAGCTTTTCCTTCATTATTTCTATTCCCCGTTCAGACACATGGATACTTTGCAGCTCTTTTACAATGTCATTGGAGGATAAGGGGGATAAAGTTATAATATGGCTTTCCATGGGAAAATCTCCTTATTTTATTTGCGTTTATTGTCCTTTTCATTGTATCATAATAAAGTATTAGATAACATAGGGAACTATTATAGCCTTCCCCCTTGGGGGAAGCACCCAAGGGTACTAGGAGCAGGGCTCCGTCGGTGTCAGCCATAGGCTGACGGATGAGGTCCCCAACGTTAGAATTTTTAGGAGGCATATTTTATGACAAAGAAGCGGCTTAATCCAGAAAGCTTTGACTTTCCGGTAGATGAGATTAAGAGCGGACTGTATAGTGACATATATTTTCTCCGTACACAGGAGATTCTCAATCATGCTGACTATCATCCAACTGTAACCATGCAGATTTTTCAGCGTGATTATGCCACCCTATGCGGTATCGATGAGGCTATTGCCCTTATCAAGCGTTGTGCCTATCATCCGGAAAAAATCAAGATTCGTGCTCTCCATGATGGCGATAAAATCGAGCCATGGGAGACCGTTATGACTATTGAAGGGGATTTGGCTGATTTCAGCCACTTGGAAACTGTATATCTTGGCATCATTGCCCGCCAGACCAAGGTGGCAACCAACTGTGCCAAGGCAGTGGAGGCAGCCAACGGCAAGCCTGTATTGTTCTTCCCATCCCGTTTTGACCATTATGCAGTTCAAAAGGGGGACGGCTATGCAGCCAAGATTGGTGGCATGACTAATGTTTCCACACCTGCCAACGCCATTAGCTGGGGAATTGAGGCAGCAGGTACTATTCCTCATGCCCTTATTGCAGCCTGTGAAGGCGATACCCTTAAGGCTACTGAAATGTTTGATAAGTACATCGATCCTAAAATTGGCCGTGTGGCTTTGGTGGACTTCAATAACGATTGCGTAGGTACAAGTCTTAAGGTAGCCCGCGCTCTGGGTGACAAGCTCTACGGCGTTCGCCTTGATACCTCTGACAAGATGGTGGACAAGTCCCTTATCGGTCAGATGGGCCATTTCAAGCCAACCGGCGTAAACGAGCAGCTGGTAAGAAATGTTCGTGAAGCACTGGATGCTGAGGGCTTCAAGCATGTGAAGATTATGGTTTCCGGTGGCTTCAATCCTGAGCGTATCCGTCTTTTTGAGACTAATAATGTTCCTGTAGATGTATATGCTGTGGGCAGCAATATTTTTGCCACCAATGCGGATTTCACCGCGGATATTGTTTTGGTTAACGGCAAGCCATGTGCAAAGGCAGGTCGGGCATATAGTGATAACCCAAGACTTGAGGATGTGGATTGATTATGGGTGATATAATCATCTTAATATTGGTGTTCCTGATGGTTCTCTACGCATATTGGGATAAGCTGTTTACAAATTAAATAATATTTTTCGGCAGACTGCAATTATTGTAGTCTGTCTTTTTTTATAAGTGGAACTATGATTTTCACGACGGTGTCGGTGCTAAAACTTTTTCTTGCTTTTATATA
The DNA here is from genome assembly GCA_002372665.1 of Anaerovibrio lipolyticus. GTDB lineage: Bacteria > Bacillota > Negativicutes > Selenomonadales > Selenomonadaceae > Anaerovibrio > Anaerovibrio lipolyticus_C. The sequence goes on from DFHJ01000119.1 coordinate 29,589, forward strand.
GTGAAAAAAATCATAACTCGCT
>DFHJ01000040.1 GCA_002372665.1 Anaerovibrio lipolyticus
AATATTGTATTAGTATTGAATAAGATATTGCAAGTTAGAATTGGATGAGAATTCTGATACTAATTGTTATTTTCCTAAAAAAATGTTAAAATTTATCAGACAAAAAGAAGGATTTTAAAATAATTTGTCGAACGAATTATAATGAGGATATATTTACGAAAGGGTGAGGAATTGTTATGTCTGATACCAAAAAAGTTAGTTTTCTCTATGATGAAGGAACCGTCGAGCTGGAAGTACCAGCCGAAAGTGCCGTATTGACCTCCCGTGTTGATGAGCTGAAGAGCACCCGGTCCGGCAGGGAAATCGTACATGAAGCTATGATGAACCCTATTGACAGCCCACTTCTTTCAGAGCTTGCAAAGGGCAAACCTGATTGCTGCATTATCATTTCTGACCATACCCGTCCTGTTCCAAGCCAGGATATTTTGCCTGAAATGATTGCTGAGCTGCGCAAGGGGAACCCTGAAATCAAGATTACGTTTTTAGTAGCTACCGGCTTCCATAGACCAACAAGTGTGGAGGAATTGCGTAATAAATTGGGCAATGACTTGTATGATGAATTTAAAAATGATATCATAGTACATGATGCACATAACCCTGAATGCAACACCAAGGTTGGTGTACTTCCTTCAGGTCCTGACTGCATTATTGACAAGGTTGCCGCTGAATCCTCCCTGCTTATTGCTGAGGGATTTATTGAGGCCCACTTCTTTGCTGGTTTCTCCGGAGGCCGCAAGAGTGTACTGCCAGGTATCTGCGATGCAGTTACTGTTATGGGCAACCATTGTGGTGAGTTTATCGCTTCTCCTTATGCCCGTACCGGCATTCTTGAGGGAAATCCGCTCCATATAGATATGTTGGCTGCTGCCCGCATGGCAAAGCTGGCCTTTATCTGCAATGTAATTATTGACGAGGACAAAAAAACCGTTGCCGCTTATGCCGGTAACTTTGAAACAGCACATCTGGAGGGTACGGAATTCCTTGCAAAATACTGTGCCGTAAAACCAGCTCCTGCTGATATTGTTATTACAACCAACGGTGGTTATCCACTGGACCAGAACGCATACCAGTGTCCAAAGGGTATGACTGCCGCTGAAGCCTCCATTAATGAAGGCGGTGTCATAATAATGCTGGCCACCTGTAAAGACGGTCACGGCGGTCAGTCTTATTATGACTCTATACACGATGCTGCCACTGCAGATGAATTTTTCCAGAAGTGCGTAAACACTCCTCAGAAGGAAACTCTGCCTGATCAGTGGTGTGCCCAGGTGTGGTGCCGCATTTTAAGGAAACACACCGTACTCTTTGTGGCTGCTCCAGAACAGAAACAGCTTATTGAAGATTTAAAAGCCCACTACTTCCCTACTTTGGAAGAGGCTTATGCTGAGGCTCGCCGCATAAAGGGTGAAAATGCTACTGTAACCTGTATTCCAAACGGAATATCCGTTATAGTACGCGATTAATTATTGTCGTTCCCTAACATTACATACACATTTTTATCCAAACATGATTATCCAATGATAATCCAAGCAAAAACAGCTGCCATATACCCCCGGCAGCTGTTTTTGCTTGCTTATTTATTTTTTAATGATTATGGTTGTCACAAATTTTATCAAAATAAAATTTTACGAGCTTTTGTGTATATTTCAGCACCGGCAAAACAATAGTATTATTCTCGAAATAATACATGTGACGATTAAAACGCTTATTTACCAAATCATGTAAAAGCTCCAGCTGAAATTCCTTTTCCTCCTCACTGGTAACAATATTCCAGAAGACATATAAGGTAATATTCAGCTCCTTAATAAAGGGAACATGATTCATTTCCCTGGATTCATCCTCATCCAACCCCATGCCGACTGCTATTCTTATGGCATCCTCAGTATCACTGGCCGTCGCAGCAGGATGAAGATTGAACATCAGACAGTTATTATGGGCAATGGAATTTCTAAGGTTCTTGACCACATTAATATATTTTGTATCAACGTGCTTTTGTTGGTATTTCTCGAAATACATATCATAAAGGTCAATAAACTGGGAAAAGGTCTGAACCTCTATAATATTCCAAACCGCAAAATTCCCCCTGTATTTCTCAATAAGCCCCTTGGCATATTTAGTTTGGTGGTGGGAAAGCTCCTTATCAAGGTATTTACGCTTTTCCATGTATTCATTGACTATATTATAGCCATTTTCCTTTTTATTTCTTGCCAATGCGTTAAGAAGCTGAATCTTGGCATAATGCTCCACATCCTGCACAATATTAAACATAACCCGCCGATAATACAGATCAAGCAGGGAAAGCTCCTTCAAATGTGCAAATTCCAAAGCAATATATCTGGTGCCAACACCGGGCTTTTTTATTTTCTCAAAATTCTCTGCATAATGCTTCAAACGAAAATAATAGGTATGCTTTGCCAGATATTCCAGAGCCTCCGGCTCTTTTACAATATTAAAGCCGATATTTTTCGACTTCATTTGCTGTATCTGACCTTCAAGATTAAGCTTGTTATTAGCCAAAAGGTTTACTCCCTCTCTCCGTAAAGTTCAATGTACTTCTTTTCATTTCTTAAAACGCCCTTAACATACATCTCAGTTTCCCTAAAAGGAATGGCGGAAATATCACTAAAATCGTAATCCCAGCCGTACTGCTCCATCCACTCCTCCACATTTCCATGGCCTGCATTATAAGCTGCCAATGCCAATATCTTGTTTCCATGAAAATCTCTCAATAATCGTGAAAGATACCATGACCCGTAATATATGTTAATTTCCGGAGTTTCCAGCCGCTCTACGGAATAAAAGTTATCATGCATTTCAGAGGCTATCCACTCTGCTGTGCTAGGCATAAGCTGCATCAATCCTATTGCACCTGGAGTAGAAACAGCATTATTTTTAAAGTTGCTTTCTGACTTTATTACAGCTGCAACCAAAAACTCATCCACATTGTTTTCCTTACAACAAACCTGAACAATATCCTGATACTCATAAGGAAACATAAAAGTCCGCTGGACACTTTTCTGCTGCATTACAAAAAAAGTAACAAATGCCATAAGAAGGATAATAATTCCTACAGCACAGCTCCAGGTTCTTCTCTGAAATTCTTTTTTTCTGAGTAGATATTCACGGCGACGTTTTAAGCGTTCGTCTTCCCTGTTCATTACTTTCCCTCTATCCTTAAATGTTCAAGTTTTTCATCCAACTGACGACGAAGCCTTTTTCTGTCAGCATTGTTATTTATAATTACGTCACTTAATTTTTTCTTTTCTTCAAGACTCATCTGCGAATCAATACGCCGAACAGCCTCATCATGACTAAAATCATTGCGGGACATAAGCCTTCTAAGCTGTGTATCGCGACTGACATAAACAAGCCATTTCTCATCTACCAGTTTATCGTATGATGCCTCAAATAATAGCGGCACATCGAGAAAAATAACCGTTTCCCCTTCGTCACCGGCAGCCTTCACCTGAGACATCATCTCATCCTTTATCAGCGGATGAACCAGACTGTTAATAGCATCCAGCTCCTTTTTATCCCGAAAAACTATATCCGCTACAGCCTGGCGGTTCAAGGATCTGTCTGGATTGATAACCTTACTGCCATAGCGGGCAAAATACACCTGCCAAATTGAACGGTCAGGCTCTGCAAGCTCCCAGGCAATTTTATCGCAATCAACCACAGTATAGCCCTGCTGACGAAGATATTTTGTAACGGTACTTTTACCGCTGGCTATGCCACCTGTTAAACCGATAATCTTCATATTTTAAGCATTCCCTAAAAATTAAATTTATCTCAGCTTTTGGCAGTTAGGACAATAAACTGTCCCCCTGCCGCCAACCTTTATTTTCTCCATTATAGTACCACATTTTCGGCATGGCTGACCACCACGACCATAAGCATAGAGATTATTCTGATGACTGCCCTTCCCCCCGACACCGTCACGATAGTCACGGAAGGTAGTACCACCGTCATTTATTCCGTCTTCTATAACCTTATTAATACAGGCATGGAGCTTTTTTGCTTCAGCACCAGTTACGGAATCCGGAGTTCTAAGAGGATTTATCCCAGCCAAAAACAGGCACTCATCCACATATATATTACCAAGGCCGGCAATATAATTCTGCTTTAACAAAAAGGATTTTATTTTACCCTTTTTACCGGACAGAATATCTTTAAGATATTCTATTGTAAAATCATCACTAAGAGGCTCCGGACCAAGCTCTGCCAGCCCATTAATCATAGACAGCTCATCTTCCCGCATAGCGTAAATAGTACCCAAAGTGCGGGTATCGGCAAATACGAAACGGGCACCATCATCTAAGTGAAAAATTATACGGGAATGCTTTCTGTCAGAATCATTTGGACCACAATAGCAGGCCTGTCCACTCATTCTGAGATGAATCACCAGGAAAATATCGTTATCAAGCACTAAAATAAGATATTTTCCCCTGCGCTGAAGCTCCCTTATCCTTTGTCCCTTGATACGGGATACAAATTCCTCAGGGGAAGGGTGCTTAATCTGGCGGGACAGCAAAAGCTCCACATCGTCAATTCTTCTACCTTTGATATGGGGCTCCAATGAACGTTTTATTGTTTCCAGCTCCGGCATTTCAGGCATACTAATTCCCCCTTATCACTTGGCCTCAGCCCAGTTTTTGCCCATGCTAATATCAATGGAAAGCGGAACACTTAAGGACACTATATTTTCCATAGCATCCTTAAGTATGGATTTCACAGCTTCAATCTCGGACTCAACCACTTCCAAAACAAGCTCATCATGAACCTGAAGAAGTATCCTGCTTTTCAGCTTGGCATCCTTAAGCATCTTATGGGCTTTTATCATTGCCAACTTAATAATATCAGCTGCTGTACCCTGAATAGGCGTATTCATGGCCATTCTTTCCGCCAACATACGCTGCATATAATTGGAGCTATTAATAGATGGAAGCTCACGTCTACGGCCATAGGCTGTCTGAACATAACCCTTGGCATGGGCATCCTCGACAACCTTATCTATGAAGGTCTTAACGCCCTTACATTTTTCAAAATAGCTATCAATATAGCCTGCCGCTTCCTTACGGGTAATCCCCAAATCCTGTGACAGGCCATAATCACTGATACCATAAACAATACCAAAGTTAACTGCCTTGGCGTGACGACGGAGTGTTGGTGTTACCTCCTCCATAGGAATCCCAAATACCTCTGCGGCCGTACGGGCGTGAATATCCTCATTATTTTTAAATGCCTTAATAAAATTCTCATCCTGAGACATGTGGGCCAAAACCCTAAGCTCGATCTGGGAATAATCTGCACTTAGGAGATAATCATACCCAGCACCTGGCTCAAACAGCTGACGGATTTTCTTTCCCTCCTCAGTACGAACAGGAATATTCTGTAAATTAGGATCCGAACTGCTAAGTCTGCCAGTGGCGGTAACAGTCTGATTAAAGGAGGTGTGAACCCGGTTGGTTACGCTGTCGATAAGCTGACTAATGCCGTCAAGATAGGTAGATTTCAGCTTACTCCAAAGGCGGTAGCTTAAAATCTTCTCGATAATAGGATGCTCACCCCGAAGCTGATTAAGCACCTCAGCATTGGTAGAATAACCGGTCTTTGTTTTTTTAATAACTGGAAGGCCTAATTTTTCAAAGAGTACCTCACCCAGCTGTTTTGGAGAATTAACATTAAAATCTGCACCAGCCAGCTCGCGGATTTCCTTATCAAGGTCAGCTATAGTCTTACCTACAGCAGCAGACTGCTCATGAAGGTTTTTCCGATTCACGTAAATACCATTCTTCTCCATATCGGCCAATACATCCACCAATGGAAGCTCCATATCATTGTAGAGCTTTTCCAGCTCCTTTTCCTCAAGCTGCTGAAGCATGTCTTCACTAATATGTTCCAGTGCAAAGGCCTGCCATGACACACTATTATATATGTCTGCCCCATTTTCAGGAGCAGTAAGGGTAGGAGCAAAGACTGCTGCCAACTCAGCCACATCGTATTTTGAGCTTGCAGGATTCAGTAGATAGCCAATGAGCTCCAAATCATAAACCTTGCCTGTCACTTCAACATTGGCATGATAATAATTTTTTAAGCCATGAATATATTTAACCACTGACTTATCAGAGAACAACACCTTTAAAATATCCCATAGCTCATTTTCTGCGGCATTTTCATCAAAAAACAGAGAATCCTGTCCAAAATCCCCCTTGGTTGAAACATCTACAAAATAGCGCTTGCCATTTACAGCAACACCAAGTCCAGTCAAGGCTACAGAAGGAGCCTTACCGCTAAAAACTGCAGCAGCACTCATCCTACCGGCCTGACGGCACTCATCCACCAGCTTCTTGGCTGCAGAAGCATCATTTATCACCTGACACTCAGGGAGCTTTTTTTCCGATGCAGCCTCCACTGCCCCGCCCTCAGAAATAAATGGCTGAATTGCCTTCAGCATAGACTTGATATTGTAACGCGTATAAAAGTGGGTCAGCTCATTACCATCTGTATTAATTTTAAAGGCTGCAGCATCAAATTCCACAGGCACCTCCAAACAGATAGTAGCCAATTTCTT
>DFHJ01000057.1:0-22247 GCA_002372665.1 Anaerovibrio lipolyticus
CCAAGCTTAATATTTTACGAACAAGCCTTCTGGATTTTAGGCTTATTGTCCAGGGGCCTGTTAAGTGCACGCTAATTTAAGGATTTGCTTGCAAAACTTTTGAAAAATGAGCTTTACATATTACCAGGTTGCTTTTGTTATAGGTTTTTGTTGCTTCTTGTTCTTTATATCCATGAAAGGATAAAAGTGTTATAGATTTTTTTTATTTTTTGACCAACCGTAGCCCACAAACACACCGCCACGAGAATTTTTGACGTATGCTATGACCCGTTTGAAGGGGTCGCATTGGTACCGCCGACCACCTTGTCAATCATATCGTCCTTCTATTATGATGACATGTTTGCCTTCCTCCCTCATGTTCTTAATAAAATCTAAACCGACGCCTGGTCTGAGCATGCCATTGTCTCTCATCTTGGCTTTTTTCCTAAGTTCATCTATCTTACCTGCCTCAGCCAACTTATCCAAATCTTTCATATCTCCATCATAATTACCCTGAGCGACATGATAATCGACAATACCCAAATGGTTCCTTATTTTTGTGACAAGATATACCCTCGCGCCGCCGACCACCATATCAAGTTCCATGTCGTCCATCTTGTTCATGAATTTCTTTTCCATTTTATTTACCTCCTTAAATTCTTTGAGTGTTGTTTTTGCTTTCTGTTCTTTATATCCCCGGAGGTTGAAAAGTGTTATAAAATTTTTTGGCAATACTTATCCACAATGATAAAAAATATTCCCCGGAGCCAATGGAAAATCCCAAACCAGATAAACGGCTGGCCCTTTGTTGCTGTAGAGCTGCTATGTATGTATTTTAAAGTGAATTGGCAGGATATTTTTATTGAATATAGAAGTTAGTGATAATAGAAATAAAAACTAAGTGGAGTTGGTACGTGTGTATTATAAGCTGAAAGAAGATTTACGATTAAGGGGCTGGGAACTGTTACCTACAGGTATTGTGAGACATCTTTCAGAAGCAGTCAGCTTTATGCCCACAGATGTTTATCGGGCATTGCAAAAGGCCTGCAGCTCAATACCTGTAAATAGTCCTCTTTTTTCACCAACAGAAAAGAAGTATCTTAAAGAGCTAACTGAGGAAGGCATTTTGGAAGAAACTGATACACAGGTACCTCTTTCCGAGGAACAAAAATACCGTGCATATCCCAACCGCTTTCTTTACTCTGTTCATTGGTCCATTACGGGAAATTGTAATTGTCGCTGCCGTCACTGCTATATGTCCGCGCCGACGCGTACTACTTCAAAAACAAGCATGGACGACGAACCATCACTTGAGGATTGTCTGGACATTGTTCGTCAAATGGAGGCAGCTGGCGTGCGTGTGGTTTCCCTGACTGGTGGCGAGGCTCTGTTGCGCCGCGATTTCTTTAAAATTGTTGACGCACTTCTGGATGCAGATATTTTTATTACCACTGTTATGTCAAATGGCTTGCTGGTTAATGAACATACCTTGGATGAATTTGAGCGTCGGGGAATTAAGCCAGAATTAAATATGAGCTTTGACGGCATTGACTGCCATGATTGGTTGCGGGGAATCCCGGGAGTTGAAAAGGCAGTGCGGCGTGCCTTTAAGCTGTGCAAGGAACGTGGCTTCCCTACTGGGGCGGAGTATTGTCTGCACAAAGGTAATATTAATGCTCTGCGGGAAAGCGTAAAGCTCCTTGGGGAGCTTGGCTGCCAAACCCTGAAGGTGAATCGCCTGAGTCTGGAAGGAGAAGGCTTGGCCATTGCGGATAAGGCCATAACCATGGAGGAGGAATATCAGGTCTATTTAGATTATATCCCGCAATTTTACGAGGATGGAGCACCTCTCAATATAATGCTGGCAGGCATTTTCAGTAATATTAATAACGATGACTATATAATTCCATGCAAAAAGAATTTGGAGGATGAGGACTGTGATAATTACTGCCTTTGCGGTCATGCACGTAGCCAAATGTATATAACCCCTGATGGCTATATGGTTCCATGCATTCCTATGGGAAGCGTGGAAGGTGGACGCCGTCATTTTCCTAATTTAAAAACGACTTCCCTTAGCTCTGCGTTGAAGGACTCATATTATATGGAATTTATTGATATGCGTCTACGGGAGTATTTCGCTCATAATCCAGGCTGTGAGTCCTGTAAATATCGCAACTGTTGTGCTGGTGGGTGCCGGGGCCATGTGGCGGCTGTAGGCGGTGGTGAGGATTTATTGGCCAGAGATGAGGATACATGTAAATTCTTCCAAAAAGGCTGGCATGATAAGCTGGTAAAATTGATGGAAGATATTAAAGGAAAAAAGTAGCCAGTTTACCTAACCTCTATTTGTAAGAACAGAAAACAAAATATACAAGGAAAATGTACACCGCCCATCTCCTTCCCCTGTCTGGTTCCTCTCTCCATGAAGCAGGCAGGAGTTTAAAATAAGTGCCCTGACTATCACACAAGTCAGGGCATTCTTTTATTTAAACCATATAACTAATGGCACAATAAAGGAGCAGTCCATAATGAATGAACCGCTCTCATAGTATAAAGATTGTTGTTAGTTTTTGCCTCATCCTGCAATCGGACCGCTGGAACCACCGATGATTATACAGAAGGCCGTTTTTCCGTTCTTTTTTTTGAGTCCTATCCCTACACCGATATAGGCACAAGCCGCATGATTACAATCTACCCTTTTGCTTGTAGATTTATCCCCGCCAACTTTCAGGGAGCCGCCGGCCACCTGATCCAGCTCATCATCGGAAAGGGTCATTTCTCTCAGCTGCTCTTCCTCATATTCCTTCAATTCCTCAATGGTAAATGGCAGGCCAACTTCCTCAGCCAGTGGAAGAACGATAGCCTCCGCTGCCTTTTCGCGCATAGCAGCATCATCTAAAGAAGCCTCATTGGACTCATCAAACTTCTTGTCCAAAGCATTGAGCTTTTCAGCCAAAGCTGCGTCCTGGGCCAGCTTCTCATAAAACTTTCCTACATTTTCCTTTGCCATGATATCGTCCTCCTCTTTATAGTTTTTCGTTTGATTGTTCTTTCCTTATCGTCCATTTTTTAATTGCTGTCGGCGATAGGCCCGTTGGAGATACCAACAAAGATGCAAAATGCTGTCTTGTTACCGCTCTTGACTTTCCCCACTCCAACGCCGATGAAGGCACAGGCGGCCGCCGTACCGCCCTTTTTTCCCTTTCGATTCCGTTTGTTATAGTCATATTGATACCAATCCCCCCCAGCCACCTGATCCAGCTCATCATCGGAAATAGTCATATTCTTCAGCTGCTCCTGCTCATATTCCTTCAATTCCTCAATGGTAAATGGCAAGCCAACTTCCTCAGCCAGTGGAAGAACGATAGCCTCCGCTGCCTTTTCGCGCATAGCAGCATCATCTAAAGAAGCCTCATTGGACTCATCAAACTTCTTGTCCAAAGCATTGAGCTTTTCAGCCAAAGCTGCGTCCTGGGCCAGCTTCTCATAAAACTTTCCTACGTTTTCCTTTGCCATGGTATTTTCCCTCCCATTAGTTGTATTTTTTATTTGTTCTTGTTATCTATATTTTTATTTTTTTCCAATGCAGGATTGCCGGCTGCAGCCACCATATCCAGCTCATCATCTGTCATCTTCCCCGTCATAATACCTTTCATGGCATTATCCCGACGGTGCATGAATAATAACTGATTCCTTAAAGTCTCCATCACTGGGTGCAGGAGAGAAAAATCAAAATTTTCCAGCCGTTTTGTCAACTTCTCATCATTCATTTTTATCCCCCCCTGTGTTTGTTTTTCTTTTATCCTTTATATCCATGAGATGACAAAAGTGTTATAGATTTTTTTAATAAATTGGAATTTCGTCTAATACACTGAAAAAATCTGCGTGTCCATGCAGTCGTCCGCATGCCATTCCCGCTATTTGGGCTGGCTAGGGACTTTCACCCATTAAAGTGAGCCCATACTGGGCACACAATAAAAAAACAGCCTCCCTAAAACGAGAGGCTGTTTCGCCAAGCATAATTTATAACGCCATTGTTCAAATTTTTCTTCTTTAGAAGAAAAATCTTCCAATTAGCGTTTCAACGAGCTGGGAGATATGCTCACCAGCTGTTGTAGTTTGTTTTCCCCCACCTAAAGAGGAAGGGGACATCTTAAAGCTCGTTATAATATACCCTGTAATTAAAGGTAAGTATTTACACCATTAGGCTGTAAAATAATGGTATTGACACTATTTACATTAACGCCACGCCAATCCTCGGTATAGCCATTGCTGTAATGAACCTTGAAATCCCAGGTATCACACAATGCCCAACGCTCAAAATCTATAGTAACAGTGGTGCCGTTTTCCCAAACAGAATTTCCCAGTACATCCTCATACCACTGGTTGCTGATGGTAGGTGAACAATTTAACACCACGATGGTATAACCAGTATTATTAACCAAGGACAAATCCTTAGCATCTGCAGTAGAGGAACCCAGGAAGGTTAACCCTAAAACCATAACGAAAGCTAAAAATAATTTGTGCAAATTAAATTTTCTCATAAACAAATTCCTCCTGTACATTGAACAATTAATAAACGGACAATATGAAATTATTTGTATTTTCCGATAACCTCCTCCTCCAGATACCAATATACCATAACGTAGTTAAAAACTTCTTAGTTATTTACTTCTATAAATAATGCAATATTCCTTTTTGGTAATTATTATTTTTTAAAAAATATGATAGTACTACTCTGTCTTTTTTGACTTTTCTAAAATATTTTTCAACCGTTCCCGGGCCTGCTTTAAGGTTACACGTACAGAGCTGGGAGCCATGCCTAGGGCTTCGCCGATTTCATTGGATTTCATGTTCATCCAATAGGTCATTTCCAAAATCTTCTGCTCACGCTCAGACAACTGCATAATTGCAGCCTTTAGCTCATCGTCCTGCTCCTTGTCAACATACTGCTGCTCTGGTGTAGCCTGCTGATCCGCCGGGTCAAAGCCCTCATCCCAGGAAGTATGGGCAGTATAAGCCTTACTCCCGTAGTGTTTGTTTACCACATTTTGGGCAATGCGAAAGAGCCAGGTGGAAAAGGCTCCCCGTTCCGGATCATAATCTCCCAGATGCTCATACATATTGAGAAAAGTTTTACTGACAAATTCGTCCGCTAAAGAGCTGTCCTTTGTTTTTCCCAATAAATACTGATATACCCGAGGAAAATAATAATCATATAACTCTGTAAATGCTTCTTCATCAGTGATGGCCTGCCTGGCCCGCTGACTCCAATACAACGTGCTTGAAACCATAGCTACTGCTCCCTCAATCAAATCATTTTCTTTCTGATAGTGAGTATATTTTTCTTTCCCTGGCGTTCATAGGATATATTATCCACTTTTTTCTTTACCAGATATATTCCAAGGCCGCCTATTTCCCTGTCCTTCAGGGCAGCATCAATGTCTGGGTCATCCTTTTCCAATGGATTATACGGAACCCCTTCATCGATAAATTTAAGCTCAATTCCCGGCGGTTTACCATAAAGCTTACCTTTTATAATTGCCACTGCTTCCTTGTCCTTATATGCATATTCTGCAATATTGACAAATATCTCCTCCACCACCAGCATCAGCTGATTTATTGAACGCTCTGAACAATCGATGGCACGGGATATTTCAGTAATAAAGGATACAATTTTAGGCAATTCCTCAACTTTTGCTGGAATAACTATTTCTTTTTCCGAGTCCATATCATCACATCCCTTATAATTTAGAACCAACATGGTAATATCATCAGACTGCTCCACATTTTCTCCCGTTCCCTTTATGTGACTTATTACAGCCTCATTCATGCCCTTAATGATTTCCTTCGGAGCTGTTTCTGTACCCATTTCCCTAAGTACATGCTCCATTCTTTCCTTGGCAAAAAATTCCTTATTTCCATTTAAGGCACCTGTTACACCATTTGTGTAGAGGAATAAAAAGCTATTTTGCTTTAGCTGGATTTTATTTTCGGTATTCTTCCAGTTAGCTTTTAGGCCCAAAACTGCATTTGTTTTGAAAGAAGGTAAATATGATATTGTTTCTCCATCCATCAAAGCAGGTGGATTATGGCCACAATTTACATAAGTAAACTCTCCTGTTTCAATATTTAATATTCCGGCAAAGACAGAAACAAAATAGTTTTCTTTATTGCCGTCAACAATCTGATTATTTGCATAATATAAGGCAGCTTCCAGGGTAACCCCCTTCTTCATTGCACTTAAAATATTATTTTTAATTACTGTCTTTACTCCAGCCATAAACAAAGCTGCTGGAACTCCCTTATCGGAAACATCGCCTATGGTTACTGCCAAATAATTTTCATCAATTAAGTAATAATCGTAGAAATCTCCCCCCACCTCTTTAGCTGTATACATAGCGGCAGCCAATGAAAATTCATCTCTTGGTGGTAATGGAGAAGGCAACAGGGATATTTGAATGTTGGTAGCAGCAGAAAGCTCCGCCTCAACACGGGATTTTTCCTTGGCTCTATAGGCAATTTCCTGGGTATAGTGGTTAAGGGCATCGGTCATTTTATTAAAGTTTTCTGCCAGCTGCTCCAGCTCATCACCAGTATGTATCTGAATTTTGTATTGGAAATTTCCCTTGGCTATTTCATCCGCCCCAGCCATAAGGGCATATACAGGCTTGGAAACCCGTGTGGCAATTTTGGCACTGCAATATAAAATAAGGGAAAACAACACCAATGATATGACGATAGTTAAACCGCCCATCAATAAAATAATACGTGCAAAGGATGTGTAGAAAATATTCATCTGCTCTACCATCCGATGTTGGGCAGTTACAGCATCCTTCATTACTTCTTCCTTTGATACGAGGGTCCCCATACACCAGTCAGTATTGTCAATAGGAGCGTAGGATAGGAAATATTCTTCGTTGTCTACAAACACCTTTTCATATCCTGTAAAGCGCTGACGCATCCGCTTTAAGACCTTGTTAGGAGGAAAAAATGACTTTTGGACGGTACTCAAAAGAATTACGCCCTTTTTATTTATAATAAAGCTCTCATGAACCTTTCCCTCTTCTTCCTGAATAAATAAGTTCTTTGGGGAACAGTCCACTCCTAAAACACCAGCTATACCATTTTGATCAAAGTACGGCATAACACAGGAAATAATTTTTATTCCCGTTATTGAGGTATATACATCACTAAATACAGGCTCTTGGCTATTCATTCCCTCTGTATACCAGCCACGTTTACGGGCATCATAGGTATCACGCCATTCCTCACGGCTGAGTATGGCAACATACCCCTTTTCATCGGAAGTATCATAATAAATGGTATAGCCATTTTTAGAAGCAACAAAAACATTTACATAATACAGTCCCAAGGATTGCATTTGTTCCCCTATATTTGATACCAGCTGAATTTCCCTTTCCAATTCAGGAGTTATCCCCTGGGACTTAAGCTCAGGACTAAAATGAACATAGGGTATTCCGCCAGGAAGATTTCCATCGGCAGCATTAGGAAGCTTCTTAAGCTCGTAGTTTTGTGGTGATTTTAATATCTCAGAAACTTCATTGGAAAGGTATTTTACATCCTCTTTTATGGCGTTTACTTCAAAGGATACTGTTTCGGACTTTAATTCCACAGACCTGTCCATAGTTTCCTGGGTCTGTTCCTTGGCAAAATCCCTGTTATAATCAGCTACAACGACGGTTGCTTCTTCCTTCTTGGCATTAAAAGAATCCCATACCCCGTATAACCCATAAAAAAGGGACGACCCCAAAAACAGGAAGCTCAATAAGCTGCCCAGCAGCATCAGCATAAACAATCTTTTTTTTATGTCCAGCTTCATTGCTTCCATCACCCTTTAATACCGTTATATTTTACGGCCACCATGGTTATATCATCAGACTGCTTTGCTTTACCAACAAATTTTGCAACATCCTGCCTTACGCCGTTTATAGTTTCCTTAGGAGAACTATCTCCCAAGCCTTTCAATATCTCCTCCATACGCTCCTTGGAATACATTTCCTTATTTTCATTCATGGCTTCAGTAACGCCATCTGTATAAAGGAGCAACAGGGAATCAGGCTTCAGCATAATGCTTTGCTGTTTATATTCAATGCCTTCCATAAATCCCATCATAGGACACTTTCCCTTTGGCAGATACAAAAGCTCCTTATCATGGAGAAGAACAGGTGCGTTGTGGCCAGCATTTACGTAAATCAGTTCACCAGTTGCTGTATTCAGGACACCAGTCCATACAGTAACAAACATACCATCATTACTGAGCTGTGAACACTGATCATTAGCCAATGTAACAGCATTAGCCAATCCATCCTGATAATACAAATTGATACAATTTTTGAGGATAATCCTTGAAACTACCATGAAAATCGCGGAAGGAATCCCCTTATCAGATACATCTGCTATGGTGAAGGCCAAATGTGTATCATCCAAATAGTAGTAATCATAGAAATCTCCACCCACTTCTATGGCAGGCTGCATATCAGCATCAAGAGAAACAATGGATGATGTGATTCCTCCCTCAGGGAGCATACCCTTCTGTATTTTTGTGGCTACATCAAGACCAGCTGTAACTTCAGCCTGTTCCTGGGTTACTCTGGTCAGATCATCCATATATTTATTAAGATCCTTGGTCATGGCATTGAATCTGTCAGCCAAAAGCTCCATTTCGTCGCCGGAGTTAATTGAAAGCTCTTCCGAGAAGTTTCCCTCAGAAATATGTTTTACGCCTTCTGACAATGTTCTGATAGATTTTGAAAAATGCCCCGCCATAGGACGGCTTACCAAAATGATTGAAATTAATAACAGAATAAATGCAATTAGACTAATTGTTCGAACACCGGAAAATACAAGCTGTAATTCATTTTGTATTTCCTTAAATTCTGATTTCACCAAATATCCAATATAGTCTGCTGGTTCCTGAACCTCATTGTAGGAAATAAGCTCTCCTAAACTCCAGCCCTGTGAACCCACAGGTGCATATACCAAAAAATAAGAGTCTTCGTAAATATCAACTACTGTGGAGCCTGTTTCTCCTGCAGTCATACTTTGAGCAGCTTGGGCCAATGATTCAATACCGGAATTACGCAAATCAAAGTCGGAACGGTCTGTAGCCAAATCCTCCACGGGTAAAGAGGAATAAATCACATGGCCTTGGGAATCGAGTAAAAAGCTGATATCACTCTTATCTCTTGTATTGTCTTCCATAGCCGCAGACAAGGTTGATGATGGAATTGAAACGCCTAATACACCAGCTATGCCATCCTTATCCTTATATGGCATGGCTATTGATAACATAGCACTGCCACCTGCTGAAGAATATAGGGGAACATATAGTGGAGCATTTTTTATTTCAGCCTGCATTACATATTTATACCAGCTTCTATCCCTGGCATCATAGTCCCTGGTCAGAGCCGCCTGAGGCAAATTAACCTTGTCATTATCATTTGGCAAGATATCCATGCGAAGGCTCCAGCCATTCTCGGAACCAATATAAAAATACAAAGGCCGGGCCTTTTCCCCCTTACTTAAATTATGCAGGGTAGCATTCAAATCATTGGCTATATCTGTAGCATATTGAGGTGAATAATCATCTGCTCCCGGCAGATAATACCATTCACCGCTATACACTGTATCTGTTCGTGGATCCTTGGGTATAATACTCTTATTTTTGATTGATGTATCTGAGATCTGGCTAATTTTATCGGATAATATTATTACATTACCCTCCATTTCGCCGATGACCTCATTGATGTGATAAGCCTTTAAGCGAATAATATTTTCCAGCCGTTTGCGGGCCAGCTTCTGAGAATAGTTTACAGCTTCATCACTTACCCCCTGAGCCATGGTAAAGGCCTGCTTGTCCAAGGTATCATAGGCTGTATTCAGTCCCAAGGTCAATATAGCCCCCAAAAGCAAAGCGGTAATTAACCCGGAAATGCCCATGAGAAGCAATATTTTTCGTCTAATATCCAACTTCACAGGCATTTCCTCCCCATAAATACTACAGACTAATAATTATCACCATTAAGGCAGCTGTTCGACTGAATTTATCATGGTTACAAGCATATCCATATTAGAGTCTTCAAGAATCTCCTTTACAAATCCATCTGCACCGCAAATGACAAATTCTTTTCCATCTGCCTTGGATTTTTTGGCAAGGCGTAAGAGAACACGTATACCAGCAGAGGAAATATATTCCAGTCCTGATAAATCCGCCGCCATTTTTGCAGCGGCAGCCATAGTTTCCTCAGCCTTTGAGCCAACATACTCGGCATTTACTCTGTCAAGTCTTCCCTGCAGTAATAAAACTGACCATCCTTTTTTTTCCTCTACAGAAATGTTAATATCTTCCACTTTTCTTCCTCCTAAAAATATCTCAGTTCCTTAACTATAGCTATTCATTATTTGATTGTAATTTCCTGCTTTGAAGCATTTTTGTTTATCCATGAATCTCCGCAGCTTTCAGTGCCTTATCAGCTGATAATCCACCTTTTTCTGCCTCAACATAAAGTGGAACATCCATATCCACTGGTACACCCATGGCCTTTTCCAAAGTCACACGATAAAGATTATATTGATATAGGGCATTGGAATAATTTGATCTGGCCTGAGTCAGCTTTTCCTGGGCATCCAGCAAATTAAGCAATATATCTACGCCTTCCTCATAACGGACTTGGGCTATAGTATAGCTTTCCTCAGCCTGCTTCACCGCCGCTGTAGCTTCTTTGATGTTTTTTTCCGCAATTTTCATTCTCTCGTATGCGGAACGTGTTTCCAAGCTAATATTCTTTTTTGTATATTCAGCATTATACTGAGATTGCTGTACTAAGGCATCGGCTTGGGATACATTGGCGGCAGTTACACCGTTATCAAAAATATTCCATTTAAAATTTATAACTGCGGATAGACTATCAGTACTTCCCATGCCAAAGGGTTGCTCTCCTGCAATCCCTCTTCCGATACTTCCGGAAACCTTTGGACGATAGCCGGCCTTAGCTATATCTTTATTGGCATCAGCTATTTTTATACCATAATCTGCAGCGATTCCATCAGGACGATGCTCAAGAGCATATTCCTCGCATTCCCAAAGCTCTTTTGGATATGGTTCATAGGAAAATACATCTGTAGGCTCCACATTAATATTGTTGGAAAGGCCCATTGCATTAATTAAATCATATTTTGCAATTTCCATATTGCCCAAGGCTGACACCAGACTTTGACGGTTATTGGCCAAGCGTACCTCCATCATCAGCACATCCGCCTTGGCTACAGCACCTTCACTATATTGATCCTTAATAAGTTTTAATTGGTTATTGGACATTTCAACTGCCTCTTTTGCAATTTTAGTCACATCCTTTTGATGTAAAAGATTTGCGTAGGCATTAGCTGTTTTGTACCTTACAGTCTGCTTTACATTTTCCAGATTCAAATCCGCCTGATTTAACAAATAGCGATTCTTATCAATTTGTCCTTCCAGTTGTCCACCAGTATAAACAGGAATCGTAAGACTCCAGCTGTTGGAATATGAAGTATTATAAAAATACCTTCCAGTTCTACGAGATCTGTTACGACTGAAATTAGATTCCCAACCTACAGTTGGACCGGATGCTCGTCTGGCTGAAGATAATCCCCATTTGCTGGCTTCCCTTCCCTTTTCTGCTGAATGAATCTGATCATTATTGCTCAAAGCAATATCAATGCTTTCAGCCAGGGAAAGGCTCAAATTTTCTTCCGTATTTTCAATGACAGGCTGTGATTCGGCTGCAACCTGCCCTATATTACAGGCTACCAGCATCAAAGCTAAAATAAATGATTTCTTCATAAATGGATTCACCTTCTACAATCTATGCTATTTGCCTCTTTACAAGGTCAGCAAATATACCACCTTTTTCCACAAGCTCATCAAAGGTACCCATTTCCGCTAAACGACCATCATCCATGACAATGATGCGATCGCAGTTCCTTATGGTGGACAAGCGGTGGGCTACAATTATACGGGTGGCCTTTAGCTTATCCAGGCTGCGGGTAACAATTGCCTGGGAACGATTATCCAATGCACTGGTGGCTTCATCAAAAATAAGCAAAGAAGGTTTTCCGGCCAGAGCCCGGGCTATAAGAATACGCTGACGCTGGCCACCGGAAATATTAGAGCTGCCCTCACTGATTACTGTCTGCATACCCATTGGCATTTCCGCAATATCCTCAGCCACGCCTGCTGCCTCAGCGGCATCCCAGGCGTCATCCTGAGTCAGATTTCTTGTGCCTACAATATTTGTATAAATATCTCCGGTCATGAGCTGACCATTTTGTAATACGACCCCTAGCTGGGAACGGACCGATGGCAAGGACAAATCTGCCAAATTCTGTCCATCGTAGGAAATACTGCCCTTTTGTGGTTCTTCAAATCCCAATAAAAGCCGTACCAAAGTGCTTTTTCCACTGCCGGATTTCCCAACAATGGCAACATTTTCACCAGCAGCAATAGAAAAACTAACGTTATGGATAACGTCGTCTCCCTTAACTTCTGTGGTTCCCCCATTGCCATCTGGCACCATCAGTGTATAGGCAAACGACAGATTTCCCACCTCAAGGGCCCCGGAGAGTTGCCCAGCATCCTGCTTTTCCTCGTTGCTTTCCGGAACCTCATTTAAAATCGGCTTGAGATTTTCAATCTGAGGCTGAATGGCGAAATATTTGCCAATAAGGCCAAGGACTCCGCCTATTACACCATTAAAGCTGCTATAAGCTGAATTAAAGGCGATAAACTGAGCATAAGTAATACCGCTCTTAACAGTCTTACCATCCGGACCCAATTCATTCATACCATACATTGCTATCCAATAAAGAATCATTGTAAGAACAAACGGCTGAATGCTGGAAATAATGGAGGTATAATTATTCTGCCACCGCAGCTTATATTCCCATTTCCAATGCTCACCAAAGGTTGATGCCCAAAGATTATATGCTTGTTCCTCGCCACCCTGCACACGGAATTTTGCAAGTCCTGCAAAAATTTGTTGTACCATACCAGCAGACTTATTGCCTGCATCAATGATTTTTCGTTGGAAATACAGTGTTCGGCGCATTACAGCCATGACAAACAGGGAATAGATCAGCCAAACTACAACTGCTGCAGCTGTGAGTTTTATGCTGTAGTAGCACATGAGGAAAATACTCCAGAATGAGAATATAAAGCTCAAAATGGAGCCAACGAATTCGCCGGACGCCAAGCTCTTGGCAACGCCAATTCCTCCCATACGGCTGGCCAATTCCCCCACAGTAAAACGACGGAAAAATTTGGTAGGCAGCTGCATAAGACGTCCCCACATGGCAGCCTCTGCCGAAATCTCAATACGGGTTGATATACGCATTATCGCTATAGATCGGACTATTCCCAAGGCAGCTGTGGTAAAGCTGGTTACCATCAGGGCCTGGGTTACTGTGGCCAGTCCCTGCCTATCTAAAATAGGTATAATATCCTGGAATATGGTTTCAGTAATTATTGGAGTAGCTAATGGAATACAGCCACCAAATAAGCTGCAAATTATTATGGTTCGATAATCAGCTATCCAGCATTGATGGAAAATGAATTTAATTAAATCCCAAAGCTTCAGCTTGCGGGAAGGAAAACCAGCGTAGCAGGCAAAAGCATCCTTTTCGATATTTTTTGCTACTTCTTCAGTTACTAATATGCCCTCAGGCTTGTGCCGCAATATGGCACGATAAACCTCCGGCTGTTCTGGTATAAGTGCAGCCAATTCTTTTTCCCCTGTGTCTGGGGAGGTGTAATAGCCTATCATAACCCCTGTATCCTGCTTATACCAACCCTTAGGAAGGGTTATGAGGCGCATCTGCATATTTCCTTTTTGCATCAGACGGCGTATCAGACCAATATTATCCAATTTTTTGGCATTTTCTTCTGATATGCCTATGGATTCAATTGGCATTTTTAATGCCTTGCCAACCTGTTGCACCACAAAGGTTGTATCCATAGTTGTTTGCTGGGATGAAGAAACTTCTGCTTCACCGGCAAAAATATGCTCTTCACCGATTAAGCTGCGAATACCATTTTCTACCAATATTTTACGGGCCTTTTCCCGCATACTGATTCGTCTTGATAATCTGGTATCTTCAGCACCAAACCTCATTCCCAAAAACATAGACAGGACCTCTTCATGGTCCTTAAGCTCTGCAATTACTTGCTCCTGGCTGTCCATCTCTTTAAAAACATTACCTTTAAGCCAGGACTGGAGCATATCATCTCCCTTATCTGCCATAAGACGCAGCCAGGAGATTTCCATAAGGCGACCAAACCAGTGCTGAGCTACCCTAGCCAACTCATTGGCTTCAAGCTCATCAAAGGCAATTTCTGATAACTCAGCATCTTCCAAAGCATACAACTGAATATTTATCTCATCGAATTCATCAATGGAAGGAAATATGCACTCTCCCTCCTGAGCATTGATGAGATAATTTTGTCTAAAGGAAAGCTCATCATCTCCGTCTTTGGTGACAGCATAAACCTCAACAGCACCTGATATGAGCTTTATTAATTTTTTATTGTCATATAACTGGAAGCGTTGGCCAGATAATAGCTTACGTGTTTTTATCATTGGCTTTGCCTCCTTACTGCTCTACAATTTCCATATCTTCCTGCTCACGTTCTTCAATAAGATGTCTATATGGTCCATCGTGCTTCATCATTTCGCGATGAACGCCTCTTTCCACGATCTTGCCATTTGAAAGTACAATGATTTCATCACAGTCTCTGATAGTGGAAAGACGGTGAGCCACAATAATACAGGTACAACCACGATGACGAATATTTTCCAATACAATTTTCTCTGTAATAGGATCAAGGGCACTGGTGGCTTCATCCAATATCAAAATGGAAGGATTCAGAGCCAAAGCCCGGGCGATTTCAAGACGCTGCCGCTGACCTCCGGAGAAATTGAGTCCCCCCTCTGATACCAGAGCCTCATAACCACCACTTAGCTTCATTATGTCATCATGTATGCAGGCATCCTTTGCAGCTTGAACAATCTCACTTCTTCGCACCGTATTGTCAAAGAGTGAAATGTTTTCCGCCACTGTACCACTTATAAGGAAAATATCCTGATCTACTGCAGCCAGTGAGCTAAGTATAACCTTACGGGGCAGCTTTCTGCGTGACACTCCGTCAAAGGACAAGGTTCCCCCCCATTCCTCATAAAGCCCTGTAATCACCTTGGCAATTGTTGACTTACCACTGCCAGAAGCGCCTACTATTGCTATCCATTCACCTGGGCGGGCATGAAGGTTAAAGTCTGAAATCAGAGGCTTTTCCAATGGACTATATCCAAAGCTGATATCTTCCATTCGGAGGTCACCTGAAAGCCTATCACGAGGATAGGACTGCTGAGCTTCTTCTTCCTCTGTAGGGAAATTCAATCTGTCAACTTCATAACAACGCACATCATTTAGACGCTGCATCTGCATTTCTGTAGTCTGCAGAGTGGAGCCCAAACCTACCAGGGCGTTTACTGGTGCTGTAAAGGAGCCCATCAGATGCTGAAACGCCATGAACATACCGGCAGTCATAGCACCCTCCATTATGGAGAAACCACCTATGGTCATAATCAATGCCCCATTAACACCTGATAATAATGTTGGCAAGATGGTTACTGACAATGACCAAAGAGCTGTTTCCTGAGAGGCAGTCAAAACCTTGGTCTGATACCCAGCCCATTTTGTAAAGAAATCTGATTCATCACCGTTGGCCTTAATAGTTTCAATCATTCTAAGACCATTCATGGCCACACCATAGGCCTTGCCCGCATCCTGCTGAATACGCATGTTTAAATCGGTAAGATGACGACGCATAGCCAAAAACAGTATGATTTCCACAGACATAAAGCACACACCGATAATTGTCAAGGTAACATTATATTGCAGCAACAGTAACAGATAGAAAAATGCTACAAACAAATCCAATGCTGCGGTAGCCGCCGGTCCGGACAATACACCAGCAATAGACTCATTAAAGGCCACGCGGCCTGCTACCTCAGCTGCATACCTTTGATGGAAAAATTGCATTGGCAGCTTCAACAGATGCCAAAAATATCTGGATGAATCCGCTAACGTGAGCTTTCGCTGCCACAAGGTCAATACAACAGCCCTCAGCCAAGTTATAATACCAGATACTATGAAGGACAGGGTCATGGCAATACAGAAATTAGTCATCCATTCCGGATGTTTTCTTGTCAAAATATCATCAAGGAAAATTTGGGACATAACAGGGCTGGCCAATCCTGGAATAATTGCGCACAACTCCAAAATCAGAATAAAGGTCATGGCCCAACGGTCTTCCATTAGTTTATGGAATATATCCTTATATACGTTGTAACGGCGACCCTCCTTCTGGAAATTCTCATTTGGGGTAATATGGAGAGACACTCCCGTATAGGAAGTACGAAACTCCTCCAGAGGAACTGTTCTCCTTCCCATGGCAGGATCATTAAGATAGGCCTTGCCATTCTTTATTCCTTCTAAAACCACAAAATGATTAAATTCCCAATGTATTATCAAGGGAAATATTTTTTCTGATTCTAATTTTAAAATATCATTGGTGGTCCAACGATAACCATTGGCCTCACAGTTACGGTTTCTTGCTGCCCTTATAACGCAGCTGGCCTTGGAGCCATCGCGATTTACACCGCATTCTGCTCTCAGCTTCTCCAGGGGTATCCATAAGCCATAATGGGCGAGAATCATGGCCAGAGCTGCAGCACCACATTCTGTAGCCTCCATCTGAAGTACAGTTGGCACCTTAACGCGTTGGTGACTGCTGGAAAAGAACTCTTTAATTTTTTCCATTAACATATCATCACCTGTTTCTAAGCCATTGACTCAGCCTATAAAAAACTTTTTCGATAGGAGGACGGCGTTCAATAATAATTGTTCCTGTACAAAAGCTACCAGCAGTAATTGGCTTGTGTTCGCCTACGGAGGAAGTCCATAAATACCCAGATTCAGAGCCAGGATCCTTTACCAAATCGAATATTACTTCCATTACGGCACCCTGCTGTGCCTGAAGAATGGCTTGTACCAGCTGTTCATTATTTAATGTGGACTGCATGGTTTGGGCAGATACAGGATACTGGGAAACAGAACGAACCGTTCCCAAAAGGCTTCCGCTTTGGGAAATATCCACACCACCAGGAGCAATCTGTATAGTCTGACCTGGCTTTACACTTTTACCCTTATTTACAGATACATACATGATACCGCTTAACTCATTGCGTCCATCATCATTTCTCACTGTAATAATTGGAGAGCCGGTACCAATAACAGCACCCTCCTGTACCATTATTTCATCCACTGTACCACTGCGTGTGGAATAAACATATTCCGTTGTTTCCTTCTGATAACGACGTGAATCAAATTCATGTACCTTGTTTTTGGCATCACGATTACTGGAAGCCAGTTCAGGATTGTACTGGGCCATACGGGTTGCCGCCGTTTCCTGAGGCAGCTCTATATGAGCTATCATGGCTCCCTTTTTTATTTTTTCTCCTGGATGTACATAAACCTTATCTACCTTGCCTCCAGCCACAGAAGACACCTTTGAAACACCAGAGGAATCCATAATCATGCCTACCCCCTCTGCCTTGACGGTGAAGGAACCAAATATTGACCATATCACAACAGCCACCATCATGACAGCCACTGCCACAAGGCCCATCCAGCCTATAGGACTTGTTATAGGCAAAACAGTATCCAGCTGTTCCGGGGAACGTAGCTTATCCAATGCTTCTTTGCTGAAAATACCATTCTTTTCGCTACCCCATTGTTTTTCAGCCATATTATTCCCCTCCCTCCGGTTTGATATTTACCTTCATTCCATCACTAAGGCCATCAACACTTCCTACTACCACAGCATCGCCTTCTGAAAGGCCTGATAATACCTCTATGTATACTCCATCATCACAACCGCATTCAATAGAGCGCAGATGAACGATACCATCCTCATCCACCACAAATACCTTGTTATTGGATTTATCCACCATGGCATCCAATGGCACAGTAAGACAATGATAATCCTTATATGTATACATAGTTACGCCTGTATATGTCATAGGCTCAAGTATTCTGACACGGTTATCTACTTCCCAAACTGTACGTCTGATGGCTGCTGGCTCCGACAATGGAGGTACTATTTCCTTCAGAACGCCAATTATTTCCGTATTGCCACCCAAATTGCCTGCACCAAAATCAGTGTCATAGGCCTTTCCCATGGACCAATGATCAGGGAATCTTAAATAAGCCCTATCTCCAACGTTAAAATGATATATTTCACTGTCAGCAAGATTTACAGAAAAGTTAAGATAATCAAAATTACCTACCAATGCCACAGGGGTTCCGGCCTGTACATAAGAACCTGTCTGCTGATACACAAGAAGTACATCTCCATCAACAGGAGCTTTTACATTCAGCCAACCCTGCTGAACATACAGCTGATTTCTTTGAGCTTCAGCCTCCTGCAAGGCCTCCCTGGCAGCAAGATATTGGGCTTCAGATGCTTCATATTTTTCCTGTGAAGTAGCTTCTTTCTTCATAAGACGCCCTTGACGCTGGTATGCACTATAGGCCTGAGCCAGCTGTGCCTCCGCACGGCTAACTGTGCTGGAAGACTGCTGGATTTTCAGAGGAATTTGTTCATTAATCAATGACACCAGAATATCACCCTTATGTACAGGAGCATTTTTTTCCACCAGCCAGTTAGTAATACGGCCATCCGTAAGTGCTATGGCATCAGCCATATTATCAGAGCTAAAACGTACTGCCGGGAGAGAAACTGTTGGATGTATATCCCTGTACTCAGCCTTGGCAGTAGACAGCTGTATAACACGGTTATCCATTCTATTGGCTATCTGGTGTTCATCGCTGTAATTAAGCCAAGCACCATAGCCTACCAAACCAAGGGCCAAAACCAATATAACGGCTATACCTATATAAAAATATCTTTTCATATTCGTGTTTTCCTTTCTACAGTCAGGAGGGATTTACTTTTTGGAAAAAATATATAGTAATTCACATAAAAATACACAAACCAACTTTGTTAATACTTCCACAAAAAATTAATAAATCCTTTTTTAAATGAAAAAAGCAGCAAAAAATGCTGCTTTTCATGTAGTAATATATTGTTATTTTTAATTGTCGGGAATAATCTGCAAATTTTCTTTGCCATTGCTTACCCTCATGCCGGGTGCCACAGAGCTGGTTATAAAGCAGTTGCCACTAATAATGCACCCATCACCGATAACCGTCTCCCCTCCGAGAATAGAGGCATTTGAGTATATTGTAACATCATTGCCAATGGTAGGATGACGACGTTTGCCACGAAGGCTCTGGCCGCCTCTGGTGGACAGGCCACCAAGAGTAACCCCCTGATATAGCTTTACTCTGTCGCCAATAATGGTAGTCTCACCTATTACCACGCCTGTTCCATGATCTATAAAGAAATACTCCCCTATTTTGGCTCCGGGATGAATATCCACTCCGGTACGGCTATGGGCATGTTCCGTCATGATTCGGGGAATCATTGGAACCTCCAGCTTGTACAGCACATGGGCTATACGATTTACCATAATGGCATAAAATCCTGGATAAGAAAAAATTATCTCATCAAAGCTGGTGGCTGCCGGGTCTCCGTCATAACCAGCCTGAATATCCTTTTTCAACAGCTGACGTATCTCAGGAAGGGAATCCACAAATATTCCAACTATGGCCTCAGCATGGTCCATTCTCATTTCATCGTTTTTGCTGCTATACTCCGGATGCTGCTGAAGGGATATCATAACCTGATTTGTGAGACAATTAACCACATTGGAGAGCCGGGTACCCATTTCATATTTTAATGAATAGGTACCGGGAGCTTTCTCATTCGCAAAATGTGCTGGAAAAAGAATTGCCACAAGATTATCCAAAATACCGATAATGGCGTCCCTGTCCAGCTGCAAATGCTCAAACAGCTTGCTGGCAGTATGGGATTCTACCACATCTGCAAATATATCATCTGTAACACTCTGTATCTTTTCCTCCATTATTGCCATCAACTATCTCTCCAAATCACTAAAAATCAAACAATTTTGGAACCGTCGTAAACCTCGCCGCCTACATCCGGTCCCAGACCATACTTTTCTGCCCACTCGGACTTATATTTTACAGCTTGGGCATGAATGGCCTTAAAGCCGTTTTCATCCAAAGTTTTCTTAACCTTGGCAGGACATCCCACAACTAATGAATTTGGTGGAATAACAGTGCCCTTGGTAACCAATGCACCGGCACCTACAATGGAGCCACGTCCTATAACAGCACCGTCAAGAATGGTGGCACCCATACCAATAAGACAATAATCCTCAATGGTGCAGGCATGAAGGGTAACGCTGTGTCCAACGGTTACATAATCCCCCACGATACAGGCATAATCATCAGCCACATGAAGACAGGAGTTATCCTGAATATTGCTGTAGCGGCCTACAACCACCTTGTTTACATCACCACGAAGGGTAGCATTCGGCCAAACACTGGCGTATTCCTTTAATTCCACATCCCCCACCAAAGTGGCTGTGCTGAAGGAATAAGCCTTTTTGTCAATTACAGGGTATCTTCCCTCAAACTCATAAATATAGTGCTTGGCATCTTGCTCACGAATCTTAATATACTCCATTTTCTTATACCTCATTCATAAAACATAAAACATAAAACACGAACTACAAATTTCTTTTAAGTATACAGCTTTTGTAGGTTTTTATCAATAATTATTCAAACAAAGGTTTACAAGCCGCAGACAGCTTATCCTTCTTAGCCTGTGCCTCTGCCAAATCCTTGCCTAATGTTGTAAAGTATGCCTTAATCTTAGGCTCAGTGCCTGAAGGTCTTACCACGATGGTTGCTCCATCCTCCAATGTATAGATAAGAACATTAGCAGATGGAAGTCCTGTTTCCTCTGTCTTTTTGTAATCAACGGCCTTGGTTACCTTCAGTCCTGCAAATTCAGCCGGTGGATTGTCGCGAAGGCCCTGCATAATGCCAGCCATCTTATCCATTCCGCTGAGGCCTGGGAACTCAAAGCTGTCAATCTTGTTGTAATAACGGCCATACTTGGCATAAATTTCCTCAAGACGTGCCTTTATGCTGGAGCCGATACTCCTGTAGTATGCAGCCATTTCACAGATAAGCATGGAAGCCACAACTGCATCCTTGTCACGAACATAGGAACCGGACAGATAGCCATAGCTTTCCTCAAAGCCAAAGATAAAACGCTCCTCCTGACCTGCTTCCTCCAAATGGAGAATCTGGTCACCAATCCACTTAAAGCCAGTGAGTACCTTTCTAAGCTCTACACCGTAATTTTGGGCAACAGCATCTGCCAGCGGTGTGGACACCAAGGACATAACTGCCACTGGATCCTTTGGCATTGTACCCTTTTCAATGCGACCAGCACAGATATAGTCAAGGAGCAGAACTCCCATCTCATTTCCAGATACCAGCTCATATGAACCATCTGGACACTTCATGGCAATACCAACACGGTCTGCATCTGGGTCAGTGGCCAGCATAAGATCTGCATCGCACTTTTCTGCCAGCTTCAGTCCAGCTTCCAAAGCCTCATAAATTTCTGGATTTGGATAGCTGCAGGTGGTGAAGTATCCATTTGGATATTCCTGCTCCGGAACAATGGTAATATCATTGATGCCGATATCCTTCAGCACCTGGGTAACCGGAACCAGGCCGGAACCATTTAAAGGACTATAAACCAACTTCAGACCGCTTGTTTTGGCAAGACCCGGACGAACCTGTCTGGACTCAATGGCATCATAAAATGCTTTTTTGCAGCTATCATCCACAAATCGGATAAGACCATCCTCCACACCTTGGGCAAAGGACATGGTTTTGGCTCCGGTGAGGACATCAGTCTTCTGAATTTCATCGTATACAATAGCTGCCGCATCATCAGTCATCTGACAGCCGTCAGGACCATAAGCCTTATATCCATTATATTTTGATGGATTGTGGGATGCCGTCACCATAATTCCCGCATTACACTTGTAATATCTGGTGGCAAAGGACAATGCAGGCACTGGCATAGCAGCATCATAAATACGAACCTTTATACCATTGGCAGCCAATACTCCTGCGGCAGTCTTGGAAAATACATCACTCTTTAGGCGGGTATCAAAGCTGATGGCCACAGTCTGGCTGCC
>DFHJ01000057.1:22406-36703 GCA_002372665.1 Anaerovibrio lipolyticus
GATACAGCGAAGCGATCCTTGATTTCCTCATCATTGCCCTCAACCTTTGCCAATTCAGGGTACAAATCGCAATCTTCAAGGTCAAAGGACATCCAACGCTTATATTCATTCTGATACATAACAAAGCCCCTCCATTTTCAAAAATTATCTTATCTTTTACACTTCGATAATAAACCTTCAAAATCCTTTATTTATCTGGAAAAAAGTTATTTTTCCCCAACTGGGCCGAAATAAGTCAGTGCCAGCATAGTAATATCATCAGACTGTTCTGCATCTCCCACAAAGGCTGCCACAGACTTGCCAATTTCCTCCAAAAGTGATTGAGGTTCATCAGCATTTTTTGAGCAATTAAGCTGAGACAGCAGTCTTTCCTCACCATATAGCTCATCTTTATTATTCATGGCCTCAGTAACGCCATCTGTATACAGGAACAAACTATCACCTGGCTTTAGGATAGTGGACTGACTTACATAGGAAATATTCTTTCTGCCTGCCAGAACAAAATTTGATTCAACGTCAAGATAACGGAAAGCTCCCTTTTCCTTTTCGTAAATCAACGATGGATTATGCCCACCATTAACGAATTCAAAAAGACCTGTCCTTATATCCAAAATACCAATGAAAGCAGTTACGAACATTCTGGCAGTATTATCCTCCTTTAGCTGGTTATTTGCATGGGTCACAAGATCGGCTAATGTCATATTTTTACCTGTAAGGAGCAAATTCTTTAATATAGTTTTTGATATGGCCATAAACATGGCCGCTCCGACTCCTTTACCAGACACATCCGCAATAGTTACTGCCAGACGGTGTTCATCCACCATATAGAAATCGTAGAAATCGCCTCCCACCTCCTTGGCTGATTCCATAGATGCATACAGGCTAAATTCAGTATGCTCCGGGAATGGTGGGAATTTATGTGGCAATACACCCATTTGTATATCCTGGGCCAGAGTCAGCTCCGTAGCTATGCGCTCCTTTTCTGCTGTCTCAGACACAAGGGTATCCATGTAACCTTCCAGTTCCTCAGTCATAATATTAAAACAATTTGCCAGTTCCTCAATTTCATCTCCCGTACGAATATCCACCCGATTGGAAAAACTGCCATCAAATAATTTTTTATCTCCTTTAGGCAATTCCCCTGAAACCGATAATGAACCAATTACAGCCTTTTTAGATATTTCTCGGACACTGTCAGCCAGCTTTAGGATGGATGCCACAAATCTTTTTGACAATTTTTTCCCCTCATATATTACAAAGAAAAGAAGCATAAGAAGGACGGCCACCATAAAAATGCTGATCAAAATTATATGTCCCTTCATGTCGGCCAATTTATCCTTGGTAAGGGCATAAATATTATCCCTATTTTCCTCTATGGGAGCTATGACTTGATTCTTTTCGAAAACAGTGGCAACGCTCCATCCTGTATTTTCAATTGGCGTATAAGCAACATAATAAGCCTTTTTATCGATAAAGACCAACTGAACGCCACTATGTCCCAGGCACATTTCTTTGGCGATACGGGCAAGACTTGCACTATCAGATTCACGGATATCATCCTTCATATCCACCGCAAGCTCCAGTGCATCCCCTGCTTCATAGGCCCTGGCTTGAGATGACAAAACAACCTTTCCCTGTTTATTCAGCGCAAAACAAAAGCCTGAATTTGATAGGTGAATGTCGTCAATTACATCCCGGAGCTTTTCCATAGAATTATTAATGGAATCATAACCTTCACCATCAATGACAAGTTGGATAATTTTGGCATTATAACGGGCAATATATAAAAGCTCCTCCCCCCGTTGCCTTACCAGGAGTTGAGAGCTGTCCTGATAAGAGGTATTTCCAATGCTCTGGCCCATTTCCTCAGCCTGATGCAAAGCAGAAACAAGGCCGTAAAAAGCTATGATACCCAGAACAAAAATAATAATCAGATTACTGCCAAGGAGAATGCGTATTAGCTTATGCAAAATACTATTCTCTTTTCCACCTGACAAATAGCTAAAAATATCTTTCATATCGATGATACTCCATCTAAATAATTTATCATTTTACCCCATGTATTCATGACGGAATTTTATTAAGAAAATGACGGCCACCACCGTGGAAATCACCTCAGCAAAGGTCTGGGAAAACCACAGTCCATCAACACCGAAAAGAAGTGGCAGGCCAAAAATGGCAACGGATTGCAACACAAATGTACGCATAAAAGCTATGGCTGCTGAAACCTTACCATTACCCAAGCCAGTAAAGTATGCCGACGCATATTCATTGAATCCTTGTAATATAAAGGCAAAAGCAAACATCCTAAGGGCATATATTCCCAAAGCACATAACTCAGCATCATAGCCTAAATAGATTTCTGCCACAAATGGGGCAAAGCATTGAGCTGTACCAAACATCACTATACCACAGCCCAAATTAAGCTTAATGCCATTTTTCAACAGGCTCTGCAGCTCCTGATAATTTTGTGCACCTGCATGATAACCCACTACAGAGGCAGCCTCCATAGCCAGTCCATAAAAGATAGCGGCAAAAATACCCTCAACAAAAAGAACCGTTCCGTAGGCAGCAACACCATCTTCACCAATAAATCGCATAAGCTGCATATTGTAAAAGATAAAAATTAATGCAGTGGAAATGTTGGTCACCATTTCTGAGGAACCATTCCCCATGGCCCCCAGCAATGGTCCAATCTCCCAGCCACTCTTAACCAGCCGCAACGGACTGGTATTTTCCCGCATAAAATAGATAAGAGGCAAAATACCGTTAAGGCACATACCTATGGCTGTAGCCAGTGCTGCTCCAGTCATGCCCCAGCCAAAAATCACGATAAACAGCCAGTCGAAAAAAATATTTGACAACATGTTTATCAGGGAAAAATACAAGCCAAACTGGGGCTTTTCAGCGGTAATTAATAGGCTTTGAAAGGCATAGCTAAGAATTGCTATTGGCATAAATACTAACAGGACACGACCGTAAGGCAATCCATAGGCCATCATATCCTCTGTAGCCCCTAGCCAACCAGACACTGTAGGTAATGCAAACAAGCCAACAGCTCCAAGAAAAATTCCAGCACCAAAGGCTGCCTTGATAATCATGGTAAAGTAGCGGTTGGCCCGATCTCTATCCCCCTTGCCCAACTCGGCGGCAATAAGGGCGCTGCCACCAACTCCAAACATCATCCCCACGGCCATAATCGCCAACAAATATGGATAAATAATATTTATGGCAGCAAAGGCTGTCTTACCAATATAATTGGACACGAAATAGCCATCAATAAGATCATAGGTTGTAGAAACCAGAATCATACCAATGGTGGGCAACGCAAACAAAACAAGTTTGCCACATGTAAAATGATCTGACAGTTTTATATTCATAAATTATCCTCACAACGAACAATCCCTTCCAGTATTTTAACGTAGAGATTGTGGAAGTCTTCCATTTGCGTCGGGTCAAACAGCCCCTTTGCATATTCCATTTCAGAATCAAAGCCGCCATCCCCATGCTCATTTTCCAAAAGCTCCAGCTCCAAACGGGCACCGGCAGCGGAAAAATCATTATTAAGTTCAATCAGGGTTGGCTTTAACACATCCAGTTCATCACCATTGATTCCCAGCTGAAGATTTACCTCAATACAATCATTGACAAATGCCTCATAGTTCCCAGCCATAAAATCATAGGAGCTATGGGCAATTCCTTCCGCCACCTGCTCCTTTATTGAAAGAAGGAAGTCAGACATGGATGTATATTCTTCCATTCGGGCAGCCGCCGGTAAATTCTTTATCATCATACCCACGGCATTTTGGGCCTCCACAGACAAACGATTATTGAAAATCCAGTTTACCATAACATGCTGTTTGCCCGTAAAGCGGGACAGAGTCAAAAGAGCCGCTCCAATGGCCATAACTGAGTGGCTTACACCCCAGAAGCTCTCAGCTTTTTTCACATCATCTGCTGTAAACTCAAGTCTTTTATCCATATCAGCCTGATCGATATGGTCACGATCTACCAGCATCTGGGCCTCCACCGATTCATCAGGCATATTACACCAAACCTCATCTCCATATCGGGACTCAAACCAAGCCCTATCCTCTTCAAAACTCCCCTGCTTCATCCGCTGTATTTCTTCACTGCGAAGGGCAAAGTAATAATCAGGAGGCAGCTCACGATCAAAGTATGCATTTACAATATCCGCCAGCAGCACACCAAGGGAATCACCGTCCATCAACATGTGGTGAATATCCATAAACAGATATCCATGGGACGGCGAACGGAATACCTTTACGCGACACAGACAGGCATCTAATATTTTATCAAATGGCATCACCAATACATCCGGCAGCATTGGTACAGTTTCTTCGTTAATATCCTGAACCTCAATCTCCTCCAAAAGACCTGGCACGTACTGCTGCACCAGCTCCCGGTTCTCGTCAAAACGGAATACCGAGGAAAGGGCAGGATGATTGTTAATTGCCCGATTAACTGCTTTACATAATCGATGAATATCAACCTCATCCGGCTCAAATTGAACAAGAAAATGCATATTGCTCCACATAGTGGCATCCGGACGGAAAAGCTGTACATCCAAGATTTGGGTTTGCAGCGGTGTTAATGCCAATGGCCGTTTCCTGGCCTCCATTTCCCGATCATCGATACTGCCCATTTTCATGCGTTCCATGGCAACAGCAGCAATTTGTCTAGGGGTACGCTTCTGGAAGATATCTGCGGCAATCAGTCCCGAAATATCTGCGTTGGCCAAAGCCACCATGGCACTAAGGGAATCGCCACCCAAATCAAAGAAATCATCCAAAGTACCCACCTTGTCCTCCGGCAATTTAAGAGCCAAAGCAAAGGCATGGCAAAGAGCCCTTTCCACATCTGTGGCAGGTGGCTCATATTGGGCCCTGAAGGCTGATAAATCCGGCTCTGGCAGTGCTCTCCTGTTCACCTTTCCATTTGGTGTCAACGGCATAGCCTCCAAATGGACAAACAGATTAGGTACCATGTATTCAGGGAGTTTAGCGGCAAGATGGTTCTTAAGGTCATTATCATCCACGTCCTTAACCGCAGTATAATAGCCCACCAGATATTCACCCGTTCCCTTTTTCAGGACAGAAACAGCCCCTGAATTAATGGCAGGATATTCCATCAATACCTTTTCTATTTCATCCAGTTCAATTCGGAAGCCACGCAGCTTTATCTGATTATCAATACGGCCAAAGACCCGGATTTTTCCTTCATCGGTCCATGCCGCCAAATCACCGCTACGATATGCCCGTACCCCATCATGGGTAAAGAAGGACGCCGCCGTCTTGTCAGGCAAATTAATATAGCCGCGGCCAACCTGCTGACCGCAAATCATCAGCTCGCCACGTATGCCAACTGGCAATGGATTGCCAAAGGAATCAGCTATATAGAACTGGGTATTGGCTATAGGCGTACCAACAGTAACCACCTTGCTTTCCACCATTTCCTCGGCGGCACAGCCCATGGTGGCCTCTGTAGGTCCATATACGTTTAAAATCACGCTGTCCTGCCGTAAATCACGTAATTTCTGGTAAAGCCCAGCTGGGAAGGCTTCAGCACCAACATCATAAAAGGTTATCTGCTTCAAGGCTTCCATTGTTTCCGGTATTGCCAAAAGTCCCAACAAATAGGTTGGTGTACAGGTAATACCATTTACCCTATTATCCGAAATCAGCTGTGCCAACAGGCTTGGGGTATGAATTTCCTCCTCGGTGGCAATAACTACAGAACAGCCATTACACAATGGAACGAACTCCTCCACAATGGACACATCGAAGGAGAAGGAAGCCAAAGCTAAGGCAATACGTCCCGGCTTTGTATAATGCATTATTTCCGGAGATTTTTCATTGCAATGAACGTAGTTTGCAATATTTTTATGTTCAATCATTACGCCCTTTGGCTTGCCAGTGGTACCAGATGTATAAATACAATATGCCAAATTATCAGCGCTAACCTTTGGCAGAGTGTTTTCTGTCCTCTCTTGATTAATGAGCCTCTCCAAGGACAAAACCTTACAATGCTCCTGCAGGGCAGACCGCTCAGCCAGCAGCTCCTTTGATGTAAGCAAAATAGGAATACTGCCATCTTCCAGACAAAACTCAATTCGTTCGTCTGGATACTCTGGAATAAATGGCACAAATGCCCCTCCAGCTTTTAATATACCGATTTCAGCCACATAGGTCCAAACCTCACGATCAAAGAGAACACCTACCAGAGTTTCCATAGCCACCCCTTCCTGTAAAAGGGAATAGGCCACCTTGTCCGAAAGCTCATCCAATTCTTTATAGGTCAAGATCTTCCCAGCAGCAATAACCGCTACTTTATCCGGCGTTTTTTGGGCCTGACGACGAATCTGCTCCTGCACAGGAACAAAATCCATAGCCACATCTGTATCATTAAAGACTGCTAATTTTTTCTCGTCCTCATCTGTAAGAAGGGAAATATCCCCAATAAATTCCTCTTTTAAAAGCCCCTCAGCCACAGTGAATAAATCCTGGGCAAACCGCTTCACAAAGGCTGGTGAAAACCGCTCATTACGATATTCAATGGTCATGTTATAACGACCATCGGTAGAGAAGAACTGAATAGAAAAGCACCCAGTTACCATTCCGGTATGGTAATGCTCCAGGAAGTAGGAATCACCGCAAATGAGATTACCACCATCAGCATCACTGTTACCCTGTCCACCGCCCATGTTATCAGTAAACAAATCCCCTTGATAAATGAACTCCACATCCTCATTTACAGGACAATGCTTCAGCACCTCATCAAAGGAATAAATATCGTTACCCATACTGGTGACGATTTGCCGTCCAATATTTTTTAAATAATCAACTACGGAAATATTTTCCGTAAAATCACCATAAACAGGAATTCGTTTTATGAGAGTACCAATAGTTGTATCCATTCCAGCCCGGGCCCGGCCATTATATACACTGGAAAAAGAAACCTGTTTACACGTAAGGTATTTGGACAAAAGTAATGCCATGGCCCCCATGAAGAAGCTGCCTTCGGAAAGCTGGTAACGATTACAAAAGTCCTTAACTCGTTCTGTTGTAATTGTTTCCGGTATATAACGAATATTCTCGCTTACTCCTGGGGTAAGGGTACCCTCCCGATCTCCCGCCAACGATGGCACTTCATCCATTTTAGCAAACAGATTTTGATAATAAGACTCAGCCTTTTCATGAGCACCGCCCTGCATAAGGGCTTCCTCGTACATCCCCACCTGCTGTATAGTGTAATCCTCCTGTAAAAATTCTATATCACTGGAGGAAGCAAGGGCACGATTCAATTCACTAATAAGCAGACTTAAGGAGGTGGCATCAAAGAAAATAAGATGACTCTTTAAGGCCAAATAACATCTTTCGGGAGTACGATAAACAGCAAAATAAAATAGCAGTTCATCTGTCATAGGTACCACTGGCATAAATTCCTGAATAAACTCAAGGCGTTTATCCTCACTACCGTCTATTACAGGAACCTTAACTAAGGCCTCAGGGACCATATACATGTGGGGAATACCATCCTTCCCCGCCCGAATTATGTATTTCATAGAAGGATGGGCCGCCACAACGTCGTTTACGGACGTTACCAGCTGCTCAGCCGTCACACTGGCATCTGCCACCATCAAATAGGATAAGGTGTAAGTGGAATTATTACCACCTGTTAAGCCTTCCAGATAAATACCCATCTGGGTTTTGGTCAAAGGATAAAAATCCCGGTCCATTTGTGGCTTTTCCAGATTATTATTATCAGAATTTTCCTGTATGTAAGCAGCAAGAGCCCGTGGGGTTGGATAAGAGGCCACATCGTTGAAGGACAAGCTGGCATCATCCAGCTTAGCTACCAACATGGCCACAGAAAGAGAGGTTCCACCCATATTAAAGAAATCTGCAAGCACACTGACACGTGGTAACTCCAAAACCTCGGCAAAGGCGGTACAAATCCTTTCCTCCAGCTCATTCTGTGGAGGCTCATATACCTCCTCCTCCACTGGTGGCTCCATATTTTTCAGGGCCAAATAATCCACCTTATTACGTTCATTTCGTGGAAGCTCATCCAAGTGTACAAAATAATCCGGTACCATATATTCTGGCAAAATGGCCTTGACATGATTCCGTAACTCATTGCTTTCCACCTTGTCGCCCATATAATAGCATGCCAATTTGTCGCCACCATGAATCCGCAGGGTAATGCAAGCGGCCTCCTTGACTCCATTGGCCCTTTGTACGGTTAATTCAACTTCACCAAGCTCTACACGGTACCCCCTCAGCTTTACCATGTGATCCTTTCGCCCATGGAACAAAAGGTTTCCCGACTCATCATAGGCCATGTAATCCCCTGTGTGAAACAGACGACCAGCACCAAATGGATTATCAGTAAACTTGGCAGCCGTTTCCTGTGGCATATTGTTATATCCCAGTGCCATCCAAGGACTTTCCACACAAAGCTCTCCCAAAACCCCCGGCTTCTGAATCAACTCACCATCATCAGATAACAGATATGCCTTGACACCATTGCCAGGTTTTCCCAGCATACGGGAATCCTCCTGAGATATTCTATGAAGAAGAATGGCTGCACATTCACTGGAGCCATATACCTCAAGTATATTGCCATCCATGGTATACTTCGCCTTCGCCTTTTCTCCTCCCAAGACAACGTAATCTAGTGGCAAACGACCATACAGCTCCCTCATTACATAGAACATCTGAGGTGGCAAAAACATACCGGTAATATGGCGCTTTTGAATAATTTTATACAGCATTTCCGCATTCATCCGCTCCGTTGAGCTGGCAATGTACACGCAGCCTCCTACCATGAGCGGAGGATAAAGATCTACAAAGGAGGCAATAAAGGTCATTCCTGCCATACAACAGGTCACATCTTTGTCAGAAAAAACATGGTACCCCTCCACAGTATGGAACCACATGGAAAAAAAGGTCTGCCGATGTACAACACCTTTTGGCTTACCAGTAGAACCGGAAGTAAAGAGAACTAATCCTTCCTTGTCGGCAGCAGATAAATTTATTGTCTCATCTACTTCAAGGGAACTTTCCTCAGCAAATATATCCTCAATTGTCAAAACAGGAATATTAGTGACCTTCTCAGATAAGTGTTTTGTTGAAACACAGGCCACGCAGCCTGCATCCTCCAACACCGAATGTACCCTCTCTGCTGGATAATCCTCCTCTAAAGGTACTACTGCACCTCCGGCCCGAAGTATGCCCAATACGGCCGTTAAGTAAACACGGGTACGAGGCAGCAAAACACCTACGCGCATTCCATTTTCTTTACCTTTAAAACTATCAAGTAAACGAGCAGCTAAAATAGCTGACTGATGATTAAGACAGCCGTATGTATCAGTGCCATAACAGTCCATCACTGCAGCCTTATCTGGATGTGCTGATGCTTGAGCCAAGAATTCATTCACTAATAATTTCATTTGCTTTTCTCCCATAGGTATAAACAATCAATCTACAATGTTCATAAATTTATTGAAGCCCGTCAATTTGAGAATATCCATAATAAATGGTGATACATTTAATAATTTCATTTCACCACCTGCATCATCCATCATATTCTGAGCCGTAAGTATAACCCTAAGACCAGCTGATGAGACATAGGTCAACTCTTTAAGGTCCAGGGTCAAATCATTGACATCTGACAGCTCCTCATCAACGACCTTACTCAATTCCTTAGCTTCCAGTACCGACAGCTTTCCTATAAGAGTCAAAGTAAGGGCAGACCCATTTTTTTCTTTTTTTATCTCCATAATGCATTCCATCCTTTCAAAATAAGTATTCATTTAATATTTCGTCACCTTTTCCTATATTCCTGCAAAAGAAAAAGCAATATACAAACCTAAATTCGTATATTGCTTATTAATAAATTAATATTTTATTTTTAATACCCGGTTAAGTAATTCATCTGCCAGCTTGTGCTTGGTCATAATCGGAAGCTCCTCAATGGCGCCATTCCTGTACAGCAGCTTAACCACATTTGTGTCGGTATTAAAGCCGGCATCCTTGCGGGACACATCATTGGCCACAATCATATCAAGATTTTTCTTTTCCAGCTTTGCCCTGGCATATTCCAAAAGATTCTTAGTTTCAGCAGCAAAGCCCACCAAAATCTGGCCAGTTCTCTTTTTCTCCCCCAGCTCCTTCAATATATCAGGATTCTTTTCAAGGACAAGGGTCAGCTCCTCATCATTCTTTTTTATCTTTTGGTCAGACGCGTTGCGTACTCGATAATCCGCTACAGCAGCTGCTTTTATAATCATATCTGCCTCAGAGAAATGTTCCATTACGGCATCACGCATTTCAGCTGCCGATTCCACGCCGATAAATTCCACGCCCTCCGGCGGTGTAAGTGCAGAAGGACCGGAAACCAAAATAACCTCGGCACCGCGTTTTTTCGCTGCCTCGGCAATGGCATAGCCCATTTTACCACTGGAACGGTTGCCAATATACCTTACCGGATCGATGGGCTCATAGGTTCCTGCCGCTGTAACCAAAACCTTTATGCCCAGCATATCTGCAGCAAAGGCCATGGTAAAGTACACAAAATCCACAATATCAGCGGGTTCAGGCATACGCCCCACACCGTCTGTGCCACAAGCCAGGTGCCCGGACTCAGGGGGGATGAAATTCCAGCCGCTTTCAATCAAAACATCAATGTTTTTTTGAGTAAGCTGGTTTTCGTACATATTGCTGTTCATAGCAGGAGCAAAGAATATAGGTGCCTTGGTGGCAAGCAAGGTGGTGGTCAACATATCGTCAGCCATCCCCATTGCACATTTGGCAATAAAATTGGCAGTGGCAGGAGCCACTATTACCAAGTCTGCCAAATTTGCCAGAGCAATATGCTCCACATTATGATTTGTTACCTCACCCCACATGGTAGTGGTTACAGGATTTCCCGTAATCTCCCTAAACGTCAGGGGGGTAACAAAATTCTGGGCACCCTTGGTCATAATAACATGAACATTGGCACCTGCTTTACGAAGCCTGCTGGCAAGATCCACAGATTTATAAGCTGCTATACCACCAGTAACTCCCAGTATAACATTCTTATCTTTTAGCATAGGTTATTCCTTATGAAAACACAAAGCAAGATGAAAGCATCTATGCTTTCATCAGCCCTTACACGAAATCTAAAGTTCATCTGCATCTTTCTGATTTGATGAACTAAGATTTCATAGTAAATGACGTTACCTGTTAAATATTACTTAGTAGTATTGCTCAGACGCTTGTAGGTAATTTTGCCCTCGTAAATTTCCTCCAAAGCATTGGTTACATCTCTGATGGAGGTACGCTCAGCAGTCACCTTATGGGAACCATCCATAATATCACGGGCACGCTTTGCAGCCAGGGAAACCAGTGTGTAACGGCTGTCAACCTTCGGTAATACCTGATCTAAAGATGGGGTTACAATATCCATTATAATATCTCCTTCCGATTCTTTAACTTATCCAAAATCTCAATATTTAAATCAGTGCGATGTCTTTCTGCCTGAATAATATTTGTTATTTCCTCAGCAGCAATATCCACTGTTTTATTAACTACAACATATCTGTACTGGCGGCCAATCTCAATTTCAGCAATAGCTGAACCAAGACGACGTTTAAGACTTTCATCGTCTTCGGTACCACGACCGCAAAGACGTTTTTTCAATTCATCCAAAGAAGGTGGTACAAGGAAAATAAATAACCCATCAGGGCATTTTTCCTTTACATTCATGGCTCCCTGGGTATCTATTTCCAAAATAATATCGATGCCCTTGGCTCTCTGCTCCTCTATATGCTTTAGTGGGGTTCCGTAATAATTGCCATACACATTGGCCCATTCCAGAAGCTCCCCGTTGTTTATCATAGCAACGAATTCTTCCTTGGTATGGAAGTAATAATTTACACCATCCTGCTCCCCCGGACGGGCAGCTCTGGTGGTGGCTGATACGGAATAGGCGATATCGGGATTCTTTTTGCGAACCACCTCGCATACTGTTCCCTTACCTGTTCCGGATGGTCCTGAAATAACTATCAGCAGACCTTTACGCATTAGTTTTTATCCTCCTCGTCAAATCGGTGTGACATGGTATCCGGCTGTACTGCAGACAATATCACATGACCGCTGTCCATAATAATAACAGCTCTGGTCCTGCGGCCATAAGTGGCGTCCACAAGCTGCCCCCTGTCCCTGGCATCCTGCATAACCCGCTTGATAGGCGCAGATTCGGGACTTACCATGGCTATCACCCTATTGGCAGATACGATATTACCAAATCCAATATTTATAAGCTTTATATTCATAAAAAGCCACAACCTTACTCAATGTTCTGAATCTGTTCACGAATCTTCTCGATTTCGCATTTTACATCAACAACTATCTGGGCTGCACCTGTAGAATTGGCCTTTGAAGCCACCGTGTTGATTTCCCGGTTCATCTCCTGTATCAAGAAATCAAGCTTACGGCCCACTGGCTCGTTGGATTTAATGATGGTTCTGAACTGATCAAAATGACTGTGGAGGCGAACAACCTCCTCGGTGTAATTCACCTTGTCGGTATACAGTGCAGTTTCCTGAATAATGCGGTTTTCGTCAATGTCCTCTTTGGCCAGATATTGTTCCAAAAGGGTCTCCAGCTTCTGGCGATAAGCCGCCACAATCTCAGGAGCCAGCTTCTCCAGCTGAGAAACGTAATCCTCCAGGGTGTCAATACGAGCCAGCAAATCAGCCTGGATATTCTCCCCTTCATGCTCTCTCATGGCCACAAGATTTTTCATGGCCTCCTCAACAGCTGAAAGAATAACAGGACCTGCCTCGTCCAAATCATTGGCTTCGTCGTCCACCTTAAGTACATCAGGGAAACGGGCAATATCCATGGCAGAATATGGTCTGTCAGTACCAATTTGCTTATTTATGGCGGTCAACGCTTCACTGTACGCATAAACAAGACCTTTGTCCACAGTAATAGAAACTGCTCTTTCACGCAAATCATGGAAGCTAACATTGATGTCAAGCTTACCGCGGGAGGCATATTCCTTAATCTTCTTGGTAATATCTCCCTCGAAACGTGCCAAGGTGTGATGCATGTGGAAATTTACTTCCAAATACCGCTGATTAACGGTTTTTATTTCAACATGAGCCTTGAAGGAATCATTTTCAAAATCGCCGGCACCAAAGCCGGTCATACTCTTTATCATTGATGTACTCCTAAAATTAAAAATGGTTTCAATGCAGCATTAAATGTCTGCAACGCCAGTAAATACTTCTTCGGCTGGGCCTGTCATATAGAGATGATTGTTGTCGGCCCACTCCACCAGAAGCCTGCCGCCATCAAGCTGGATTTCTGCCTTGCGTTCAGCAAGACCGTTCAATACAGCAGCCGTAAGAGTAGCACAGGAACCTGTACCACAGGCCAAGGTTACAGCGGCACCACGTTCCCAAACCCTCATACGAAGGTGTGACTTGTCTTTGACCTCTACAAATTCAGTATTGGTCTTATGTGGAAATTTCTCATGGGATTCAAAGAGAGGACCATATTCATAAATTGGGAAGCCCTCTGCATCCTCGACAAATACCACGCAATGAGGATTGCCCATAGATACACAGGTCATCTTGAATTCCTTATCCTTGACAGTAATGGATTCACTGATAACCCGGTTCATGCCAAAGCCATGAACAGGAATGCTATCACCTTCAAGAATTGGCTCTCCCATATCCACCTGAACCTGGCTCACATGGCCATTTTCCAAAATCATCTTTGGAACAAGAAGCCCTGCACCGGTTTCCACGGTGAATTTCTCTTTGGACACAATACCCTTTTCATAAACATAACGGGCAAAGCAACGGATGCCGTTGCCGCACATTTCAGCCTCACTGCCGTCAGCGTTGATAATCCGCATACAAATATCGGCCTTATCTGATGG
Source organism: Anaerovibrio lipolyticus (assembly GCA_002372665.1). GTDB lineage: Bacteria > Bacillota > Negativicutes > Selenomonadales > Selenomonadaceae > Anaerovibrio > Anaerovibrio lipolyticus_C. Next base: position 36,369 of record DFHJ01000057.1, read on the forward strand.
AAGCACCAGCAAAATGCCATCGGCACCAATACCATAATGGCGGTCACAAAGTGACTTGGCTGCACCAATATAGTCCAGCTCCGGCTCCTTTAAACAATCAATTAAAACAAAATCATTACCAGTGCCCTGAAGCTTGGTAAAATTAAATTTCATTATCTATTCCTCCCCAACTTACATAGGAGTTCGCAATCTACACATCAATATATTTTATCATATTTTTTGGTATTGTAAATATTTACAGCTTCAAAAGCTGGTTATAACGCCATTGTTCAAATTTTTCTTCTTTAGAAGAAAAATCTTCCAATTAGCGTTTCAACGAGCTGGGAGATATGCTC
>DFHJ01000057.1:36792-38321 GCA_002372665.1 Anaerovibrio lipolyticus
TCCCCCACCTAAAGAGGAAGGGGACATCTAAAAGCTCGTTATATACCTGCTCCAGCTCTGTCACATCAAGGCCGCCGTCAAGGGCTTTGATATTTGTTTCCAGACGCTCCTTAAGACGTTTGCTGAAACGCTGGCAAACCTTTTCATAGAGGCCCTGAAGGGCTTCTGTCTCCTGATTTAGGAGCTTGGCTTTTTCCTGTTCCAGATAATCATCCGCCATCTTGGACAGTATAGCTTCCATTTCCTCCGCCATTATCTGGGAGGCCCCCTCCTCGAAGAAATCCCTTGGATTTTTGTAGATGGTCAACGGCTCCTTAAATATATCCCGATTGATTTTTACAAAGGCCTGCTGGAAGTTCAGCTGATTTTCATAGCTGTATTCCTTAACAGACAGTGTAAATTCATTGCTGATTTGAGCAAGGCGCTGATTAGTATGCTCCTGAAATTTTAACAGGGAATTTTTGATGTAGTTATCTGTTCTGAGGCTGGTAGCTCTAAGCTCCTGGGCCAAATCAAAGCCGATGCTTTCCAGAAGCTGCTCAAGAGCCTCCTTCAACTGTTCATTGGAATTGCCCCCGGATTTCAAAGTGGCAGGATTAAAGGACTCTCGGAAGAAATCAAGATACCTTAGGAAAACTCTCTGCTTAACATAATAAATAAGCTCGGAAGCCTCCTGCTCCAGTCCCTTAACCAGCTCTGTGTTGCTTAAATCTTCAAGCACACGACCAATTTCCCGCTGAAATTCCTTTAATTTAGCCAACCGCTGCGACCTTTGAGCACTGTCACTTTTACTAATATTTATAAGGTCACGGATACGTTCCACTGCCTTGTCAAATTCCTGATGGGCGGCGGTCAGAGCTATATCATTTAAGTCATTGACAACAAAATTATAAAAGGCGTTCTCAAATTCCGTTGGCGTGGTGTTGCCAGCTTCCCTTTCCTCCAATACCTCCTGAGAAGAAAGGGCAAAAATCTGTGGCTTGGATACGCCGTAGGATTTCAACTGCTTACGCACATAGTTTACCACGTGGTCTGCCTCATCCTGATCCTCAGCCAAATCAATGGCATTAACGATAAAGAACATTTTATCCAGCTGGAAGGAATCCTTTACGCGGCCCATCTGGATAATGAATTCCCTGTCGGCCTTTCCAAAGGCATGGTTGTAATATGTTACATAAAGCACCACATCCGATTGGCGGATAAAATTAAAGGACATATTGGTGTGACGGGCGTTAATGGAATCAGCGCCCGGGGTATCCACAAGGGTTATACCCTTGGCTGTCAGCGGGCAATCATAATATACCTTTATCCAGTCCACGAAGCAGGACTTATTCTCCTGGGCGGCATATTCCCCAAAGCCCGTTAAATCACTGGCAAATACTTCTCCCAGCTTGCCTTCCACAGCCTCAAAGCCAGATATAAAAGCCCGTAGGAAGGATTTTTCCTTCTGATGTGTGCTGCCCCCCTTATTCATGGCCTCCTTGGCTAGGGCTATTGCATCATGCAAGCTGGCCGGTGACATATTAAAT
>DFHJ01000106.1 GCA_002372665.1 Anaerovibrio lipolyticus
AATGGACAAAAATACTGGTACTATACTAATCAAAAGGGCAGTTTCAAGACCAATATAGTCACCCAGTACAGCAGTAACTGCCGCACCAATACTGCCAATACCATAGCAAAGGCCCATCATCATACCGCTGGCCACCCCGATAAACTGAGGCATCAGATGTCCAGTCCATACTATGGAGCTTGGCTGCGGCGCCATCAAAAGGGCCCCAGCCAAAAACAGGGCAACAATCGCTACCATGCTGTCATTTGGCATCAAAAAGAAATAGATAACTGGAGCCAGTGACAAAATCAATGAATAGGCCATTACTTTTTTATGATTGGTTCTATCCCCTATCTCACCGCCGAATAAGCCTCCAAGGGCCGAACCCACCAGAAAAACTCCCAAAAGAGTACCTGACATTACGGGAGATATTCCCTTGCTTTGCATGAGCAGGGGCAGAAAAGTAACCACACATACATGGGTCCAGCACCTAAACCCCATAGCTAAATTCAAACGCACCACATCTATATTCCGCAGAATACTCTTAAAATCATTTTCCACAGCTTTATCAGATGTCTTTTGACTCCTGGTGGGCAGATTCCACAAATTAGTAAACACGTATGCTGCCGCCAGTAAAACACCAGGAATAATCAACACTGGCAAGCTCTCCAGAGGATAGCGATCCAAAAAGGCTACCACCAGCACAGGAGCCAGGGCGAAACCAATATTGCCCCCAGCCACATAAAAGGACACGGAACGGCCCATGTTCATCCGGCTGCTGACCTTCCTCAGAAGAGAGGTACCTAAAGGATGATAGGCGGACACTGCCACCCCCAAAAAGGCACACAACAAAAACAATACAGGCTTATTGGGAGCATAGCCAACGACACACATAAACACTCCGGCCAAAGACACCGCATATACCATGGCCTTGCTAAAATTATGCTTATCAAAAAAATAGCCGAAAATAGGCTGTAATATATTGGAAGTTATTGACAGCACCATTACCAAAAGGCCGCACATGGTAAGGGACATATCCATCCGCACCATGATTATAGGCAAAAGCACCGGGAGAAAATTATTATAGAAATCAACCATAAAATGACCCCCGGCCAGAAGAAATACCCCTGCCTTTGGTCCGCATTTTATCTCACCCATAAAAATAACCTCAACTTTCTAGCTATCCGATGCTTATCTGGTTTTAACACAGTCATCCCCAAGAATTTCCTTCAGCAGAGTAATAGCTTCCTCTGAGCCATCAATCCACATAGCCCGCTCTGTCTTAATAACCTTCTTGCGGTCTGAATAATAAATAAATACGATATGATCCCCCTGATGAGTAGTTAGTACATCCTTCACTGCCTTGAAGACTGCCTCATTTTCATTGGCAGCACTAATGGCAATATATATGTCCGGCTTATACTCCTTCAGCAGACAAACCCGATCCGCCAAAACCTTTATTCCATCATCAGTAAAGTTTACCTTACCAGCCACCATAACAGCAGAATCAGGCTCCAGAGCATTGACACATTGATAGAAAACCTTTGGGAACACCACCACTTCAATGGAATTGGAGAAATTCTCCGCCATTTCAATGGAATTGGAGAAATCCTCCACCACTTCAATGGAATTGGATAAATCCTCCATCTCTACAAAGCACATGGTATCACCCTTTTTCGTGGCAATACGCTTGGCACTTATCACCATGCCACCCAGCTTTACCGTCTTGCCGTCTCTTACTTTACCGGCCAAAATATCACTTATACTGGTGAAACCATTAAGCACATCAGAATACTCATCTAATGGATGGCCTGTAATATAGAAACCGGTGATTTCCTTTTCCCACATGAGCATTGTACTGCGGTCCACCTCAGGAATATCTGGAAGCTTGACCTCAGTAATGTCATTTAAAACCTCATCATCAAATAGCCCCATCTGTCCTGTGGCCTTATCTTTTTGGGATATAGCCGCCGCATCCACGGTTCTTGACAACACCTCCAGAAGCTGGGAACGCTTTGCACCAAGGGAATCAAAGGCACCACATTTAATAAGGCTCTCAATAACCCGCTTATTAATGGTACTCATATCAATACGAAGGCAAAAATCAGTAAGTGATGTAAACGGTCCTCCATTGCTGCGTTCTTCTTCCAGATTCTGCAAAGCTGCATCACCAACATTTTTTACTGCAGCCAAACCAAAGCGAATGGCATTGCCATCAACACTGAAGTTTACCGAGCTGGCATTTATATCAGGTGGCAGCACTGCAATACCCATACGACGGCACTGCTCAATATATACACTCACCTTGACGGTAGTACCCATAACACTGGTAAGCATAGCCGCCATGAATTCCTCTGGATAATTGGCCTTTAAATAAGCTGTCTGCCAGGCCACATAGGCATAGGCCGCGCTATGGGACTTATTGAAGCCATAGTCTGCAAAATGAGTCAACAAATCAAATATCTTATTGGCCAAATCAACATCAATACCATTGCTTTCACAGCCCTTGAGGAAATTTTCCTTTTGAGCCATCAAAATAGCCGCTTTTTTCTTACCCATGGCGCGGCGGAGAAGGTCAGCCTGTCCTAAAGTAAATCCAGCCAATACCTGCACTATCTGCATTACTTGCTCCTGATATAGCACCACGCCAAAGGTTTCCTTGAGAATTGGCTCCAGGAGAGGGTGCATATAGGTAACCTTCTTGGTGCCGTGACGGCCGATGATAAAATCATCCACCATGCCGCTGCCCAAAGGCCCCGGACGATAAAGGGCCACCAATGGAATAAGGTCAGTAAAACCTTCTGGCTTAAGCTCCTTAATGATATTGGTCATGCCGCTGGATTCCATCTGGAACACAGCCCCAGTAAAGCCCTTACAAAGCATTTCAGAGGTTTTCTTATCCACCAGAGGAATGGTTCTTAAATCCACATCCACTCCCCGATTTTTTTTGATATTTTTTATGGCATCGTCAAGAACCGTAAGGGTACGAAGGCCAAGAAAATCCATTTTCAGAAGACCCAGCTCCTCCACATGATCCTTGTCATACTGTGTTACCAGAGTTCCATCTGTCATCATTACAGGCAAATAGTCTGTAAGAGGATTACGGGCAATCACAATACCCGCCGCATGAGTTGAGGAATGTCTTGGAAGTCCCTCCACCCCCATAGCAAAATCCAGCAGACGATGAACCTCCTCAGATTCATCATAAAGAGCCTTCAGCTCCTTGGTGCTATCCAAAGCTTTCTGAATGGTTATACCAAGCTCTGCAGGAACCAGCTTGGTGATTTTATTTACCTCACTAAAGGACATATTAAGAGCTCTGCCCACATCCTTGATAGCCCCCTTGGCCGCCAAGGTTCCAAAGGTAACAATCTGAGCCACATGATCCTCACCGTAGCGGCGTTTTACATACTCAATGACCTCTTCGCGGCGCACATAACAAAAGTCCACGTCTATATCAGGCATGGTTACGCGCTCAGGGTTGAGGAAGCGCTCAAAGAGCAGGGAATATTTAAGTGGGTCAATATCCGTAATACCAAGCAAGTAGGCCACAATACTGCCTGCCGCCGAGCCTCGACCCGGACCAACGGGAATATTCTCGCTTCGTGCATAATTTATAAAATCCCACACTATGAGGAAGTAGCTGTCAAAGCCCATGGTGTGAATAACCCCAAGCTCGTACTCCAGACGATCACGGACTTCCTTGGTTTCCTCAGGATAATGGGATGAAAGATTATCCTCGCACAGCTTTCTCAGATATTGCTCGTCCGTCATGCCCTCCGGCAATGGGAACAACGGTAAATGACGGTGCTCAAAATCAAAGTCCACATGACAACGCTCAGCAATTTTTACTGTATTGGACATAGCCTCAGGGTATTCAGGGAAAAGCTTGGCCATTTCCTCAGGACTCTTGAGATAGAACTCCTGACCAAAAAACTTCATACGACTGGGATCATCCACAGTTTTACTCATCTGAATACACAGGAGAATATCATGGAATTCACTGGCCTCACGGGTAAGATAATGGGCATCGTTTGTAGCCACCAGTCCGATATTGTACTTTTGGGCCAGCTCAATAAGCCCCTTATTGGCCTTAACCTCCTGCTCCATGCCATGATACTGAATTTCAATAAAGAAATTGTCCCGGCCAAAAATCTCCAGATAATCCTGCAAGGACTTTTCCGCCCTGTCCATATCGCCACGGAGAATCCAGGAAGGAATTTCCCCCGCAATACAAGCGCTGAGGCAAATAATGCCTTCATGATACTGACGCAAAAGCTCCTTGTCTATGCGAGGTTTATAGTACATTCCCTCAATATTGGCCTTGGAAACCAGCTGCACCAGATTCTTGTAGCCAGTTTCATTTTCAGCCAGCAAAATAAGGTGATAGTACTTTGTACCATCCACCTCAAAATTCTCCCGACGATCCCGGGGAGCCATATAAACCTCGCAGCCAATAATGGGATTTATGCCCTCCGCCTTGGCAGCCTTATAAAAATCAATAACACCAAACATATTGCCATGGTCAGTAATGGCCAGGTGCTTCATCCCCAGCTCCTTGGCCCGCTTCACCAATGGCTTTATTCTGTTTGCCCCATCCAGCAGGCTATACTCAGTATGAACATGCAAATGGGCAAAGGGTATATTATTCTCAAGCATACTTTCTTCCACGCTTAATCCTCCACAGTTTTACTTATCTTTTAATTATAACCTAATTGTTCAAATTTTTCCTTATGTAAGGAAAAATATTCCCAGCTCCCTAGACAATATGTAATGACCTCCACTTTGTAGCAACGTGGATTTACCTGTATACTAAAGATGATGAATCAAAGGGTAACAGGGATTACCGCATACAAAAGGAGGTCACTATATGAATAATACCACAATTTTCGTAGGAATGGACGTACATAAGGAAAGTTTTACTCTATGTGAATACCAGATCGAAACAGAAAAAGCATCACATTTCAGACACATGCCTGCTGATTATAAGGAAGTCTTAAGATACCTTGAATTCCTTAGAACCATCTACGGAAGGGATACTATCTTTGTATGCGGTTATGAGGCCGGTTGCCTCGGCTATACTTTATATCATCAGCTAACAAATCATAACGTTAACTGCGTTATTCTTGCACCTACTACTATGCTTGAAAAACGTAGTGGAAAGAGAATAAAAACTGATAAGCGGGATGCTGAATTAATTGCAAAATGCCTCGCCCAACACAATTACAGTCCTGTTCACATCCCTACAGCCACTGATGAAGAAACCAAGGAATATCTCAGAATGAGAGATGACCATAAACTTGCTCTAAAAAGGATTAAGCAGCAGATACTATCCTTCTGTCTGAGGCATAACTATCGTTATGAGGGAAAAAGTCATTGGACTGTAGGACATGTAAAATGGTTGAAAAGCCTAAATCCTGAGGCTCTTTATAAGGAAATCCTCGATGAATATTTGCTGACGTATACAACCTTAAGTGATAAGATTGAGCGCATTGATAAAAGAATAGAGGAACTTGCTGCCAAGGACGAATACAGAGAATCAGTGAAGAAACTATGCTGTTTCATTGGTGTGCGGACGCATACTGCCTTATCAGTCCTGGTTGAAGTAGGTGATTTCAAGCGTTTTCCATCAGCAGAAAAATTCGCTGGATATTTAGGGCTTGTTCCAGGTGAAAATTCCAGTGGCGACAGTACTACAAGACTTGGTATTACCAAAGCAGGCAATCGCCATGTGCGAGTTTTGCTAACAGAAGCTACTCAGGGTTATACAAGAGGTGCAGTTGGATATAAACCCAAAGCACTAAAAGCACGTCAGAAAGGCAATAATCCTCAGGTTATTGCATACGCAGACAAAGCCAATGAGAGATTAAAACGAAAATTTTTCAAAATGGTTCTTGGGAAAAGTAAAAAACATAACGTAGCCAAAACTGCGATAGCCAGAGAGCTCGCCTGTTTTATGTGGGGTATGATGACAGATAACATAGCTTAATCAAATGTAAGATGGCTGGTGCCACTTACATCTGGCCAATAATAACTTAATAACTGAAGGCATCTTGAAGGGGCTTCGGTCATTTCAAGGTTCGAGCTATCTACGACGGGACTATGTTGGCACAGTTTAATCTGTGATCCACGCAGCTAGACAGTAGAGTTCACGGCGGACCATTGACCTGTAGGTAATCAATCCACGTATATCAGAGTGGCCAAAGCCGGGAACTGATACTCCGAGGCTCTTTCCCGATGTCTTCAGAAAAATGAACATGTCTGTGGTGATTCCTGTCATTTTATACTTGACAAGAGGTCATTACATATCAGTCCT
>DFHJ01000004.1 GCA_002372665.1 Anaerovibrio lipolyticus
ACCTTCTGGATTTTAGGTTTATTGTCCAGGGGCCTGTTAAGTGCACGCTAATTTAAGGATTTGCTTGCAAAACTTTTGAAAAATGAGCTTTACATATTACCAGGTTGCTTTGATTTTTCTGTAAATGAGTTTCTTTAGGATGATTTAATTATAGAATGGAAAAAAACGAAAAGGTTGCCGCCTTGGCAACCTACTATATTTTTTTATAAACCACATTTGTTGGTAAGTGGGTCGTAACCATAATCCATCAGCTTTTCATTAAGATCAATAATGTTGTAGGTTCTGGATTCAATATAACACCGCACTATAAGATCCCTTTTTATACTGTTGGACAAGGCATAACCGGCCCGCCCTATAAGGTCCTGGGTTTCTTCCAGGCTCAGGTGCAATGCTATTGCAAAGGCAAGTGCCGTTGCTTTTGTTGGGTGATAATTTTTGTCGGCCTTAATTTTTGAAAAAAGTGCCTTATCTACATCCGCCTTTTTATATATTTCAGCAGGTTTCTTCCCCTTTTCGTTAATTAGCTCCATAAGCTTTTCTGAAAAGGTCAGCTCAATTTTACTGCGAATTTTATCAAGCAGATACTGCAATCCGCCACCATCCGCCGGAGTTGTAGCATATCTTTTCCCCGGCAGAAATACGAGAGGCCCCCCTATAGCAGCCAAAAAGCTGGGAGATCTGTCATCATCAGGCTTATAATGACGTCTGATAAATTCGTCAATTTCCTTTTTGCTTAATGTGTTCTCATTTGCATCCATAGCCATTACCCTAGTCCTCGTCCAGCTTTTCCAATTTTTTTACAACAAATAGATCTTTTATTAAGGTTTTCAACTTTCGCATAAAAAATCCTGCCTATAATTTTCATACATGTTGGACTTGACTCCATAATATGCGTACATTATACTGTACATATAAGGAGGTGCCATTTATGACTACAACTACGATTACAAATTTTAGAAAAAATATTTTTTCGCTGGTTGAGACTGCTGTGCGCTTCAACGAGCCCATACATATAACTTCCAAAAGTGGAAATGCTGTTATGCTCAGCGAAGATGAATACAGGGGCTTGATAGAGACAGTTAATTTATCCTCTGTTCCCGGGATGAAGGAGAAATTACTTGAAGGAGCGAATACTCCTTTATCAGATACCATCCCTGAAGATGAGGTAGTCTGGTAATATGTACAAGATTGTTTATACAAAAGCCGCTGTCAAGGATATTCCAAAGTTAAAGACTGCCGGGCTGGATACCAAAGCAAAGGCTCTCATTGAGTTAATAAAAGTCAATCCCTTCCAAACGCCTCCAAGCTATGAAAAATTAGTTGGTGATTTAAAGGGGCTATATTCCCGTAGAATAAATATTCAACACAGGCTCGTATATCAGGTATACGAAGAAGAAAAAACAATAAAAATTATCAGCCTTTGGACTCATTACGAACGCTGATATGCAAAAAGCTGGTGCTCGATGAACCTTCATCCTGCACCAGCTTTTTAGTTTTTACTTATTCTTTATTTCAGCACCTCCACAGGAGTCAGAATCTGTTCTCCCCGTTCATTGGAGAATACCTCAGCCCGGACGCCGAAAACATCCTTTAGGAAGGTTTCATTCATTACCTTGTCCGGGGCTCCAGCAGTGTAAATCCCCTTATCCTTTACCACAACCAGATAATCTGAATACTTCACCGCCTGATTCAGCTCATGGAGCACCATTACCACCGTAATGCCCCAGTTCTCGTTGAGCCGCTTGACTATTTCCATAACCTCCAGCTGGTGGGCAATATCCAGATAAGTGGTTGGCTCATCCAAAATGAGAATTTCCGGCTTCTGGGCCAGAGCCATGGCTATCCATGCCCGCTGGCGTTCACCACCGGATAGCGACATAACCTGACGATGTCTTAAATGGGACACATTGGTTTCGGACATAGCCCATTCCACTGCTTCCTCATCCTCGATCCGGTTGCTCTTTTTAAACCAGCTCCTATAAGGAAACCGCCCGTAATCCACTAACTGCTCCACTGTCACATCCGGAGGGGCCTGCATTCCCTGGGGAAGCACCGCCAGCTTTCTGGCCAGCTCCTTCCGCTTGATTTTCTTTAGGTCAACACCGTCTATAATAACCTGCCCACCGTAATTACTGTTGATACCGGCCACCGCTTTTAACAGGGTTGATTTGCCTGCTCCATTAGGACCTATTACAGAAGTTATTTTTCCATTTGGTATGGTGACATTGATTCCTTCCAAAATAACCTTGTCATTTATGGTAACAGACAGATTTTTTGCTTTTATTGACATTACAGCTCCCTCCTTAACAAGAACAAGAAGAATGGAGCTCCAAATGCCGCCATCAAAATACCTACTGGCAGCTCCACAGGAGCAAAGGCCACCCGGGCCACCGTATCACAAATCGTCACCACACCAATACCCAAAAGGGCTGAAGCAGGCAACAAAAAACGATAATCAGAGCCAACTATAAGGCGGGCAGCATGGGGCACAATAAGTCCAACGAAGCCCAAAAGCCCCACCACAGACACCGCACTGGCAGCCAGCAAAGCCGCAATAGCTGTAAGGACAATACGGGTAAGCTCAACTCTTACTCCAAGGCCTTTAGCTACTTCATCCCCCAGCTGCAATATATTGATGTGACGGGACGCCAGCAAGGCAAGAATGCCGCCCCCAAGAGAATAGGGCCAAATCATAGCCACATGGGGCCAGCTTCTGGCAGAAAGACCTCCCACCATCCACATAAGGGCATTATGAATCTTATCACTATGAAAAATCATCATGCCGGAAATTCCCGCACCCAAAAATGCGGATACTGCCACACCGGCCAAAATAATGCGTACAGGCCGTATGCCATTTTTCCATGCCAAAATGTAAATGCACACTGCAGCCATCATAGCTCCCACAAAGGCCACAGGAGTAACGAACATCTCATAGCCGGGGAAAATCAGCATCACCATAATACCTGCAATACCCGCACCAGAGGAAATACCTATAATATGTGGATCCGCCAGCGGATTTTTCATCACCGCCTGAAGTATGGCACCAGACAACGCAAGATTCATGCCCACCAACGCACCCACTACAGTCCTTGGCAGACGGATGCTGTTTAATATCTTTTCATGAGTACCCGTGGCATTTCCCATAAGGGAATCAAACACCTCCTGGGCCGGAATGGACACGGACCCCAACATTATGCTAAGTAAAAAGCCTACGGCGGCCAAAATGGCGAATATCGCCAAAATAGATATTCGCCACTTAACACTGCTTTTATTATCGCTCAATTTTTATGCTCCTTTAATACAAATCAGGATATACCTTCTTGGCCATTTCCCTATAGCAGTCAGGGTATTTCAGCCCAGGACTCAGCAAAAACAAGTCCTGCGGAAGGAAATATACCTTGTTGTTCTGTACCGCATTAATAGCATTCCAAGCTGGATTCTTCTTCATTTCCCCCAGAAGATTATCCTCCTGGGATTTGGCATTGCCCATGGTAACCACAAAGAGAATTTCCGGATTCTGCTCAACCATGGTCTCCATGCTGTATGGGGTAGCATCTGGATTCTTTTCCATTGGGGTAAGTCCCTCAGCCACATTTTTCCAGCCAAAATCCTTAACCACAGACCCGGCAATGCTGCCGCTAAGCTGAATGTTGAGATTTTGGGAGGAACTAAAGAGCACTGCCACCCGCTTTTCCTCCTTAGGGAGTTTTTCCTTAATTGCGGTGATTTCCTTGTTCATTTTGGAAATAGCCTCTGACGCCTTTTCCTTTTCCCCGGTTACCTGTCCGAAGATTTCCAGCTCACGCTTTACATCCTCATAGGTCTTGGATTTCAGCACAATAGACGGAATACCATTATCCTCCAATACTTTTATGAGCTTTTCATTTACTCCCTGATGAATAACCACCAAATCGGGATTTAAGGACAGAACCTTTTCCACATCAATCTGGATTGACTTGCCAACGACTTCAATATCCTTGGCAAAATCCGGAGCAACCTGTGAGGTTGGACGCCCTACAATATTTCCGCCCACCAGATGTAATGGCTCCAAAAAGGAGGCTGACAGTACCACTATGCGCTTAGGAGTCCTGGAAAGCACTACCTTCCTGCCCGAATCATCATTGATAACGATTTCATTACCATTACTGCTCTGCTGGGTAGCATTGTTACTGCCACAACCGGCCACGCTCAACAGCATCAAAGATAATACTATCAGCATGGCAGATTTCAAAAATTTCATAGAACATCCCTCCAATTAATCAGCCTTCCAGCTGGTCATTCTTAACTGGCTGGAAGTTTTTTATAAATTCATCTGAAGCTACATATTGCTTCATAAAATTCAAAAATCTCTCGTCCCGGCCGTTAAGCTCCTTGTCCTTCCCCCAATACAGACAAATATGGACTGTAATAGGCGGAGTAAGCTGACGGCGGACGAATTTGGTTTCCTCCCGGGTAACGAAATCCGGAAGCACAGATATACCAAGCCTGTTGGCCACAAGCTGTTTTATGGTCTTCAGCTGGGTAGTACACAACAAAATATTCGGCACAAATCCACGCTCCACACAACGCTCATATACATGCTGATACTGATAGGTATTGGACTGCTGCATAATGAACTGTTCATTGCGAAGGTCATCAAATTCAATATGATTTTTACTTGCCAGCTCCAATTCCGGACTGACACACAGGCTTAAATTATCAGTCTGAATCAGCATTTCATGGTCGCTGTCACTTAATTTATCTGTAAAGATAATTCCAAAATCCAGCTCTCCCCTATCTGCCCTCTGCAAAACCTCAGTGGAATCACTGTACTCCTTCACATCCAGACTCATTTCAGGATACATATCCTTGAAGCTGGTAAAAAGATCCGGGAACAGATAGGCTTCCACCATAGGAGGAATGCCGAAATGAACCGTACCCAGCTTCTCCTGCTGGAAACGTGCCATATCATTTTTAGTATCCTCCACATCCTTCATAATCTTTTCTGCATGGAGCAAAAAGGCCTTGCCTTCCTTAGTCAGGGTAACGTGCTTTTGGCGACGGTCAATAAGGGTCAGCTTCAGCTCCCTTTCCAGTGCCTTAATGGCCTTTGTTACCGATGGCTGGGAAACATGCAAATATTCAGCAGTTCTCGTGAAATTCTCCAGTTTGCTGATGGCACAAAAATACTCCAACTGTCTAAAATCCATTATTATGCCCCCAAACATTTCATTTCAAATCATAAAAATCGGTGCTTTTCGCACTCTCTATATTAATTACAAAACAATAAAGCAAAAAGTTGTATTGTGGAAGCAATTATGGACATTGCCGGTTGCTTTGGAGATTATAGGACAAAATTCGCCATAGGAGTACATTCCTGAGAATCGTATACTACGAGGTATAACCGCAGAATACCCCTTGGTCTCATCCACCATATCATCATTTGTAAAGGTCATAAGCCGTGAAACACAGGAAGTAATAATGGCAGATGTATACTCGTATTTATGTTCGTTACCCACATCCACAATGGCGGATTGTATAGCCTTTGCCACAGATCGGGCCACATCTCTTCGGGTAAACATGGCCAGCTGAATATGGGCACCCTTGGGCACATTGCCCAAAAAAATTCCCGCCCCACTTTCCAAATCAATACTGTCAAGGTTTCGAATAACCTGAATTTCATCACCTTCAACAGAGGTAAAGGTTACAAGAAACGGCGAACCCACAAACTGCATCACCAGATCCTGGGTTTCCAAATCAAAACCTGCTGCCCGCAAAGCCTCCACCATGGTTTTGTTTCCCAGCTTATAGACCACATTTCCTCTGGCCTCAGTAACAACCTCATCAAAGTCCGCCACAGTTTCCACTGAAAATTCGCCCTTGATAACCGGCTTTGTATCGCCCCCAATAAGTACCATAACCATTCCGGACCGGCTTTGCTGGGAGTTAAGCATTACACTGCATTCACTGAACACAAAATTGTCAGAACAGAAGCCACCAAAAACAGGTATCCCACCACTGGCATCATCAAGGACATTAACAAACTCATCCCCTGGTATCTTCGGATTTTTAACCGCATAGGTAATAATTACCTTTGGTCTCCATCCGCCCAAATCATTCTTTAGTTTGTTGAAGGTCCGTTTTATCTCCGTCTTATAGTTGTCCTCTGTCAGTTCTGCCGTCATACCGGCCGCAAAGCTGCAATCATCGGCAGTAAATACATGAAAAGAAATACCCTCCTTGGCATATCCCTGCTGCTCCGAAAACAGTGACATGGCACTGCAGCCCATAATCGGAAATTTGAATTCTGAACTCAGCTTTTTACCTAATTCCTCGAAATCTGTTTCTGCATGGGCAAACACCACGCCAAGGGAATTTCTGCCGAGCTTAAAGTCACTCAGCTTTTCCTTTAGCTCTGCCACGCCCAAATCCAGATCATCCATATTTTTTGTAAAAACGGCTAATGACCGCATTCCATTCACCTCTAAACTTACGTCTTACTCCATTGATTAATCAGCTCTTCCAAAGCATCATAATCAAAATCATTTCCTGCATCCTTCATCCTGTTCAAAAGCTCACGCTGCTCGTCGCTTACCTTGAACTTGGATAGTTTGGTTCTCAGCTCCTCGAAAATATCCAGATCGAAGTCCCCAATGGCCGATTCCATACCATTTATAATATGGTCCATCTCCTGCTGAGATATTTCCGCCAGTTCCTCTTCTTCCTTTTTATCATAAATATCATCAACGAAATAATCTCCCAGATAGGCAATAACTGATGCATACTTTGCCATCAACCTATCGAAGTTTCGGCGAATAAAGTCATAGTTGCCGTCCTTACCGGCCATTTCATGTTCCCTGGCCATCTGGGACAGTTCCTTTTGATTAATTATGGCCGCCACTGTTTTCAGTGCGTGTACCTCGATGATATAATTGGCATAATCCTCATTTTCGATGAGGCTGCCCAAAAGCTTCATCTTCTTTCGGCCATCAGTATACACCTGCTTTAATATATCCTGATCAATATTATCCGTCTGGGAGGTAAATGGCTTATCCAGCTTATTTATCTTTTCCTCCGGCAAGAACTGCTTTAAGCAATCATCAAGCTCCTTGGCCTCAATAGGCTTGGCCAAAAATCCCTGAAAGCCGTATTCACAATACTGTTCCTTCATGCCGCTGATGGCATTGGCCGTAAGTGCTATAACCACTGTATACTGACAGCCTGGAATCTCACGAATCTTATACATACATTCCACGCCGTCCATAACCGGCATCATGTGGTCCATAAACACAATATCAAATTTCTCGTTGGTTAGCAGGTTCAAAGCCTCTGCACCGCTTTCCACACAAGTGACTTTAATCTTGTATGGTGCCAGCATACCCTCCGCCACCTTCAGATTAACCCTGTTGTCATCCACAATCAGAGCAGTAGCCTCCTCAGCCGTAAAGGTATATTTAAAGAGCTTGCGCTGGAACAGGCTGTCATCCTTGTTCAGCTTGCCCATTGGTTTCCAATCATCCACCTTATTTACCACAGTCCAGGTAAATATACTGCCCTTGCCGTAAATACTGTCTACAGTAATATCCCCTCCCATGGAGCGGCAAAGGCGCTTACTGATGGCCAGCCCCAATCCGGTTCCCTCCACTGAGCGGTTTCGCTTGGTATCCACCTGTTCAAAGCTGGAAAAAAGCTTTACAAGATCTGTTGGCTTGATACCACAGCCCGTATCCTCCACACAGGAAAAAATCTTGACTGTATTATCGTCCGGCATTTTTTCACACCACATTTTCATCTTGATGTAACCGTTATGGGTAAACTTAACCGCATTATTCAGGAGATTTACCATAACCTGCTTGATACGGATTTCATCACCTATCAGACTGTAAGGAATATTTTCATCAATATCCATAATCAGCTCCACATCCTTGTCCTTCAGACGAATACTGATCATGGTCATAACATCATTAATAATAGACGACATCTGATATGGGGTATTGATAATATCCATTTTACCCGCTTCTATCTTGGAAAAATCCAAAATATCGTTGATAATAGCCAGCAGTGAAGCTGATGCACTCTTTATCAGCAAGGCGTTTTCTCTGGCAAAGGAATCCGTCGTATCCCTTATAATAAACTCCGACATACCATTTATGGCATTCATTGGCGTACGGATTTCATGGGACATATTGGCAAGGAAGCTGGACTTGGCCCTGTCGGCACTTTCTGCTCTTTCTTTGGCCCTGATAATATCGGTAATATCCACCATAATCAGCATAACACCTGCTATTTCCTTATCCTGGTTAATAGCCGGTCTTACATAAATGTCAAAATTTTCCTCCATACCATGGACCTCCATGCGGTCCATATACTGGATATTTTTGCCCTCGTCCCTGGTTTCCTTGCACATCTCCTCAATATGGCGACGACCAATGTTGTCCATAAGCCCCTCAAACAGGTCATAAATATACACGCCATCATTAACCTGTTCAAAAGAATAGCTGGAACGCTCAAAGAATGGCTCCGTGGCCATTACTGTATTCAAATCCATATCCAGCATTATGGATATATTCGGTGAATTCTGAAGCAGCATAGCATTGTAGAATACCTGCTGTCCCTTGGAGTGCTCGCTATATTCGCGAAACTTGTTTGCCTGCTCTGCCAGAGCCGCCAGAATATTGTTTTCTCTTTGAAGACGCTTTATCTCACGATTGGCACGTTTCAGTTCAATCTGCAGCGATTTCAATGTTGCTTCATTATCCTGCATCACGTTACCCCCTACGCCAAGTACGGACCTACCATATTAAGCAAAGCCTCCTGTTTAAAAGGCTTCAGTAAAAAGCCCTGTGCCCCCACTGTCTTTATTTTGTCCTGCAGGCTATCATCCTCTTCAGCGGTCAAAAACAGCACCGGGACATCTGCCAGTTTCGGCATTTTCCTAATTTCCTCAAGCACCTGATAACCATCCATTTCAGGCATGAGAATATCCAGCAAAATCAGATCCGGTACATTTTTCGACAAAAACTGAAGTGCTTTGCTACCACTTGGCACAAGCACAGGCTTATATTCCTCGTTTGATTTGAGCATTTTATCCACAAATTTCAGATTAACCACATTATCATCCACAACCAATATTTTTTTCATGAAAAGATCTCCCTTCTATTCATGCAGTGTAAACCCAAAGTCATCATCTATTATCTGCAGCATAACACTGCCTATTATGGGGTCAAACTGAACTCCCAGGCCCTTTTCCATCTCACATCGAACTTTTTCCTGTGAAAGCTCCTCCCTATATGAACGGCGTGAGGTCATGGCATCATAGGAATCCGCCACATTGATGATTCTTGCTATTTCCGGAATCTCTTTGCCACACAGTCCCTCCGGATATCCACTGCCATCATAATGTTCGTGGTGATACATGGCACCATCATAAATGTCCTTCACTGAGGTGATGGTCTTTAATATATCACCGCCAATAACAGGATGAGTCTTCACCACTTCAAATTCCTCATCCGTCAAAGGACCATTTTTATTAATAATCTCGTCCGGAATACCTATCTTTCCTATATCGTGGAGGAGGGCAGCATATTTTAAATGCAGCAGCTGCATCTCCGTATACCCCATCTGTTTTCCAATCAGTACGCTATATTTTGAAACCCTGTCGGAATGGCCCTTGGTGTATTTATCCTTGGCATCAATAGTATTGGCCAATGCCTGAATAATCTGCTCAAACATAATGGTCATCTGCCGGGTTTTCTCCAGAATGGCCTGGGTTTTTATCTGAATTTCCTCCTGAAGCCTTGACTGCAGATAATACAAATCCAAAATTCGGTTTATTCTCGCCATCAGCAAAGCCGGATTAAGAGGCTTGGTGATAAAATCCACAGCCCCTTCCTTGAAGCCCTGCAGCTCAGTGGATAATTCATTATCATGGGTCATAAAAACTACAGGAATATGGACATATCTTTCATCTGCCTTCAGTCTTCCAATAATATCATGCCCGTTTTCCCGTGGCATGTGTACATCCAAAAGTACCAAATCAGGCATACTTCCTTCATCCAACTGCTGAAAAAACTCCTGTCCGGAGCCTGCTTCCCTTATATTATATTTACCTGAAAGAACCTCCACTACCACCTGACGATTCAAACGGCTGTCATCCACCACAAAGATTGTAAAAGGCTTTATCTGGGAACTGGTCTCCAGATTTATGCGTTTTGGTAAAACCGCAGTGATGTTTCTCAGCAATTCCTCATACATGGCCACCAAATGATGATGGTTCATGTTTATATACTCCACATCCTCCTGCTTGGCCGCATCCTCCATACGCTTTGCCTTTGCCCGCAGCTCTTCCGCACCAATATATGCCGAGGAGCTTTTCAGTGCATGAACCTTGACACGATATCCACCCCAGTCATTTCCCAAATAACAGGTCTGCATATCATCCAAAACATTGTCCTCCACAAAGGTGCTGACAATATCCAAATAAAAGTCCTCATCGTCCATACATTGCTGGAGACCATCCTTGGTATTCAAAAAAGTTAACCGTTCTATTATTTCACTGGCATCATCAGTATTTTCCCCATCAAATTGTCCTACATCATGTTTCATATCATCACCATCATGTAAAATAAAATTACGTACAAATCCCCTACTTTATATATTACCTTATTTAAGCTATTTGTCAAAATGTTTTATACCATTGAAATAAGGCAGGGACAAATGCCTATCAGCATAGTATCACTGCCTTAAAATTGCATATATCTTATTCAACGATGCACCAAATATCTCATATAAGCAGCCTTGGCTTCTTTTTTCTTCCGATTGCTTATGGGAATTCTGGAATCATCCTTCATAATAAATTCATCCGCATCCATACGCTTTATATAATCCATATTAATAATAATCCCACTACCGTATGCTCTACGCCCTTTTAAAGGACGAGGACACAGCCGCCGCCCTGGAACACATCGAAAAGCAGGAAGAAATCATCCGCGAAATGAAGCACTAGATACATTAAAAACAAAAAAAGAACTGCCGAAGCAGCCCATCAATAAATATAAAAATATGGTAATGTCATTTTTTCCTTATTTGCTCAGCCAATTCCTGAATACGCTCAAGGGGTAAGCGTGAATACTTTAGGATTTTTTCTATTGGCTCATTATCATGAAGCATATCAACAGCCATCTGTTCTCTCCCTTCGGCGAGTCCAAGAGCCATTCCCTTTTCAATTCCACGTTGTTCAACGCCTTCGCTCAAATTACACATTTCCTGCACACCCCTTTCCAGTCTCGGTGTCATTTTTATGGAAAACTCCTCTGCCAATTTGTCTTTCTTTTCCTGCTGATTAAGGTTATTATCTACGAGGACGAGGTTTAATAGTCTCAAAAGGCCTTCCAGCTCGGTATATTGCTTTTGTCCAAGGCAAATCATCACCACTGACAACAAATCATAATGAGAATCTTTTGCTTTCGCCTTACCAATAATATTTTCTTCTATTATACCATACCTGGCAATATTATATTCCCATTCTTTACTGGAATTGGTGCAAACCCAAATAGAATAGACCTTCTTGATTTTTTCATAATGGGATTTAGTGAATACTGTACCGTACTGGCCGGAAATCATGCGGCTACAATAATATATTCCCCGCTTCAAAAGAGGATAACCAGGATTAAACTTATTTTGAGCTTCAATATTAATTATCAGCTCAATAGGTTCCTCTGTACCTGGTGCCAATGCAGTGAACCTCACATCAAAGAATACTGCACCTTCCCCCTCAGTTATATCCTCGGTATGCTGACTTTCTATGCGATAAATACCACCATCAGGCAGGACAGGAGTCTTTTCCACTTCGGGATTGCCTTGAATATACTTATTTACTATATCCTCAACAGGAACATTCTCATATTCCCTTACGCAGGTTTTTAAGATATGGCCTATAATTCCCTTTTCTGATAAAACCTCCTTGCAGGCCTTATCATATAGCATTTTTCGTCGTTTATCAGCATTAACCATGCCCATTCTCCTTAATTAACTTTCTGTAATAATTGTATTATTTAAAATTAATTATATTAATATATTATCATATATTTACTAATTTTTCTATAAAATTTGAGCATATTTTATTATTTTATTCTATATTTCATTTTAATACAATAGCAAATAACTGCACAAAAAGAGCTGCCGAAGCAGCCCATCAATAAATATAAATGTGAATATGGTAATGCCGTTTTTAAAACCTGTTTTACAACAGTCTGAATTTTTCTTTCATATAGAGGAAAAATTTGAACAATGGCGTTATAATAATATCAGAGAATGAACACATAGGATGTGGCTGATATGTTTACAGATTTTGCACATAGATTAAAGGAATTGCGCCTGTCAAAGGATTTGACCCAAAAGGAATTTTCTGACCTGCTAAAAATCAGTCAAAGCACAGTTTCCATGTACGAAAGCGGGCAACGTGAGCCAAGCCGTGAGGTATTGGAAATTTATGCCAAGTTTTTCAAGGTGGACATGAGCTACTTCACAGGCAAGGACAAAAAGCAGGCGGTCATCGATATTATCTCTCCCGCTCCTGAGGACCCGAACCCTGATAAAAATATGGACAAAAGGCTAATTGCTGCCTATCACAAAGCTCCTGAGCATATCCAAAGAATCGTTTCCGTGTGTCTGGAGCCATATATAGATGAAAAATAAAAAGCACTGGCATACGGAGCTGATTATCAGCCCGGCCCCAGTGCTTCCTTCTTTATTTAATGTATTATCAATGAGTTTCAACAATTGCGTGGACCCTCTTGCGGCGTCCATAGGTTTTCAGTACGAGGGCAATAAGGAAATTTATCACAAAGCAGCCAGCAAAGAAATACAAAGTATAGCCATAGCCGCTGGTATTTTCCCTGAAAACAGCAATAATAGATGGTCCCGCAATACCTGCCAAGCCCCATGCCGTCAATATACGTCCGTGGATGGCACTAAGCTCTCTTGTACCAAACAAATCAGAAAGATAGGCCGGCATACAGGAAAAACCGCCTCCGTAACAGCTTATAATCAATAAAATAAGCAGCTGGAAAATCATTGCATCTACAGTGTTGGCCAAATGATAAAATGCGGCAATTTCAATAAGAAAAAACATAATGTACGTCATTCCTCTGCCAATATAGTCTGAAACAGTAGACCAAATAATACGCCCGGCACCATTCAATAAACCGATAATACCTACCATAGACGCTGCGGCTGCCGCATCCATTCCCACTACCTCCTGGGCCATTGGGGAAGCAACGGAAAGAAGGCCAATTCCACAGGTGATATTTACGAAGAAAATCCACCACAGAGCGGAGAACTGCCATGTCTTTACTGCCTCATTGGCTGTAGCTCCCTGATGGGCGTTTTCCCTCACTTCGATGTCGCTACTGATTGCCGGTGGCTTTAAGTAAAGGGCAGACATACTCATAATTACTATATATACTGCACCCAATATCAGGAAATTATTTTTTAAACCAAACTCTCCTGTGAGATATTGCATAACCGGACCCGCCACCAATGCTGCAAAGCCAAAGCCCATTATGGCAAGTCCTGTGGCAAAGCCCCGATGATTAGGGAAATACTTTACCAAGGTGGATACCGGTGTAATATAGCCAATCCCCAAGCCTATACCCCCGATAATACCATAAAACAGATACAGCATGGCCAAACTGCCAGCTTCAATGGCAAGGGCTGTACCCAGCATCCCCGTACCAAAAAACATAGTGGCTAAAAGACCGCTTTTCTTTGGCCCCAGCTTTTCCACAAAGCTGCCCAAAAAACCGGCGGACAAGCCAAGAAAGAGAATGGCCAGAGAAAAGGTCCAGGTGGTTTCCTTCAGGGTTATTCCCATCTCGGCCATAATAGGCTTGGTCAATACACTCCAAGCGTAGACACTGCCAATGGATATGTGAATACCAATAGCAGCCAGAGCAATAAGCCAACGATTTCGCATGTACATCAATCCTTTCTGCATCACAAAAAGGATTTGCCGAAAAACAAAAAACCATCCGGACAAATCCTTGCCCAGACGGTCGGCTTATCATCATTTTCCGGTACATGTGGTGAACTCCACTAATCCGTCAGCACCGAAAAACCTATTAATTTCAACGTCATCATTCTATATTTTTTTCCAATATATGTCAATATATTTCAGGTAATCCATTACCTAAACAAGCACCAGCTGGCATCGGATAAAACATCACAAAAAACTGGAGAATTATCTGTACATCAGTACAATATTTCTCCAGTTTTAATTAATTATTTATTTTTTGCTGATACAGTTGCTGCCACAACCGCAGCCACAATCTGAGCCGCAACAATCATGCTTTCCGGAACGGAAATTATTCCAGACATGACGGACGGCAAAACCAAGTAATACCAAAAGTATTAAACCAATTACGTAAGTTGCCATATTAGGAGCCTCCTTTATTCAAAGCCCAACAACTTTCCTCCCTGGTATACTATCAGAGAAACTACCCATGCCAAAGCGAACATATAACCAGCTGCAAAGAACATCATCTTCCAGCTATTAGTCTCCTTCTTAATGGTACCCAATGCAGTTACACATGGAGTATAAATCTGTGAGAATACCATAAAGGCCAAAGCAGACAGGCTGGTGAAGGCCGCTGCCATACCAGTGGCACTAAGTGCCTCAGCAGTCTCTACAGCATCCTCAGCCTCAGCAGAAATATCTGGCAGGCCATAAAGAACACCAATAGTAGAAACAACGGATTCCTTGGCCAAAATACCGGAAATAACCGCAGCACCTGCTTCCCAGTTGCCAAAGCCATGGAAGGTAAAGATGGCACCAACAACTGCACCGATGGAGGCCAGGAAGGACTCACTCTGATCCTCTACCATACCATTCATATTAAATGCACCCAAGAACCAAATAAGTACGCAACCAACAAAGATAATAGTACCGGCTTTTACCAGATAACCCTTACCCTTATCCCAAGTTTCCAGAAGAACGGTCTTCATATCCGGCATTCTGTATGGAGGCAGCTCCAACAGGAAGGTAGCTGTTTCATCCTTATACTTGGCCGCAGTCAACAGCTTAGTAGAAACAATCGCCATAACTACGCCCACGATATACATGGCAAATACCACATTAGCGGCATTGTCCGGGAAAAACATAGCAGCAAAAAGAGCCATGATAGGCAGCTTTGCACCACAGGTCAGGAAAGGTGCCGCCAAAATGGACAGGATACGATCCTTTTCGTTGTCCAAAGCCCTGGCACCCATTATGGAAGGAACACCGCAGCCAAAGCCCATCATCAATGGCATTACGCTCTTACCGCTGAGGCCAGCCCGACGCATAATAGGGTCCATTATGAATGCCACACGAGCCATATAACCTGTACCATCCAGGAAGCTCAAGCAGAAGAACAGCATGAAAATAAGCGGAACGAAAATAATAACGGAACCAACACCGCCAATAATGCCGTCAAGAATAAGTGCCTGCATCCAGTCGGCAACCCCGGCTCCTTCCAAAGCACCGGCTACCCATTCGGTAAAGTCGCCAGTAATAACTTCCTCCAAAGCATCAGCGATTGGCTGACCAATCCACGCGAAAGTAATCTGGAATACAGCATAGAGAATAACCAAGAATAATGGCAAAGCCAAAATGCCGTTGGCCAGAACAGAATCCAGCTTCTCAGTGAGGGTAGAGCCTACACTGGAGAACTCAGCCACATCATTCAGGATTTCATCAATAAACGCATAACGCTGCTTGATGATTGCCTCCTGAAGATCCATACCGGTAAGACCACTGTTCTCGATTTCCTGAATCTTGGCAATATGAGCCTGAAGTTCCTCGCTAGGGCCATAGCTTTCCATGGAAACAGAGGTAAACACATTAAGAAGATTCTTTATGCTCTTGCCATCCCGTGCCACTGTGAGCAACACCGGATATCCCAGCTTCTTTTCAAGCTTCTTGACATCAATCTTTATGCCACGACGCTTTGCCTCATCCTGCATATTCAGGTCCAGCATAAGTGGAATGCCCTTTTCCAACAGTTGTACAGTCAAGAACAGGTTTCGTTCCAGATTGGAGGAATCAATAACGTCCACTACCAAGTCCAGCTGTGCTTCCTGTAAATAATCAATTACGATTTTTTCCTCAGGACTTCTTGCATTTACACTGTATGTACCAGGCAAATCAATTACCTGAATGTGCTTGCCCTCAAAGGTTACATGACCTTCCTTCTTGTCTACTGTAACACCAGGCCAGTTACCAATTTTCTGCCTAGCCCCAGTTATTTCATTAAAAATAGTAGATTTACCGGTATTAGGATTACCAGTAAGCGCTACCCTTATGATGTTATTATCCATTGCCATTGTTGCCATTATCATCCCACCTGTGTAACTTCAATCTTATCTGCATCTTCACGGCGCATTGCCAAATTATAAGAACGAATACCTATTGCCATTGGATCCCCCAATGGTGCGGAGCGAAGTACCTTCACAGTAGTACCTGGAATAAGTCCCATGGTCATGAGCCGCTCTTTTAACAATGAATCGCCAATGTTCTCCACTCTCACGGACATGCCAGTTTTGCACTCTTTAAGAGTCATTTTTATACCTCCCTGCAACTCTATTCATCGTTTTATGGCTTTACCACTTCCACGTCATAAAATTATTAAAACGATAATTACTTTCAGTAGCATAGACAATGATACCCTTTCTCATTTTGTTTGTCAAGTGAAAAGAGCTATCATTTTCAACAAGTTTAAGGAATTTGAGGCTTTTTTCGTATCTTTTTGAACAAAACAAAAAATAAACAGGAGAGTGGTTGCCCACTCTCCTATACATCTATATCTTAATTTAACTAAAGATTATGCATCATAATATATTGGTGTATCAGCCTGTCAAGTTCTACACAAATATCCATCAGCTCACTACTCGATCCATTATTATCAATCAGTTCCGCGGACGCATGAGATAATGGGCTGGCATTCCTCAATTTATGTGCCTTTTTTATTACTGAATTACCATCTGCGATTTCTCCATATAGTGATTTTAATTTCTTTTCGCAGTAATACTGCTTGTAATCTGGCTTTTTCTTCTTTGAACCTTTAACATAGAAAAAAGCTATATCCGCAGAAATGCGGTCAAAAAAATTTTTATAATAAGCATAGCCTGCAAGATAATTTCCCTTATCCTGCTCGCAAAAACTCATAAAAAATAAGAAAACTGCTTTTACATCATTTGCTATACAACGCAAATACTGATTCCATTTAACTGGACGGATTTGATTAATAAAACTTCTTTTACAACTATTATCATAATACGAATAAAGTTCAGAACAGTTCGCTTTTATCACTTGCAACAAATCAATATGTTGAAATTTGCTCTGAATAAGATAGGCGATTGCGATAGTTGTATCATATGAGTTCCATTCACCACTTCTTGATCTTATAAACAACTGATTGAGCATCGCTTTTACTGCACTATCATTCCCAGATTGCATCACCATCACAGAAAGTCTTTTCGGATCCAACGATAAGAACGATACATCTTGATTAATTATTTGAACTAATATTCTTGATACACTTGGTTGTTTTAACTCAGTTTGGTTCTCATAGACTAGATAGTTGAATACCTCTTCCGGTGTAAACTCAATATTATCATTACTAAAATGCTTTTCTATAATTTCGCTATATTTAGCATTTGTTATCCCACAATCACAGAGTACTTCATATATCTCATTCAAAAATTCCTGTAACTTACCTATAAAAAAACTGCCAATATCACTTTCATTACCATAAACAAACTCATCATATAAAGACTTCTTGAGTTCTTCATGTATCTCTGATGTTTCTCGCAACACACATTTTTTTGTATTTAATGCAAGACCATGCTGTTTCAAAATTGATGAGTACGCATTCTTAACTGTGTTAAATACAGGTATCAATTCATCAAAGTTCTTTTCAGATGAAAAAAGGATATAGAGATCATCAACATATCGAATCATCTTAAAAGAAGATATATCTTTTACCTTTGAATCAATGAAGTCATACAAATCGCAATCGATATTATCAAGATAAATTACTGTAGACAAATATGAGGATGCCATGCTGTTTTCAATTAAAGGAAAACAACTATCTCCAATGTATACAAGAAGTTCCTTGAGCAACATCAGTGTAGTTTGCGATAAACTCTGCTCTCTTCTATTACATATTTCATTTATTCGATTAATTAATGCATTTATACTGATATTTCCATAAAAACCTGCAATATCAGTTTTTATGAAATATTGGTATTGTTCTTTTCTAACATTAATTGCCTTAAAGAAAGCATCATAATCTTGTTTGTATCTAGGATGTTTTAATTCTTAGTTTCCTGCATAATATACACACACCTCTGTTGGTCGTTGTGAAACATATCGAATTGAGATTTCCTTTCCCACAGCCTGAAGTACAAGAAACAAAATTGGTGAAATTAAAGATGATTTTCTAAAGCTACCATCAGTTTTTTGAATATAATTTTCAGAACGACGCATTACCTCGGGAAATAATACAAAGCCACCATTTTTTATGTATTTGTTATAAAAATCTTCTCCAGCAATTTCAGCTTTATCTTCATCTGTCAATTTTGAAAACGGAAACCACTGCAGGTAAACCTTATGAATGCCGGCTCGAAGCGAGAAATACATCTCACATATCTCTTTCCATGTATCATATGAAATACCAAACATTTTTCATTCCTATCGTATTCTCATGCTCAACAACTATAGATGGGAAGGAAGAACATTTCCCGTTATACCACAGTCGTGAGACATTTCGTTAACAATTCTTTTGCACTTTCCTCAGCAGGGTTGTTGGTGCCCAGCTCTCCCCGAAAAGCCTTGGCAAGGATAGCTTTTTTCATGGTTTCGATGGTAACCAATGATGCTTCACAGGATTCGCAAATGGATTTTTCTTTATCTAAGAATTGGTCCAGTAAGCGGACTATTTCTTGTTGTTCTGGTAATTTCGGTAATCCTATTTCAATTTCTTTAATATCTCTCAAATGAAGATTAGGCACACCTATTCCCGTTAAATGTTCATCAAATTGTCGTTTACATATTGGACTATTTACAATATTCAATAGAAAACGAGGATAAACTTTTTCTTTGTTTGGACGCAATACTGCTAATGTAACATACAAATCAAATATCATATCAGTCTCAACAATAGCAGCTACCCCTGTTGTACCATTTTTAGCTAATAATACATCATCTCTTTGTGGCGCCAATCTTTTATAGAGTTCTTCATGTAGTTCAGGCACTATATATTTGATATTATCCCAACAAATCATCCCCTTGGTCACATCTTTAGCAGATATGAAAGGAATTCCCCCGTCTTCTTTTGTTGAATATTTTGGTGTTTTATGAGTACCGTCTGTTATCTTTGTACAACAAACTTCTTGTAGCGTTTTCTTTTCCCAGCTATCATCTGTAACACTATTTTCTTTACGCCATTTGGCGGTGAGTTTGCCCGTAAAGGCCTGATGAAGAATTGCAGTTTTACGGTTCTCCGCCCCATCAAGAACATTTTGGATTTTCTCCTTGGCTTCATCCAGTTTGGCAAAGAGGGACTCAATACGGGAAACAATACGTTGTTGCTCTGGGCTAGGAGCCAAAGGAAAATAATATGATTTCAGTTTCTTTATACTTGTTCGTGCCCTAGTAATACCTTGTGTATTTTCTTGAACCTGCTTTCTAAAAACTTGTGAATTTAAAGCTCGAACCACATATTTTGAATTAAGACACGCATAAGGAACAAACTTAACATTATCCGACGATAACACATACTTTTTTTCATTGCTCGGGCAAATCATTGCCCTTCCAGCTGGCATCATTTTTGTTATTATGATATTTCCAGGTTCAACTATACTTCTTGCTATTTTTTTTACATGCTCAAATGTTGTATATCTTACATTTTCATCACGCCAGCCATCTTCACTGACATTGCTTAATTGAATAATTCTAACTTCTTTATTACTCGTATAATGTTCAGTCTTTAAATTACTGCCAAAAGGGCCATCAGCCATATCGGCAGCAATATCCCCCAACCTTACCCAGCACCAATTATCCGGCAGCTCGTAAGGCCATTCTTCTTCCGGCACCAAGGCATTATTCATCTTTTCTTCTGTTGTAAGTTGCTTCTTTGACATAGAACCCTCATAAATATCTCACGCAGCCGATGAATAATTCACAATAAAAATCTTGCTGGCGACCTTTTCAAGATGTTCAAGAATGTCATCAATTCGCTCCATTACCGAAGCTGAAAACACCGTCTCGCCACATTGGTCACATTTATAACAAGGAACATTTTCAATAATTACATAACAATTATTCAGGTTAGCAAAATAACTTTCGGTTGCTGGCTTCATATCCCCGGATTTACATACTAAACAATTCATCATTTATCTCGCCTCCTGGCCTTAAGGTCATCTTCCCATTTTTCTGCTGAAGGATAATATGCCGTAATTATACGGCTTGAGCTGCCTTCGTCACTCATCACAACATGTATGGTTTTTAAATCAACAGCCTTGCCAATAATCAAACAACTGGGATAGGGATAATCATCAGGATATTGTTCAATTATTTCACCTGTTTGCACAGCATTCCGTATATCCTTGGTTTTTATGCCCCTTTGTCGAAATCGTTCTGTGGCATGAGCTGTTACAAACACTTTATCGTTTTCATAATACATGAGTAATCTATCTATTTCTATCATTTTACCATATCACCTCACTCAAATATATAAATTCAAACGCATGGGGTTACAACGCTTTCAATTCCTGCACCACAGCCCGCAGCAAATCCACGGCTTTCTCCAGTTCATCCGCGGCATCCTCTGCACTTTCCGCCGGATCTGGCAGATCCTCATAGTCAATAATGCTATCATCCTTTATCAGGCCCAAATCCAAGGTATTGCCCTTGGCGGCGATTTCTTCCCTGGTAAACCTCTGCCACCGTTCATCCTCTACCTTGTTTCTGTCCTCAGCCTCATAGGCTTTGATAAAATCTCCAAAATCCTCTGTCTTTAACGGATTAGTCTTACCAAAGGAGGGCATATTGGTCCTGAGATCATAAAACCATACTTCCTGTGTATTGCCCTTATCAGTTTTTCCCCTAGTGAAAAACAGCACATTGGTCTTTACACCCTGAGCGTAGAAAATACCGGTAGGCAGGCGCAAAATGGTATGAAGATTGCATTTATCCATCAAATCACAACGGATTTTCTCTCCGTCACCATCAGCAAAAAGCACGTTATCAGGCAGAACTACCGCCGCTCTGGCCTTACCGTCTGCTTTCAAACTGCGGTAAATGTGCTGGAGGAAATTCAGCTGCTTGTTGCTGGTCAAGAAGGTCAAATCATCACGGCTGGCCCGCTCACCGCCCCGCTTGGTGCCAAAGGGAGGATTGGTCAGTACCACGTCATAATCCTTCAACTTCTTCCCTTCGTTGGACAGGGTGTCCCCCAGGGTGATTTTACCTTCAATATCATGGAGCATGGCATTCATCAATGCCAGTCGATGAGTATCGTGTACCAGCTCACAGCCGGTGAAGGCTTCATATTTTTCAAATTTGGCCATATCCGCATCCAAATCATAAAAATCATCCGTATTGCGCTTTACATGTTGTGAGGCAGCTATCATAAAGCCAAAGGTGCCACAGGCTGGGTCGTTGCACAGCTCCCCTGGCTGGGGACTTATCAATCTGGTCATTACATCAATAAGCACTCTGGGAGTGAAATATTGCCCAGCTCCAGATTTTTTCTCATTTGCATTTTTCTCCAACAGGCCTTCGTAGAGATTGCCCAGCCCTTCCTCCTTGGCAGAATACCAGTCAAGACCATCAATGGTTTTAATGATTTTTTCCAGATTTTTGGGTTCTTCAATATTCGTAGTAGCTCCCTGATATATTTCCCGAATCCGACCATGGCAGTTTTCACCCAAATAAGTTAAAAGCTCTTTGTAATATTTTTTTAAATCAATACCACTGTGTTCCATCAGCTTGTCCCAGCGATACTGTTCCGGGATTTGTTCCTCAGACTCCGTTTCCTTGGCCATTTTCAAGAACAAAATATATGTAAGCTCCGTAACATACTGATGATAGGTAATCCCATCATCCCGCAGAACGTTACAGAGATTCCACAGCTTCCCCACGATTTCCTGAGTATTCACGCAATATGTCCTCCATCCTCATACAGATACTCGTTAAGCTCCTGAATAATATTTTCCAGTTTGTTTTGAAATACCTTGTTTATCTTGGCAAATCCGCCACCAGACTTGAAACGGTCATCCTCATCGAACACTGAAATATTAACTACTGACTCGTTTATGAGATATTTTTCAATGCGCAGAAGCCAGTTTAATTCCTGCTTGGAAAAGCTGTGAGCTTTTCTTATTTTGTCCATTGCCCGTTTTATCCGCTCTTCGTGACTGACCAAAGCCGATCCAAGGGCATAACGACGAATAAGGCTGATAATGTCTGCGGTCATGGACTGATTGGTCATCTGACTTATGGCGGTGTTCAGCTTTTGCTCGGTATACCCTTCCATATCCAGCGTAATACGGAGCTTTTTCAGGCCTTCTCTGGTTAAATCCCGTGGCTTGGTGCAGATAATATTCAACGCTGCAATCACGTTCATATTATTCTTGATATAGGTTGAAAAGGCTTCCAAATAATCCTCTGGCCGATTTATATCTCCTTTACCGTAGCCCCGCCCGTGATAGATGAGTTCATCCTCCCGGTCAGATACTACCACTGGATGAAACACCTTGGATTTAATCCCCTGTATATATCGAAGGGCACCTTCCCGTTTTTTGATATATTCCTTGGCAGATGCCGGGTCAAGCTTTCTGATATCATCCAAAAGCTGCTGGATGTTTTTCCCTTCAGTCATATTTTGGAGCTGCTCGCTTTCAGCTTTATCCATCATTTTGGCTTTGCGCTGCACTTTGGCAAGGATTTGATCAATTTGATTTTGTATGTCTTCTTCGTTATCCATCACGTCCAAGCCCTCCAATAGCTGCTCTATTGTGGTAGTCGGACTGGCAGACACTGGTTTCATGTCACTGACCTGCTCCAGTGAGGAATATACTCCCACTGGATCATAAATTTCAAAATGAGTTTTTTTGATTGACGGGCACAGACGGGTAGCCCGTCCCAACATTTGTTCAAACAAAATGCGGCTCTTGACCCGACGCATAAAGACCAAGGTGGTGATTTCCGGCACATCAATGCCGGTTGTCAGCAAATCTACGGTGACAACCATACTTGGATATCGCTCATTTTTAAATCGGCGGATAACCTCTTCGATCTTCTTCTGATTTCCCCCGGCCACACTGCCGGTGATTTTCATAATGGCGTCATTATCTACCCCTTTATCTGAGTAAATCTCCTTGAGAATTTTCACAATAAGGTCTGCATGTTGGTCATCCACCGCGTAAATCAAGGTTTTCCCCTGTATATCTGGTGACTCCGGGTCAATATCATTAGCTATCTCAGCCAGAACTGCCCGATTAAATTCCTCGGTAATAACCTGTCTGTTAAAATTGTCAATGTCAAAGTCCAGCTCATCCTCCAAAATACTTTCAATAGGGCTTTCCGATCCTGGTACATAGACTGTTACCTTTTCACCAGATTTATAATGAATGCCTTCTTCCCCCAGCCTTGTCTTTAACTCATGGGGTGCATCATGATCCACCAAATATCCTTCAATGACTGCTTCCCGATAGGAATAGCTAAACACCGGCTGGCCAAAGATTTCCGTAGTATGCAGGGCAGGTGTAGCAGTCATAGCAATCCGCACAGCATCAAAGTATTCCACAATGTTGCGATACTTGCTCTGATAATCCAGCTGGCTGCGATATAGCAGCTCCGCTTCACCCATTTCCTTGTCCAAAATATACCCACGATGGGCCTCGTCGATAATCACAAGATCATAGTCAGAAACCGATGGCATGGTATCTTCTTCATTATATAATATGCGTTTCACCATACTCTGTACCGTAGCCACATGAATACGCGTCTCCCGATCTATGGCTTTATCCTCAAGCCCCTTGATATTGTATATGTCATCAAGAGTCATGAGCTCTTCCAGTTTTACCTCCTTGAACACATCCATAGCCTGTTTACCCAGAGCATTTCTATCCACCAAGTAGAGAATATTCCTGAAGCGGCCTGTTTTCAGGAACAGATAAATAAGTCCCAATATTGTGCGAGTTTTACCGGTACCAGTAGCCATGGCGATAAGAATGTTCTGCTGACCTCTTAATACAGCCTCTTCTGTCGCCTGTATGCCTTTTATCTGATAGTCTCTTAGATTGAGACCGTCTTTATCCCGCAGAACATTATATGGCATTTCCGTTAAATTCTTATTTCCCGTTGCAATATCTTTTTTCAGCAGTTCCATAAGACCTGTAGGACTCATCCAACCTCTCAGTGCCCGTGGAGCATTGTTCCCCTCCCTCAAATCCAAAAACCATATGCCACTCTCTGTTTCCAGCTGTTTTATATAGGGACGTCCATTGGTAGCAAAGATAAAAGGAACCTTGTATTCTCCCCAGGTACCCAGCAAGTATTCTCTATCTCTTTCCTTTATAGAGCGGGAATACTCCTTACATTGGTAGTCAATAACTGATGAAACGCTCTTGTGCATTGCCTTGGCTTCTATAATCGCCACCAGCTTCAAACCCACAAACAGGGCATAATCCGCAAAGCCATTATTGCCCACGCTGGAATCCGTTGGCCACTCAGCAATGGCTATGTTACGGCCCCGTTGCGGTCTGGTCCCCTTTGAATAGCGCAATACCTCTGTATCGGCCTCCCAGCCAACCTGACATAATTGTTTATCAATAAGCAATCGGGTTTCCGCTTCCGTTTTTCTACGACAACTGGCCACCTTAGCGGCTGTCTTCTGTCTCACACTAAGGGCAACTTTCTTAATATTTTTCGCCTTTTGGGTTGCTTCAGCCAAAAGCTGTTGTTCCAGACTGTCCTCAGTAGTACGTTCAGCTTTGTCCTGAAGAACTTCTGATGGCATAATAAAAACAGCCTTTTTGGCTTCAAAATCCATGGAACTACCATATACCTCCTGAAACCAGGCCGCCAAGCTATGTATGATAGGCAGATATCTTTTACATTCCTCCAAATCCTCTACGCCTTCATGTACTGCTCCATTACGCATTTTCCTTAAATCATGGAACAGCAGCGTCATATCCTCATCCAGCAGGTCCTCCCGCCGCAGCTTGTTGATTCTCCGCTTGGCATCATTTGGATATGGTAGCTCGATGTTATCAAAATCAAACATCAAATTGATGATAGCTTCACCCATCTGTCCCATTTTAAACAGACAGGAATTAGGATCGTTATATAGATATTGCTCAGCATAACAACCATATTTATATAATACTGGAAAATCTGTTTCAAGAAATGAAAAATTGGATTCCATTTTCTTCTCCCTCATGTCTTCCACATATTTACATAACAACTACTTAAAATGGTATCATACTGCAACTTCTATATCAAGCAACAAAAAAGACCATGACAAGATGCTTTGGCAAATTGTCATAGTCTTATTTATCACTCTTTAATCCCTGTTTTAATTGCTCAATGTATTTTCTATCATCGTCAGTCAGCTCTGCTGTTTCCAGCAAATCCGGACGATTACGCAGGGTAATCTCCAAGGATTTCTCACGGCGCCACTTGGCAATTTTGGCATGATCCCCGGACAATAACACATCTGGCACTGCCATACCTTCAAATTCCCGTGGCCGGGTATACTGTGGATGCTCCAACAGCCCATTATAGAAGGAGTCGGTAGGCGCAGACTCCTCAGAGCCCAACACTCCTGGCAGCATACGGGACACCGCATCCGTAATAATCATGGCCGGCAGCTCACCGCCGGTAAGAACAAAATCTCCAATTGAGATGATTTCGTCAGCCAGCTTCTCACTTATACGGGCATCAAAACCCTCATAATGACCGCAAATGAGAATAAGCTGGTCATACTGGGCTAATTCTCTGGCCTTAGCCTGATTAAATACAGATCCCTCCGGACTCATTAAGAGCACCCGCCGATTAGCATAATCCGTTGTTTTCTTCACATGACGCACCGCCCTAAACATAGGCTCCGGCTTTATAACCATGCCACTGCCTCCGCCAAAGGGAGAATCATCCATCTGCTGGTGCTTGCCTTCTGCAAAATCCCTGGGATTGGTTATCTTTATGTCAAGAATACCATTCTCCACTGCCCGTCTTGTAATACTGTCCCCAAAGGGACCTTCAAACATGGCAGGAAATAGGGAAAGAATATCTATACGCATCAGATTTCCTCCGGCATATCCACAACCATGCGGCCCTCTTTAATGTTGATTTCCTTCACCACAGCTTTTAGGGCTGGAATCATCAGCTGCTTGGCCTCACCCTTTTTAGAAGCCACATAAACATCGTTGGCTCCAGTCTTTAATACGTCAGTAACAAAGCCCTGAGATATGCCATCCATATCAAAGACCTCCAGGCCAATTATATCAAAGGTGTAATATTCCCCTTCTTCAAGAGGCATAGCATCCTTCTTATCCACATAAAGCAAGGAACCGGTAAGCTTGGCTACTTCCTCACGGGAGGGATACTGCTTAAATTTAAGGATAACAAACTGCTTGTGGTATTTCACGGAAGCCACATCCAGCAGCTCATCACCTACATAAACCTGTTTTAATTCTTCAAACCGCTCTGGAAAATCTGTCAATGGAATAACACGGAGCTCGCCACGAATACCGTGAGGAGCTCCTGCTTTACCAATGACAATTCGATTATCAGCTGCGGATGGCGATGATAACGTCATCTTCAACAACAACCTCCACATTAAACTGGTCACGAACATTGTCGCCTTTTTTCAGTTCAACGAAACGCTCAGTAGTACCCTGAACGATTTCTGCACCCAGAACCAGCTTCTCAGTATCAGTGATACGGGCCTCAGTCTGAGCAATGAAATCCTCACGCTTCTGACGCTCAATACCGAAATGCTGATGAATCATAGCCAGCTGCTCCTGGTCTTCTTCACCGACCTCGGAAACAGCACGATTTTCCTGAATATTAATCTGCTGAATTTCAAGCTGGGCCTGATTGATGCCTGTACGGAATTCCTCCAGCATCTTTTCTCTCAACTTTTCAGTCAGCTTAGCCTTAAT
>DFHJ01000020.1 GCA_002372665.1 Anaerovibrio lipolyticus
GCGAAATCATACATTGGATAAATGCACCACTCATCCCCGGTACGATGATGGGAAACGTGGGCAATGCGGTAAATAACCGGGTCACGCATAACAATATTAGGCGCTGCCATATCAATCTTGGCACGAAGCACCTTCTCACCATCGCCGAACTCACCGGCCTTCATTTTCTGGAAAAGCTCCAGATTTTCCTCAACACTGCGGTTACGATAAGGGCTTTCCTTTCCTGGCTCAGTGAGAGTTCCACGATAGGAACGGATTTCCTCAGCGGTAAGGTCATCGACGTAAGCCAGGCCCTTCTTAATCAGCTCCACAGCATAATCGTAGAGCTTACCGAAATAATCAGAAGCAAAAAACATTCTGTCATCCCAGCTGAAGCCCAGCCATTTAATATCCTCCTGAATGGAATCTACATATTCCACATCCTCTTTTACAGGATTGGTGTCATCAAAACGCAAATTACAAATACCGCCGTTATTTTTGGCAAGGCCAAAGTTCAGGCAAATAGACTTGGCATGGCCAATGTGCAAATAACCATTTGGCTCAGGTGGGAAACGGGTATGAACCCCTTCAGGGTAATATCCGTTCTTTAAATCATCATTTATTTCATTCTGTATAAAGTTGGAACCAACAGAAGTGTTCTCAGCCATATAATCAATCGCTCCTTCTTTCTTTTACCCCACCAACGGGGCTGGGATGACCCTTTGGTCATCAGTAACTTTAAGTATATCATAAAATGAGATTATTCAGTAGGAGTTTTTACACGCCTTCTGTATTTAAGTAAACCGCCTTAGTCAAGCATATCCAAATCTGAGGAATTACATTTGTCCTCCACATATCTGTTTAACTTGGCATAGCCCTCCTTAACTTTGTCAATCTGAGGCAAATGCTCCATAACTCGTGGCAGATAGCCCTTTTCCCGAATGCGAAGCATGGTCCAGGCAAAATTTATGTCATAGGCCCACATAAGCCGTACCAATATGCGATCATTGTTGGTACGGATTTCATTGTAGTCCACCTGCTCTCCCCGGACGAATTTATCTATAAATCCTGGTGCAAAGAGCATTTTCTCATCCTCAAAAGGAATCTTGGAAAAGGTCTGGATTTTCTTTCCCGTAAGATAAGGCTCCAGCACCCTGAATATATCCAGCTTGTCCGCATCGCGGATAATTCTGGCAAATAGAAGATGTCGTTTGGTTGGTGGGGCAGCTATATCCTTCTTGTTGTGATTGCCAATGGCAAAAAGAAGAATATCCCTGTCATCCTCACCCAGCTCCTGAAAAAATGGCAGCTCCTGAATAACCTTCAAGCCAAGATTGGCGTGGTCCTCTGACAAGGCATCAGAAAAGGTGCGATACAGCTTCCACTGACGGAACCGCCCCACATCATGAAACAGTCCCACCAGCTCTGCCAGCAACACGTCATGTTCATCAAGCTGCAAATGCCGGGCCAGCTCTCTTGAGTAGGAGGTTACATAGCTGGTATGCAGTTCCTTGGTTTTTATGCCCAGCATAACCTCCTCATCATCTTCATAGAAGGTTTTAACATATTTGTCCATCCAAATATGGGCTCTTTTAACAATTTCTTTCATCATATATCACCGCTTAATTATTCATATTCGATTCTTCTATAATTTTACAAGTAAAAACAAAGGAGCTGTATCCACAGCCCCTTTAGTAGGTTACTTATAGAAGTATATCATAATATGAAGTTTTTTGAAATCTTACACCACATCATATTTCATCACTTTTTTAATCTGCAACCTCCTTCACTAAAAACGTAAAATTTTGTAAAATGTTGTAAAAATATATTTCACGAGGTGATGCATTATGTATAAATTTTTATTGACCCTTGTAGTGGCAATTACCATTTGTGTCCCCAGCATAGCTAATGCCGGCTTTGGTACGGGAATCGGTATCACCTTCCCTGTGTCCGGCTCCGGATCCAGTGTCCCAAACACTAATTGTAACTATGCCGCCATCCAATTTGATAATATTATTCAGGAGCTTACCGTTGAAAAACGTAACGGAACACTTTTTATGGAGCTCAAGGTTACCAACAGTGGTGATTTACCTTACAGTGTGAGCCATCGGGACGGACAGCTTTATGATTTTGTTATTACTGATAAAAACGGTGAAAAACTATGGCAATGGTCCGATAACATGGTCTTTACCCAGGCACTGACATCTTCTTCCATTGACGCCCATAGCTTTGTGGTTTATAAAGTAGAACTGGACAGCAAAATCTTTCACAAAATCAAGGACAGTGCCATCCTTGTTACTGCCTACATGTTAGATACCTCTTATAAGCTGTCAACAAAGGTTCCAACCTGGACTGCTGCCAACGGAACACCTATTTTTATTCATGGCGGTATAATCCTTGGTAATTGACCTGCTGCCAATCACAGAGTAATAAATAAAAATGGAGGCTCACAACACGATAGCCTCCATTTTTTTCGTTTGTTGCAGATTATATTATTCCTTTATTTCACAAATACCACGTTACCCTGGCTCAGGAAACCGGTAATCTGGTTTTCGCTTAAAATTTTGGCTGCATCTGCAGCGGATACCACCGGATTTACAAAGCCCTGTACAGACTGGGCTCTGACGATGAGTGGATTGGAACCGGCTCTGGATACACCACTGTTGATGCTTCTGGCATAGCCCACATAGCCCTTGTTTACAACCTGATCATAGCTGAAGTTGGCCTGACCGTATACCAGCTGATGATCTGCAGTAAATACACCAGGAGCCATAGCTGTTTCAAGGCCAAGACCGGTGCAGTCAACGATAAGACCAGTGTATGGGCCGGTGCTTACTGGAATCTCTGGTACAAATGTAGTGGCTGCCAGAAGTGGAGCCGGAGTAGTGGCAGTTGCCGGCATTACAGCTGCTGCCAGGGACTGGGCACCATGAACAGGGAACTCAATAACTACATGATAGCCATCAGCATCCTTATACCTCTGGACTACCTTGGCGCCCTTAATCATACCATTAATACGGGTTTTGATTACATCGCTGGCCATAACGCTGTCCCGGACAGTGGTCTCGGAATCGATATATACACCCTGAGCCTCCTCCAGTGCATTGCGCATAGCATCCATTTTGGCAGCTCTGTAGCCTGCCGCCGAATTAGGATTTTGCAGGGCACCCACGCCCTCAACCTTGATAACCCCATCTGTGATGTCAGTTGCCGCAAAAGCTGTACAACCCATGAGCATCATTGCCAAAGCAACAATTACCGAAAATACCTTTTTCATAAAAATTCCTCCCAATTTTTTATTTATATGTACTATTTTTATGACCACTTATTTAAACCTTTTATTTATGTGTACGCCAATATTTCAATGTGCCATTGGCAATATCCTCTGCCGCATCCAGCCCTGCCTTTTCCATGGCCAGTCTTTCCGCTTCCTGAGGGGTATTGGCGAGAATTTCATAGGTTTCATAAAATCCATTCAAAACTGTTTTTCTCATACAATCATAGGCCTGAACCTTCACTGATGATTTTGCAATATAGCCTGTTCCTGCAGGAGCGGCTACCAGCTTATCAATACTGGCCTCACCGATAATAGCAAAGTTTGCCATAATCGAGTTATTATCTATCAGACTTTTTACAGAACCAAGATATTTGCCATAGGATTCTGCATCAGATAAAGACCTCACAATTCTTATATCGTCATCTTCCACCTCTGTCTGAAATCCCGAATTGCTGAATCTGTGATTAAATGCTTCATGAAGGCTATCACTAAAGCCCTGATTATCTGAAGTATTCACGGCCCTCATTAATATACTGGCTGTCATAGCATCATTTGCTACCTGTTTATTTCCAACATATTCCTGAAAATCCTTGTTTAGCTTGGAATGATTTACAGTAACCTCAGCAATAACCATCATTTTGGAGTTACTGGTGTCCCTGCTCAGTACCTTGCAGTCGCTGACGTAATCGCCATATCGGTCTATCATCTGTGAAAATATACTGGTGGGATCCCCTTCCGCCCTAGTTTCATGGGATAGCACCTTGAAAACGGCTCTTTTTTTGGCATCCTCCACGGCTTTATTAACCATACCTGCCGGAGCGCTACCACTTATCTTCACCACATCCAAAGGTGATGCTTCGGTTTCCCCATGGGTAACTATGCCGCAAAGCAAGGATATCAATAAGAAAATAAATAGTATTTGCCATTTCATTTTTACGTAGCATCTGTTCATGGTGCCCATCCTCCTTCCACGGCAATCATGATACATCATTAAAATTTACTGAACCTGAAGAATAATTTTTGTGGTGCTTTCCAAAGGCACAAGAGATAATCCATTACTGGCTGCTGCACTAACTATTTCCTGTGACAGCTCATAAAGATTTTCCCAGCCCTGAGCTATAATCTTCACCTTGTACGCACCGTTTGCAGAAAAGCCGGCTCTGGTGATTCGGCATTTTGCCCCCTCCAACAGACTGTTAAAAAAAGCGCTTTGGTTTGCCCTATCCCACAATCCGTGAATCTCCACTGTGGTATTAAGGTTATTTACGCCACCACGATTTTCAAACTGCATCGTCTTCAGAGCTGCTCTTGCCAAATGCTCCGTAGATGTGGCTGCTGCTTCCCTTCTGGCTGCAAACAGGGCCTCGTCTGCGGTCTTGCCAAGCCCCACAAACTGTTCCATATAACTGTTGGCATATCCGTTTTGAATACCCACAAGAGAGAAGCTTGCTTCCACAACTCCCTTGTAATAGCCACTACTGTCACGGTTAACATTTACATCTCTCAAGGAACCCGCCAATACGGAGTTTGCTTCATTATCACCATCATTTCTGGCAATTCGTCTAAGCTCCGAAGGATAAGGGCTAAGGCTGTGGGATAAAAGCTGGGACACCCCTTCATTTTCCACCATCTGGATTCCCATGTCACTGAGGTACTGACCTACAATGTTCACAGCCCGCTCATCCCGTCTTATACTTCCATCTATACCGTAATCCACCACAGCTACATTTGCCACCCTTGGCTCCAATGCTGCCGCCATGGCCTTGGCCACATCATCCTTATATTTTGTTTCAATGTTGGTATCATCAGCATCCAGGTCTGCCCTTACCACATAAACGTCGCCCTCAATGCTTTCCGATACCACCCTATTAATCCGAACATATCCAGTGGAACGGGCCATTATTTTGTCTACAACCAATACCCCCATATCCACCTCGCTGTTGCTGCGGATATACATGCCCACTTTGGATTCCAAAAGGGTTCTCATGGCATCTCTCAGTGCCATTTCCCTGGCCTTCTGGGCGTCCCCGTTATATACGGCTACTCCCTCTACAATTTCTGCAAAGCAAATTTGCTGATTAAGGAATCCGCCGCCAAGCAGGAATGCTCCAAAAGCTATTATAGGAATAATCCACTTTTCCTTTATACATTTAATCATATTCCCATCATCCTTTTCCTGCCCACTATCATTTCCCTCGTAATTTCAATACATACTATTTATCTTGTCCTCCCAGTTCCTGGGCCAGTCCCAAAAGCAACGCGGCGTAAATCTGATTATCATCGGAATCAGTGCTGGTGCCCGGTGGCAGCTTAACCGTTCTCTCATGCAATCGGCTCAGCTCCCGTTTTTCCTTGCCTTCCACAGGACTCTTTGTCAGCCATACCTTGTGCAGAGTCGTGTATACGTTATTTCCCGAATCCACTACTTCACTGGCCAACCCGGATATATCCAATCGAATAGAATGTCCTGGATTACTCATATGTACATCCACCTTACCATTGGCACTGTCAAGGCTTAGCTTGTAGGCTCCGTTTATCATACTGTTAACCAGATCCTGCCCCCCAACTGCCGGTGGGTACATTACCCGTTTGGTCTTTTTCTGATAAGCTGATGTGAAACAGTAGCCCACCAGAAATTTTAAATCCTCAGCTTCTTTTCCTGTAAACAGCTCATTGGCCATCGCCGAGGACATATCAACATCAGTTACCTGATACGTATCCATACCCAGCTTTGCCTTGTCATCCCTAAGATTGCCCTTTATATTGGAAAAGCTGATATCATCCTTCATCATCTGCCGCACAAGGGAAATAAACTTTCCCTTCTTTTCCCATTCGCTTATGGGAGTATTGTGAATATTCTGCCAGCTGTCATTGCTGGGATTATATCTGGAAAGCCCTATAGTTTCAGCCTCCACCATAGGAACAATCCCCAAAAGTCTCAAGCTCACCGGATTTCCGCCGTCAGTTACCCTGGTTATATCCAAATTTTCCTCCGGCATACAGAACATCAGCGAAATCCCTGCAATAACAGTTGAAGTGTATGCCGTTTCTAATGAATTATTATTAACTGTATCTATAGAAGTGCTGACCATTATGGTAGGGTAAAGAAATATCTTATCACTGTCTATAATATGCTCATTGGTGCTATGATAGGAATCTGCTGTAGCCACTCTGACCTCATAGGGCAAATCCCCTGCATCAGCCATTTGCTTCAGTCTTTCCCCAATTATACGCTCCACCTGCCGGCGGGTATCCTCATCAATATTTATTATATTGATGGAATTTTCGTATGTCAGGGCCGGTTGAATATAAACCACCGGTTTTTCAGCAGATACATTCCTTATTGGAAGTACCGCCATAGCTACCAATATGAAAAATATCCCCAGTGCCCGCCTCATATTTCATCCCCCATTAGTTAGCATCATCAACTTCCTTACAATAAATATAGCCCCTTTGCACTATAAGGCAATTAGAGGCTAATTAGAAAATAATTAAAAACTTCCATTTATTCGTTTTTTATCCACTATCATAGAATCCGGTTTTATCGTGCAGCCCAGGATGATGCTCTGCACTCCTGCAGCCATTGCCTGTTCCATGGCTTCCCCAAAAGCAGGATGGGTTTCAATATTTGGACGTACCTCACTGACCTTTGGCATCTGCACCACGAAGGCTATTCCGGCCCAATACCCTTCCTTTTTAGCCTTAATAAGCTCATGGATGTGTTTCACCCCACGCTCTGTAGGGGCATCGGGGAAAAATCCTATGCCATCTCTTTCAAGGGTACATCCCTTTACCTCAAGTAAATACCTTTGCCCCTGGCGCTCCATGTAAAAGTCTATTCTTGAAGCACCATAGGTATACTCCGGCTTTATATAGTCAAAGTCCTGGGTGGCCAGCCATTCTGCCATAACCTTATTAGGAGCCTGACTATCAATGTTTATAAGGCCTAAGCCTGCTTTCTCCACGGCTATCAAATCGTAACGGGTTTTGCGGTTAGGGTTGTCTGCTTCTGAAAGCACTACGTCCACTCCGGGCAGGAGAAGCTCCCTGCACCTGCCCGTATTTTTTACATGCACCGTTTCCAAAGTACCATTTATTTCAACCTTGGCTACAAAACGATTAGGCCGTTCAACAAACTTTGCCCATATTACTTTCCCATACTGCATATATTTCTCCCAGTATTTATCCCTTCCGCAAGCGATCAGCGGCTTCCTTTATTTTCCTTTTGTCCACTTCCACTTTATTCATGGCCCGAAGGGACTTCTCAAAGTTCTGATAATTTACGCCTGTGGAACTGTCCACACTGTCCTTCCATTCGTTCAAAAGCATCGCACTGCCTATAAGCATAGCGATATTTCTGGTTTGGTCCCCGCCGCAAAGTAAGGCCTGGGCTGCAAGGAAAGTTACCTCGTCCCTTCCACGGGCAAAACATTCATCCTTTAGCATAACCAGCCTCTTGGCCTCTGCCAGACGGGCATCCTCGGCAGGTATCATATTAAAGAACCTGTTGGCATCTATTTCAGGCATCTTCACTGTCTTGCTGGAATTTCCCTTCTGCATTACCATATCCACCGAGGAATCATAGCCAGCGGTGGAAGCATTTATGCCATTTACATTTACCAGCTCCGCCTTTACTCCATAATCATTGAGCAGCTCGTTGGAAACTGCAGCCGCCCGGCTGCTCAGTTCAAAGCCTGCCATGTAATAAGAAATCATTTTTTTATAGGAATTTTGAATTTCCCTTTTGGACGGAGCAAAGAGGCTGAAAATATTAAAGGCCTCTGCTTTGCTGTTTAGTCCC
This sequence comes from Anaerovibrio lipolyticus, assembly GCA_002372665.1. Lineage (GTDB taxonomy): Bacteria > Bacillota > Negativicutes > Selenomonadales > Selenomonadaceae > Anaerovibrio > Anaerovibrio lipolyticus_C. Next base: position 8,058 of record DFHJ01000020.1, read on the forward strand.
ATATTGGCGGTAAAATCATTCTGTACTATCTGCCCTGCCCCAAGATTCAAGCCTAAAGCCAAAGCAATAGCCACTGCCAGCTTCTTTTTCATATCCATCACCCTTTTTATTTTTTCATAATCCTTACCCAAAGGATAACATGCAAAAAAAAACATAGCAATACAAAGGACCCTTATTTAACGCAAGTTTAATAAGGGTCCTGATTTTATAATTCAGTTTTTATATTTTTATAATTTTACTTTAATTAATAACTTCCCTTTGTCATTAAAAACTACTCATTCAATCATAAGTAGGATGCAAACTCCCCGTAGTTTTTCATAACCTCACCGTACACCAACTGTAGCATTGAATGTACCAGCTTGGGGGAGAATTGACCGGGAAATGCCGGAATACAGCAATCCAGCATAATTGAAGCATCAGCCGCTAAATAATACTTTAACGCCTTATTGCCTCCATTTAGGCGCAACATCAAATTGGTAATTTCAAACATATTGTCTTCTGTTACCGCCAGGGGAGCCAGATTTACCCGTATAATGGTATAAATGCTCTTATCAATAATTACGGCCATTGACAATCTCCGCCCATTGACCAGGATATTGGAGCAGAACATCACACTATCAGCTTCATCATGTAGTTCTTTGACCACAAAGCCCTCTATATTATTTTTCTCCAGGAATTCCTGATAACGTTTGGCTTGCTTTACCATTTATGCCGTCCTCTTTTCGTCATTATTTTTAAGTTTTTCCCTCCGTTACAGGCAACCACCAATTAAGCAGTTACTTCACTTGTATTTACTGCCACATCATTAGCAGATTCGTTGGCGCCGGTAGCAGCCTGTACTGCCTGAGTATCTGCAGTCTGGTTTGCAACAGCGGTACCTTCAGCAATCTTGCCTTCATCAGCTGCTTCCTTGCTATTATTGGTAGGTTCATAAGAATTAAGAACTGTCAGCATAAGGATGCTACCCTCAGCAGTATTTGAGTCCGTCTTCAACCCTGCCAACATACCAACTACCTGAGCAGCCTTTGCTCTGTCATCACCAGGAGTGTTATTCAACGCATTTACATACTTATCGATTGCAGCCTGCTTATCTGCTAAGCTGCCGCCACTGGCAAGGACAACATCAACTACCTTTTTGCCTTCTTCCATGTTTTTCTTATCATCTTCACTTATGGAAACAGGAGTAGATGGCTTAACATTGGATGGTGTATCCTGGGATGGCTTATCTTGGGATGGCTTATCCTGGGATGGTGTATCCTGAGATGGCTTATCCTGAGATGGTGTATCCTGGGATGGCTTATCCTGGGATGGCTTATCCTGGGATGGTGTATCCTGGGATGGCTTATCCTGGGATGGTGTATCCTGGGATGGCTTATCCTGAGATGGTGTGTCCTGGGATGGCTTATCCTGAGATGGTGTGTCCTGGGACGGAGTATCCTGAGATGGCTTATCCTGAGGTGGTGTATAGGACAGCTTGCCTGCTTCTGGTGCTACTGCATAGCCAGTGGTTTGAGTATCAGCTACTACGGTAGGTGTAATATTGGAGCCCTGATAATTATGGTTAACAATGGTCAGATCCTTTTCAGCCTGCACAGTAGAAGTAGCGGATTTTTCCACTTCATAACCAACAACTACTACAGTATCTTTGGCCTGTACCTTAGAACCATTCTTAATGGTAACTTCTTGACCGTTATCAAAAGCACCATTTAAAGACTTATTATCCATTGCCTCAGAGCTCTTATACGCCTTCACGCCTATAGTATCCTTGGATTCGACTGTAGTATTATCCAAAGTTACCTTGCCGCCGGTTATCTGAATTTCCTTGTTATTGTTCTGTAGGGTAGAATCCTTCAATACGATTTCATTGCTGGCAGAGGCAACCTCAGTGCGGATGTTTTGTTCCTTCCCATTTTCAATCTCTCTACCGAATTTACTGCCAGCTAGTACAGAAATCTTTTCATCAGTTACCACTTTGGAATTTTCCAAAGTAGTCTTGCCGCCAGCAATAACGACTTCTTTACCACCTTCAACTGTCAGATTCTTGCCAGAGATAATATTATCAGTAGTTGTGGTGTTGTTAGTTCTATTGCCAGCTACCAAGTACGCTTCAGAATTATTATTCAGCTTTATATTGGCATTATCAAGATTTACCGTACCACCATCTACGTGGAAATTAGTATTACCAGTTCCTTTGGCATTGTCAAAGGTTCCATGGAAAGATACGGCATTGTCCTTTGTAGAATCAATACCCGTGATACAATCCTGTACACTGTTAGTGTTTTTACGATCGATGGTTAATTTATTGGCACCGGCTATTTCAATCATAGAATCACTACTGGATGTGGTAGAGAATGTAACGCCATCCGCCACATTAACGGAACCACCGGCCATCATCAGCACGTCATCAATGTTAATAGCCGCACCCTTTTCTACAGTAATGCTGGCACCAGGCTTTTCGGTGGTGAAGTTAGCAACACCCTCATTTGCAAGATTAAGGAAATCCTGATTGCTAAGGGCCAAGGTAGACAGTACCAGCTGGCTGGCATCAATAACAGCATTACCGCCAACCAAAATGCCATTAGGATTTACCAATAACAAAGGATTGTTACCTGTCTGGGTTAAGGTACCCAAAATAGCAGACATATCACTACCAATTACACGGTTAAGCAAAGCACCATTAGCAGTATCAAAGCTCAGCTTCTGACCCGCTTCTATTCCGAAAGCCTGCCAGTCAATAATACTGTGGGCATTAGCTGTAATAGTCGCACCGCTGGCCACAGAATCTATAGTAGATGCTACTGTGCCATTAACTGAAACATTACCCTGCACTACGCTACCGCCAGTAGGCATAGCCATGGCAGAACTGGATAAGGCCAAGGTAATCATGGCAGTCAATGCAGCATCCCGCATTTTCTTATTCATGTTCATGCAGTCTTTTCCCTCCTTAGAAACTCATTGAAATCATCGCGTTCCATCGATGATGATTGTTAGTATTGCTTATTCGACTGCTAACATCATCCAATGGGTTAGCATAGTCAATAGCAACAGACAAGCCACTCTTTTTATCAGTGTAGCGATAACCAATACCTACAGACGACAGTGTTTCACTACTGAAGCTTGCCCCTTTTCGGTTATTGGACAGATGACCGTAATCATAGAAAACTACGAAACGGGAACCTGGAGCGATTTCCGGTGTATAAACTTCCACATTTCCTACAAGACCGCTATCACCGGCAATACAGTTTTCAAAGCCACGTACAGTATACATTCCGCCAGCACCGATCTGTGCTAAGCCTACCAAATTGTCCTTGGTGTACTGACCATGGACCTTAGCACCAAGAATCCAGTCATCATTGGAACGAACCTGATAATTAACACCAGCATGATAATATACAAAGTTGGTATCATATTTGTCGAATAATGGGCCCGCCCAGTTACGGTTATAAGCCGCATCATCACCGCCAATATTGGCAGTCACACCAAAATCATAGGTGAAAGAATGATGGGTATCACGATTGTTGTGAATAAAACCCACAGAACCAAGGAGTATATGATAATCCTCTGTCTGCTTAATACCCAATGGCACACCGCCTACTGCCAGGTCACCAGTGGTCTGCACCTGACGATAGTCAAGGCCAAAGTCCCACATATCCTTGTTCTGGGAGGTGTAGGACAAATACTGCTGATAGTGCATACCCAGATTATAGCCCTTACCAGTGCTCTGGCTGCCCATCATTCCACCAGTAGATATCAGTGGAGTCTGGCCCTGCTGAATGTCATAAATACTGGTAGTAAAGGTCAAGGATGCACTATTCTGTGGCAAAAGACGGCGATAGGACAAGGCTGCCATCTGTACATCACTGAAATGACTATCAGGAGATGTAATGTAAGCAAAACCAAGGTTATCCGCACTGCCAGTCAAGTTATTGTTGAGATAACTAAATGTTGTACGCCAGTTACCGGTATATTCGTTACCATTATTGGCAAGACTGATAACAAACTTGTCATTATCCTTTGCCTCATTTGCCACCTGTACTGTAAAGGTGCCATCATGGTTGGAAACGAAATTAGCTCCTAACTTGGCTGCTCCAGTGTCATTAACCATCTGAATCTGGCGGGACAGGGTATGAATGTTAATCATATCCTTATTCAGCTCTGGCACCAGTTCACGAACCTCTTTTTCGCTGAGACTTTTGGAGCTGACAATCTGGACGGAAGTTGCAGGAACAGTAATTCTATCGGCCCGTACTGCCTGCTGTTCAGAAGGCTTTGGTCTTTCCCTTTCAACTTCCTGCTGAGCCTGGTCTTCAGCCACAGGACGTTCTACCTGCTCCGCTCCAATGGCTGCTGCATCAGCAACATTGCTACCGCAAATGGACATAATCCCTGCACCAAACAATGCCATTGCCATCATGCGGTAATTCTTTTTTCTTATACTCGTTTGCAATTTATTACTTCCCTTCTATAAATTTGAATAATTAAACAATAACCTCCTTTCTATCCACACTAAATGATAGCAAAATCGTCCCCCCCCCGCAAGACATTTTATCTATCCTAATGGACAGAATGTCTTGCGGGAAGTTTCCAATATTAAAGGACAAAAAAATACTGTGATTAAAATGTTTTTTCCATTTCAATCACAGTATTTAAACTTCATATTAAGCTTTAATAATTAAGCTCTGAACTTGCGCTTACGAGCTGCCTCAGACTTCTTCTTACGGCGAACACTTGGCTTCTCATAATGCTCACGCTTTCTAACCTCAGCGATGGTACCAGCTTTCTGGCTCATGCGCTTAAAGCGGCGGAGTGCGCTGTCAATGCTCTCGTTCTTACCAACTTTAATTTCGTTTGCCATCTATTTTTCCCCCCCTCCAATTGACTTGGGAGTGTATTTCATAACTACACCTGACTATTATACACAAAGATTTTAGCCATGTCAATATTTCATGGGAATTAATCCCCCATGGCCAATGGTGTATGTCAACCTGGAGGCCACTGCATGGAACGACCACCTAACAGGTGGAAATGCAAGTGGTTGACGGTCTGGCCGCCTTCTGCGCCAGTATTGGCAACTACGCGGAAGCCACTATCTGCAACGCCCTGTTCCTTTGCAATCTTAGGAATAACCTCACAGAGAATGTGGCCTGCCAGCTCCTTGTCCTCAGACTTTAAGGCTGCAATACTAGCAACATGCTTTTTAGGGATAACAAGCACATGTACTGGTGCCTGAGGTTCCAAATCCTTGAAAGCAATGACCTGGTCATCCTCATATACAACAGTGGAAGGAATTTCCTTGTTTGCAATTTTACAAAAAATACAATCTGCCATTTCGGTACACCTCCCTTTACATCATGCTTAAATGTTACTCACACTTACATATTTTACTATAAACACTTAGCGAACACAAGCCAAACGGCGTAGTGTAAGCTTAGTGTGCGTGTAAGGGCGTGTGGACACATCATATGTGTCCAGTAAGCTTACCATATACGCCATCTTTATACAATTTTTCAAGACGCACTTTATATAGTTCCCCGGTCTTAACTTCATCATCGGTATAAACCCGAATATAAGTATCCGTAAGTCCATCCGTAATACCATCATTGTTGGTTTCAAAGAGAACCTCCTGAACAGTACCCAAATACTGGCTGTGGAAATCATCGGACATCTCCTGGGCCAGGGACTGAAGTCTGTGTACCCGCTCCTTTTTCACTGGCTCAGGCACCTGATCCGGCAACTTGGCGGCAGGAGTACCGGTCCGCGGAGAATAAGGGAATACGTGCATTCTGGCAAAGCCGAGGGTCTTTATGTACTCAAGGCTTTCAGCAAACATTTCCTCTGTCTCCCCCGGGAATCCCACAATAACATCGGTGGATATAGCCACTCCTGGCACACTTTTCTTTACATTCTTAATCAGTGCAGTGAACTCATCCCTATTATAGTGACGGTTCATCTTTTTCAGCACCTCATCGGAGCCCGCCTGTAATGGCAGATGCAGATGATGACTGAATTTAGGATTAGTCTTGATAAGCTCCAAAAGCTCAGGTGAAAGTTCAATGGATTCCAGGGAGCTGAGGCGTAATCTCCTGAGACCCGGCAGCTCCAAAACGGCCTTGGCCGCATCATAAAGGGAGGTGCCATCCTTAAAATCCTTGCCGTAGGCCCCAAGGTGAATACCAGTCAGTACGATTTCCTTGAAGCCGTGATCCAGCAGCTTTTGGGCTTCACTGCGAATGCTTTCCAGCTTGCGGGAACGGAGAGGCCCTCTGGTGTAGGGAATAATACAATAACTGCAGAAGTTGGTACACCCCTCCTGAATTTTAAGAAAGGCTCTGGTTCTGGCAGGCATTTCATAAAGGGGAATATCCTCAAATTCCCGTGCCTTCATTATGTCATCGACCTTGTCAATAACACCATCCTCTTCCATGGCCTGCTCAACGTAATTAACAATGTTGGCACGGTCACTGGTGCCCAGAACAACACGCACCCCCTCAATAGCCTTTACCTCATCAGGAGCCGCCTGAGAATAACAGCCTGTAACAGCAATGACAGCCTTTGGATTGAGACGTTGTACCCGACGAATAAGCTGACGGGATTTCTTGTCCCCAAAGCTGGTAACAGAGCAGGTATTAATAACATACACATCAGCTGCATTTGTACTCGGAACAATATCGTAGCCGGACTGCTTAAAAAGTCCTTCCATAGATTCCGTTTCAAACTGGTTTACCTTACAGCCCAGCGTTATAAACGCCACTGTCGACATTAATTTCTACCTCCTAAGTCACCTTTTTCATACTGGATAATGGACATGGCGGAAATAGCCGCCGTTTCTGCCCGCAAAATTCTGTTGCCCAGACTTACGGAAGGTATCCCCAGCTTTTTGGCATACTCCGCCTCATCAAGGGAAAATCCCCCCTCCGGGCCAATAACCACGGCAAATCGCTTCTGGCTGCACTTTGCCAAAAACTCCTTTATTCCGGTCTGCTCCTCATTTTCGTAGCACATACAAAGGGCCACATCATCCCGATGAGTTGCCATTTCCTTTAACCATTGCTTCAAGGGCTGAATTTCCTCAACCTCAGGGAGACGCCCTCTGCCACATTGCTTTCCAGCCTCATTGGCAATCTTCTGCCATTTATCACGCTTTGTCTTGGCCTTCTTGGTATCATAGCGCACCACGCAGTTATCGCTAACCAAGGGTACAATATTATTTATGCCCAGCTCCGTAGCCTTCTGGGTAATAAGCTCCAGCTTATCTCCCTTGGGCAGACACTGAGCCAGAGTAATCTCCACATTGGATTCGGTATTTTCATCAATATACGTCACCAGCTTCAGCTCCACGCTATTCTCTGTAAAGCCAGTCATTACATATTCCCCAACCCTGCCTTCATCATCAGCCACCACAATATGGTCTCCCTCCTTGGAACGCATCACCCGGGAAAGGTGATGGGCATCAGGACCGGTTATAGTTATATTTTCTTTTAATAAATCAGATATAAAGATTCTTCTCATTGTTAAGCCTGCTTCTTAAATGTTATGCACGCCCACCCCTTGCTTTCCATGCGCTTAACCACGCCGTAGCCATGGGCCGAAGCTGCATTAATTACATCATCAATACGGTCCTCAATAATACCGCTGGCAAGGAGAGTACCATCCTCTGCAAGATGCTCATCCAGCTGATCAAAGAGCCGAATAATTATATCAGCCACAATATTGGCAATAACCAGATTGGCCTTGCCATGTACATTCTGCATCAGATCGCTCTGGGCAACTGAAATCACATTTTCCACGTGATTTTCCTCCAGATTTTCCTGGACGATTTTCAATACGGATTCATCGTAATCCACTGCCTGAATATCCTTTGCTCCCAGCTTGGCAGCAATAATTGACAAAATCCCGGAGCCTGTGCCCACATCAAAAACCTTCATGCCCGGCTGTACCAGCTTTTCCAGTTCGCAAATACACATGGAGGTGGTGGCATGGGTACCGGTTCCAAAGGCTGCTCCTGGGTCCAGCTCCACAACGATTTCATCAGCCTGGGGCTCATATTGTTCCCAGCTAGGCTTGATGACAATGCGATCCCCTGGCTTTTCTGTATGAAAATACTGCTTCCAGGTATCGGACCAGTCCTCATCTGCCAGCTCACTGGTGGTAATAATGCCAGGTGCAATGCTAACGCCACGGTCTTCAAGAGCCTTTACCTCCTGTCTGAAGGTCTGAAGCTTTCCTTCAAGCTCCCCATCCACAGCCAAATATGCCTTTTCTGTAACCACCTCAGTTTCAGTAGCAATAGGGATATCCGTATAGTCCCATTTGCCGGAGGTAATATAATCGTTTACCAGTTCCGGGTCCTCAATAACCACCCCAGTGGCACCCAAGTCATTGAAAATCTCTGCAATAAGCTCCGTAGCCTCATGGGTTGTCTGAATGCTTATTTCACACCACTTCATATTTCTCGCTCCTTAAAAATTCTCCTATACATGACGAATACCCTAGACGCATAATGCGCCCAGGGTAAATACATCAATTAATTCTTAAACAACTTCTTCATCTTATTAAAGAAACTGTCCTGTTCAGGATTTACTTTTTTCCCGCTGATTTCGCCAAACTCCTTCAGGAGTTCCTTCTGCTTATCAGACAGCTTCTGCGGAGTCAGAACCTTGATACGAACGTGCTGATCTCCAAAGGAGCCGGAACGCCTCAAAATAGGAATACCCTTGCCACGGAGGCGCATAATTGTGCCGGACTGAGTACCAGCTGCCACCTTCATCTCAACCTTCCCGTGGATAGTAGGCACCTCTATGGTGTCGCCCAAGGCAGCCTGAACAAAGGAAATAGGTACCTCGCACATTACATCAGCACCCTCACGACTAAACAGCTCATGGCGCTTAATGTAGATATATACATAGAGATCACCGTTGGCACCGCCGCGTTTACCCGCCTGGCCACCGCCAGCAACTCTGATGCGCTGGCCCTCGTCGATACCAGCTGGAATATTAACCTTAATCTTTCGCTGAACCTTCTTCTGGCCCTTACCGCCGCACTCCTTACATGGAGTTTTTACAATTTTTCCAGTACCACTGCAACGACCACAGGTGGAGGTGCTCATCATACGGCCCAATGGGGTATTGCGTACAGTCTGAACCTGGCCGGTTCCATGACACTGCGGACATTCCTCAGGGGATGTTCCCTCAGCAGCACCAGTACCATGACACTTCTCACAGTTCTCGGTACGAGGAATGTTAAGCTCCACTTCCTTGCCAAATGCAGCTTCCTCAAAGGTAATCTCCAAGTCATAGCGAAGGTCTGCCCCCTGCTCAGGACCAGGACGACGGGAACGGCCGCCAAAGCCACCGAAGCCACCACCACCGCCAAAGAAGGTTTCAAATATATCTCCAAAATCTCCGCCGCCAAAGCCGCCGAAGCCACCACCAAAACCACCGGCTCCACCGCCAGGACCGTCAAAAGCTGCATGGCCAAACTGGTCATATTGTGCTTTCTTCTGAGGATCCTTGAGAACGTCATACGCCTCGTTGATTTCCTTCATCTTGGCTTCTGCTTCTTCCTTGTTATCACGGTTACGGTCAGGATGATATTTTATAGCCATCTTGCGATATGCTTTCTTTATTTCAGCCTCGGAAGCACCCTTCTGGAGTCCCAGGACCTCATAATAATCTCGCTTTTCGCTCATATAATCCACCTTATCCTATCAAGTATGGGCTGCCACCATAAGGCAGCAGCCCATATATACTACAATACTTTTATGCATTATGCAATAGCTGCATCCATGCCTTCAATAAAAGTCGGGATTACTTATCTTCCTTAACCTCAGTGAAGTCTGCATCTACTACATTATCATCCTTTGGTGCCTGCTGAGCACCTGCACTGGACTGACCGCCCTGTGCCTGCTGAGCCTGCTGTGCAGCCTGGTATGCTGCAGCACTGATTTCGTAAAGTGGCTGCTGGAGCTCTTCAGTGGCCTTCTTGATAGCTTCGTTATCAGTGCCCTTCAGTGCTTCCTTAACCTTCTCTACACCAGCCTTAACCTTTTCGATCTGAGCGGCATCAGCCTTGTCGCCCATCTCCTTAATAACCTTCTCAGCCTGGTAAACCATGGAGTCAGCGTTGTTGCGGATTTCAATGTTTTCCTTCTGCTTCTTGTCCTCTGCTGCGTGAGCCTCAGCTTCCTTAACCATGCGGTCGATGTCTTCCTTGCTCATGCCACTATCAGACTGAATGGTAATATTCTGGGACTTGCCAGTACCAAGGTCCTTGGCGGATACATGTACGATACCATTGGAGTCAATGTCGAACGTAACCTCAATCTGAGGAACTCCACGAGGAGCTGGTGGAATATCGGTGAGGTTAAAGCGGCCCAGAGTCTTGTTGCCTGCTGCCATCTCACGCTCACCCTGGAGTACGTGAATCTCTACTGCTGGCTGGTTATCAGCTGCAGTGGAGAATACCTG
>DFHJ01000135.1 GCA_002372665.1 Anaerovibrio lipolyticus
TATAATGAAGGAAGACCCGGGGGAGCGTGGTTTAATTCCCACCATGCCACCAAATCCCGTAAAGGAATTGGACAAGGCCCTGGACAGTATGGAAAGGGTTATACTTTTGACAGGCTTTCCCACCCGTCTGGGTGAAAATAAATGGATAGGAGAAACAGATGGCCCATTGGGAACAGCAAACATTGCAGTAGCCCTGGAAAAACTGGGGGTAGCTGTTATGCCTATGACTGACAGTCAGGGGTACAGACCCTTTGAGGCGGCACTTAAAACCATTGGCTGTAAAGTCCGACCTACACTTATTCCCTATGAAGATACGGAGGCCTTTGTTATTCGTGTGTTGAACAAATTCAGGCCAACACATCTTATAACCTTGGAGCGGCCAGGAAAAGCCAAGAATGGGCATTATCATAATATGGGTGGCAAAATAATAGATGATATGCTGACGGATTGCTCCTGCATAATTGACGAGGCAAAAAAGCGGGGAGTGATTACAATCTCCATTGGTGATGGCGGGAATGAAATCGGCATGGGAGCCCTTAGGGATGTTATTGAGTCCAAGGTGCCCCATGGAGTGGAAATCTGTGCCTCTGAGTGCGCCCAAATCCCCTTGGTATCAGGTGTATCCAACTGGTGGGGCTGGGGGATATGTGCCCTTCTCAGCCTAAAGCATGGCAAGAATCTCCTTTCAGACAAGGACATGGAAAAGAGGCTCATTAAGGCCATAGTGGCCGCCGGCAGCGTGGACGGCTGTACCCGTAAAAATGCTCCTACGGTGGACAGACTGCCTATGAGTGTTCATCTTGATATTTTGAAGAAGGTAAAGACTGCACTGGAGGAGGAACAGAGGCTTTGCTGATGGTGTGGCCCTCCGCGTGTATTTCAGCGGTATTCCATATTTAAGATAAATATAGGGTCTGTCATGGAACAGGCCCTTATTTTTGTTGGGCGGTTTAAATTAGACCGATATTATGGTATAATTGCTTCTGTGTGTAAACAATGAAAGCTATATCAAATATATGATTTGGATGGTGATAAAATGAAGGTTACCAAGAAGGATATGGAAAATGTAGCAGTATTGTCCCGTCTGGATATTCCTGCTGACAAGGAGGCTCAGTATACCCAGCAGCTCAATGATGTGCTGGAGTATTTTGACAATCTGAGTACCGTCAATACTGATGATGTTAAGCCACTGGCCCATGTATTGCCTATCAGCAATGTGTTCCGTGAGGACGTGGTGAAGGAATCCCTTGATCGTGATTTGGCTTTGTCAAATGCACCATTGAAGGAAGATGGATATTTCAAGGTTCCAAAGGTATTGGAAGACTAAACTAGGAGGCAGCACTGTGAAATTATTTGAACAGCCAGCACATGTCCTGCATGACATGCTTGTTAATAAAGAAATAACCTCACTGGAGCTTACTGAAGCAGTTTTGGCCCGTATTGATGAGGTGGAGGGTGATGTAAAGGCATATTTGACAATTACCCGTGATGAGGCTATTGCCCAGGCAAAGGCCGTAGATGAGAAGATTGCCAAGGGTGAGACCATTTCCTTCTTGGAAGGTATCCCTGGTGCCATTAAGGATAACATCTGCACCAAGGGTGTAAAGACTACCTGTGCATCAAAGATTCTGCAGAATTTCGTTGCTCCTTATGATGCAACTGTTATGACCAAGCTGAAGGCTCAGAATCCTGTTATAATTGGCAAGGCCAACATGGATGAGTTTGCCATGGGTGGTTCCACTGAAAATTCTGCCTTCCAGAAGACCGGTAATCCATGGAATACAGAGTGCGTTCCTGGTGGTTCCTCTGGTGGTAGTGCTGCTGCCGTTGCTGCTGGTACTGCTGTATGGGCTCTGGGCTCCGATACTGGCGGCTCCATTCGTCAGCCAGCATCCTTCTGTGGTGTTGTAGGAATGAAGCCAACCTATGGCCGTGTGTCCCGTTATGGTCTGGTGGCTTACGCTTCCTCTTTGGACCAGATTGGTCCTATAACCAAGGATGTTACTGACTGTGCTCATATCTTGAACATTATTTCGGGCCGCGATGAAATGGATTCTACCAGCGTAAATGAGGAGGTTCCTGATTTTACAAAGGCTCTGGTGGAGGATGTTAAGGGCCTTAAGGTGGGTATTCCTAAGGAATACTTTGTAAAGGGAATGGATCCTGATGTGGAAAAGACCGTTCGTGAGGCTATTGATAAGCTGAAGGAGCTTGGTGCTGAAATCGTGGAGATTTCCCTGCCGCATACCGATTATGCCATTTCCACATATTATCTTATTTCCCCGGCTGAGGCTGCCACCAATCTTGCCCGCTATGACGGCGTAAGCTATGGTGAGCGTGCTGAGGATGCCGCTGATTTGGTTGAGATGATGACCAAGACCCGTACCCAGTATCTGGGTGAGGAGGTTAAGCGTCGTATCATGATTGGTAACTATGCCCTTAGTGCTGGTTATTATGATGCATATTATCTGAAGGCTTTGAAGGTTCGTCGTCTGATTAAGGAGGACTTCGACAAGGCCTTTGAGCAGGTTGATGTAATTGTATGTCCTACTGCACCGACTCCTGCCTATAAGATTGGTGAGAAGATTTCCAACCCATTGGAAATGTATTTACAGGATGCCTGCACGGTTCCTCTTAATCTTGCTGGTCTTCCTGGTATTTCTGTACCATGCGGTTACAGCTCCGACAATATGCCAATCGGTTTGCAGATTATTGGTAAGGCCTTGGATGAGGAGACTATCCTCCGTGTGGCCTACACTTATGAGCAGAGCCAGTCATACCATAATGACCGCGCTCAGTTGGGAGGTAACTAAGCATGAGCTATGAGGCAGTTATTGGACTTGAGATCCATAGTGAATTAAAAACTAATACCAAGATTTTCTGTGGCTGTGCTACTACCTTTGGTGCTGAACACAACACCCATGTGTGCCCTGTATGTCTTGGTCTTCCAGGGGTATTGCCAACCCTTAACAAGCGGGTTCTGGAATTTGCCATTAAGGCAGGTCTGGCCCTGAATTGTGAGATTAATAAATTCTCCAAATTTGACCGCAAGAATTATTATTATCCTGACCTTCCAAAGAACTGGCAGACTTCTCAGTATGATTTGCCAATCTGCGAGAATGGTTATGTAGATATTACCAAGAGCAATGGTGAAACCAAGCGCATTCGCATCACCCGTATTCACATGGAGGAGGATGCCGGCAAGCTGGTTCATTCCGGAAACACCATTAAGGATTCCGATACATCCAATGTAGACTACAATCGTACCGGTGTGCCTCTTATTGAAATTGTATCCGAGCCGGATATGTCTTCCCCTGAAGAAGCCCGTCTCTATATGGAGAAGGTTAAATCAATCTTGCAGTACATTGATGTTTCCAACTGTAAGATGGAGGAGGGGAACCTCCGTGCTGACCTTAACGTATCTCTCCGTCCTGCTGGCAGTGATGTTCTGGGTACCCGTACTGAGATGAAGAACATTAACTCCTTTAAGGCTGTGGAAGAAGCCCTGACTTACGAGATTGAGCGTCAGGAGGAGGTCCTTGAGGATGGTGGTCACATTATTCAGGAGACCCGTACCTGGGATCCTGACCGTGGCATTACCCTTTCCATGCGTAGTAAGGAAAATGCCCATGATTATCGTTACATGCCAGAGCCGGATTTGGTGCCTATTATCACTACTGACGAGGAAATCGAGGCCTTCAGAAAGTCTCTGCCAGAGTTACCAGATGCCCGTAAGGCCCGTCTGGAGGAGCAGTTTGGTTTGTCGGCCTACGATGCTGGCATTATTACCAGCTCCCGTGAAATGGCTGAGTATTTTGATGCGGTTATTGAGACCGGTGCTGATGCCAAGCTGGCAGCAAACTGGATTATGGGTGATTTGTCCAAGAATTTGAATGCTGAAAGCCTGGAAATTTCTGATTCTCCTGTGGATGCAAAGCGTCTGGGTGAGATGATTGGTCTTATCAGCAAGGGAACCATTTCCTCCAAGATTGCCAAGAAGGTATTTGAGGAAATGTGGAAGAGTCCTGACAGTCCTGATAAGATTGTTAAGGATAAAGGACTTGTACAGATTACTGATACCAAGGCCATTGAGGAAATTGTTGATAAGGTTATCGAGGCTAACCAGAAGGCTGTTGAGGACTATAAGTCCGGCAACAAAAAGGCCATTGGTGCTCTCGTTGGCCAGGTAATGAAGCAGTCCAAGGGCAAAGCCAACCCACAGACTGTAAATCAGATTTTGGCCCAGAAGCTGGGATAAATACACAATAAAAAATAAACAGCCACCCGCCTAGCGG
>DFHJ01000129.1 GCA_002372665.1 Anaerovibrio lipolyticus
GCCTGCTCCAAGCTCAAAATACGAGGCGGAGTCAGTCTTATAGCTTCATCAGATGCAGAAGTACGCATGTTGGAAACATGCTTTGCCTTGCATGGATTAATATCCATATCGATATCGCGGGAGTTCTCACCAACAATCATGCCCTCATATACAGCCTGTCCCGGGGAAATGAACATGGTACCGCGATCCTGAAGGTTGTAGATACCATAACCGGTGGTCTCGCCCTGTTCAAAGGCTACCAGAGAACCATGGGTACGGCCCGGAATATCGCCCTTGTATGGTACATAGCCGGAGAATACATGGTTCATGATACCATTGCCCTTGGTATTGGTCAAAAGCTCACTGCGGAAGCCGATAAGTCCACGGGCAGGAATAAGGAATTCCATACGCATATAGCCGGAAACCTCAGTCATGTTGGCCAGCTCTGCCTTACGGGTTCCAAGGGACTCCATAACAGTGCCCATATATTCCTGAGGAACCTCAACAGTAAGATTCTCCATTGGCTCACACTTCTGGCCGTTAATCTCCTTATATACTACCTCAGGCTTACCAACCTGAAGCTCATAGCCCTCACGACGCATGGTCTCAATGAGGATGGAAAGATGGAGCTCACCACGGCCGCTAACCTTAAAGACATCTGCGGAATCGGTATCCTCAACCCGAAGGGAAACATTGGTCTCCACTTCCTTATAAAGGCGATCACGAAGATGACGGGAGGTAACGAACTGACCCTCACGACCTGCAAATGGGCTGGTATTTACACCAAAGGTCATGGACAGAGTTGGCTCGTCAATATTAATAGTAGGTAATGCCTCAGGATTTTCGGCATCTGCTACTGTATATCCAATACTTACATTGCCAAGGCCGGTGAGGCAAACAATCTCACCCATTTTAGCCTCTTCAACCTCTACACGGCTCAGGCCCTGATATGTATACACCTTACCAATCTTAGCCTTGGTCTGGGAATCCCCATTAAGCAAAACTACAGACTGGTTTGGCTTTACGCTGCCACGAATAATACGGCCTACTGCCAGCTTGCCAACATACTCATCAGACTCCAGGGTTGTAACCATCATCTGGAGAGGACCATCTGCATCACCCTGTGGGCAAGGAATTTCCTTAACAATGGTCTCCATGAGAGGAGTCAGATTATCGTTGTCATCCTCCATGCTGTACTTGGCAACACCATCACGGGCAGTGGCATAAATGCAAGGGAAATCCAGCTGATCATCATCAGCATCCAGCTCCATGAACAGCTCCAGAACCTCATCATAAACCTCATCTACACGCTGGTCCGGACGGTCAATCTTGTTGATAACAACGATAGGCTTAAGGCCCTGCTCCAGAGCCTTGCGAAGAACGTACTTAGTCTGTGGCATTGGGCCCTCAAAGGCATCTACCAGCAGAACTACACCATCAACCATGTTCAATACGCGCTGTACCTCACCACCGAAGTCAGCATGGCCCGGGGTATCAACAATATTAATCTTTGTACCCTCATACATAACTGCTGTATTCTTGGAAAGAATAGTAATACCACGCTCGCGCTCCAGGTCACCGGAGTCCATTACTCGCTCTGCAACCTGCTCATTTTCACGGAAAATGTGGCTCTGCTGCAGCATTGCATCTACCAATGTAGTCTTACCATGGTCAACGTGAGCAATAATCGCGATATTTCTCAACTTTTCATTCTTACTCATAGTACTAAAATTCCTCCCATACATAGAAAAAGGAGTCCAACGCTCCTCTTACAATAACTTCATCTTAAATTTCAGCATACTAATATTATTATAGACGCTTTCCATTGTCAATTACTTTTTACTACGAAATCTTAGTGAATCGAATCTGAAAGATGAAGATGAACTTTAGATTGACACTAATAAAAAAGAGGCACAATTTCTTGTGCCCCTAACCGATCAATCATTACTCAACTATATCAGATACCAGCCTGAGCCTTCAACACATCGGCTTTGTCAGTGTGTTCCCAAGGAAGATCCACATCAGTACGTCCAAAGTGACCATACGCTGCGGTCTGGGCATAGATTGGACGACGAAGATCCAGCATCTTAATGATTCCTGCTGGACGCAAATCGAAATTCTTCTGAACAAGCTCCTCCAAAGCACGGTCATCAACCTTGCCAGTGCCGAAGGTATCAACCATAATGGATACAGGCTTGGCTACACCGATGGCATAAGCCAGCTGAACCTCTGCCCTGTCAGCCAGACCGGCTGCGACAATATTTTTTGCCACATAACGGGCTGCATAGGCACCAGAACGGTCAACCTTTGTTGGATCCTTGCCAGAGAATGCACCACCACCATGACGGGCCATTCCGCCATAGGTGTCAACGATAATCTTACGGCCAGTAAGACCGCAGTCACCCTGAGGACCGCCAATAACGAACTTGCCGGTTGGGTTAATGAAATACTTGGTATCGTCGCTGAGAAGCTCAGCTGGAATAACTGGCTTTACAACGTGCTCAATAAGATCCTTGCGAATCTGCTCCAGACTAACCTTTTCGTCATGCTGGGTAGAAATAACAATGGTATCAATAGCTACTGGCTTGCCATTCTCATAAGCAACAGTAACCTGAGTCTTGCCGTCCGGACGGAGATATGGCAGAGTACCGTTCTTGCGAACCTCAGTCAAACGACGGGACAGACGATGTGCCAACGCAATAGGAGTTGGCATAAACTCAGGGGTCTCATTGCAAGCAAAGCCAAACATCATTCCCTGGTCGCCGGCACCAGTTGCTTCCTCCTCACTCATATTACCCTCGCGGGCCTCCAAAGCCTTGTCTACGCCCTGGGCAATATCCGGAGACTGCTCATCAAGAGAAACGAGAATACCACAGGTATCAGCATCAAAACCAAACTTTGCCCGGGTATAACCAATTTTACGAATAGTCTCACGGACAATCTTTGAAATATCTACATAGCAGCTGGTGGAAATCTCACCGGCAATATGAGCCTGACCAGTGGTAACCATGGTCTCACAGGCAACACGGCCCATTGGATCCCGCTCAAGAATAGCATCAAGGATGCTGTCGGAAATCTGGTCTGCAATTTTATCAGGATGGCCCTCAGTAACAGACTCAGAAGTAAACAATAAACGCTTAGCCATTTAAACGCCTCCTTAAAAATAAAGAATTCATTTCCTGAAATATGAAAACACCTTATTGTATCTGCAAAAGAAATTACAAAATAAAAAACCCTCTTCAAAGAGAGAGCTTATAAAAATCTCTCATCTCAAGGCCAACAGCCTTCAGGAATTAGCACCGTTTTGATAATCAAGCATATCAATGGTTGCCGCAGCTTCACAGGGCCAGTCCCTCCACCGCTCTTGATGAGTCCATATTCAGTTTACTCAATTATGATATTCTATCCCTATAAAAAAGTCAAGACATTTTAAGATTATCGGCCCATAATGGTTAGTAGCTGTATTATTTCATAAATTTTTGATATAATGTAATAATTAAAGGAATAACTCAAAGGAGTCGTACAATGGAAATTGTAAACGCTTTTGCAATATTTTGGATTTTGTTCAACGGGTATACACTATATAAGGTTCTTATAAGCTCCAGTGATGAGGAACGGGATGATATTCACAACGAACTGGTGGAAATGTGCCGTACCATGACCCCTACCGCAGTAGGCAAGACCATGGTTACGCTTTTTCTGGCAGTTATGGTATTGGATATCATCGGCTTTTATCTCACTTATACCTACGCCTATACCATAGAGGAGAATTTTTATACCAGGATTCTTCTGTTCTTGGCTTTTGTGCTGGTTTTCTTCATCGATCAGATTGTGTCCTTCAGACAGACCATGAAGATTGCAGCTGCTCTCAGGATACCAAATATAAGGGATGATGTTTTAAAGAGATTCATGCGCATGACCGAGAGGGATATGGATTTCATTAATACCATTTCCGCCGTGGCCAAGTTCGTAGCTGCCCTTCAGCTGGTACTGTATACCATTCTTACAAAATCATCATAATAATCAATCAAATTGCAAAAATATAGTCTGTGCCAGTCAGATGATTTACTCATCTTACCAGCACAGACTTTTTAATTTTAAAAATTACTCATCCCAATTAATGTTTTTTATTAGCTCCATTAGCTCCTCAACGGAAGCTGCTTCCAAGCGAACAGTCTTGGCAGGGGACTTTTCCTGCGCATCTTCCTGGGCTTTCTCCGTTTTAAGGAGATTCAACACATTTTCAGGTGCGTATGCACTATTATCAGCCTTTTCTTTTATGGCCTCAGTAAGCTCCTGATGGGAAGGAACCCTTGGACGCTGAGGTGGAGCCTTGGTATGGTCACGATTAGCCGCCTTCTTGTCCTCAGCCTTCTTTTCCATGGTTTTCTGGCGAATTTCTTCCGTCTTTTCAGTAAACTTCTCCAGCTCTGCAAAAAGCTTTATATTGCCTTCATCATCAAACGAAATCCCCAGACGACTGAACTGCCCCCCTTCACCAAGCTCCCCGCTTTCCTGAAGCTCATTTAGGGTACTTACGCCGGAATCAACCTTGCCCATTACTTCATTGGCATAGCTCTCATCCTCTGCCATACGTTCTATTTCCGCAGTAGAAAACATCACAAAATAACTTTTGTCACTTGGTCCGGCAATATCTAACGGGTTATCCACATTATCAGCAATGAGGAACTCATAATCACCGTACTTTTCCCGAAGCTTTGCCAAAAATTCCTGGGCCTTCGGAGAAAGCTTTTCTTCTTCAGGGGTTACATTCCACTTCTTTTCAGCAACCTCCTGAATAGGTGCATCCTTCTTTTGCTTTGCTTCCTGTGCTGCCAAAAGCTTGCCATCAGTGGTGAAGGAAACATCAAAATCCTTACTCACCTTATTCTGAATATCACTGCCTTTGCCCTTTGCCTTTTGCTTGCCAATATCCCCCATATTCTTCAGGGGAGAGAAGCCAAGTGACCGATTAATCATATTTGCCATCGTCATTTCCTCCTTTGACCGATACGAAATCCTTTTCTTATTGGAGTACTCATCTTATATCTTTTATCGACAGCACTTTCGTTATACTTAATTAGTCATGACTGTATCCACAATCTTTGATATTTTTCCAGTTGCCTCATAACATGATAAATAATATTTTTTGCTAAAAGAGGCGACTTCTTAAGGGTAGACATCAAATTTACCAAAGGCACAACCAGTATTGTAGCCTGCTCAGTAATTACCTCTGCTGAAATCTTCACCTTATGCTTTGGCAGTATTACGTTTTCATTTATCCAGCTGTTTTCCTTCAATATATCCAGGGTGTTATACCAGCCATCACCACATTCTATACTGCGGGCCACCTTACCTGATAATACGAATACCAGCTGATTTTCCACCTCGTGCTCAGATATGCGATCCCCCTCAAATTTGGTATATAGCTTGGCACCTATAACAAACAACTGAATGATTCCCTGCTCACATTCCTGAAATAATGCAATTCTGGACAGAGCATCCTGTATAATGGACCGGGAATCCTCATGGGAAAGCTCCAGCTCTTCAAATTTTGCTTTCCAATGTTTTTCCAAACGTTCCATAAAGCTTACAACAGGTTCATTCCAGTCTGTAAGCATCTGCTGCAATACCAGCAAATAATGCTTTACCAGAATAGCTATATCGTTTTGGAGATAGACCTCCCCATTATAATCGACGGAAATAATTACCTGATTTCCTTCATTGCGGAAGGAAACATCCAAAATAACATCCCGCACATCCCAGTGCTTCTGGCTGACAATAGTACCATCCCCTGTTCCCTTCACCTGAGAATATGGTTTTGGCTCCGCCAGAAAATCATAGAAATTCAGAAAATGGTCAAAGGGTTCATTATGCTTTCCAAGCAGGTTCATGATATCCTCCCGCCCCAAGGAAGCATAGGGCTGAGAAACGACAAACTGCTTAAACGCATTGTTTACCATTGTCTTTACCGTATGATTATCCTCAGCTTTAAGCAAAAACGGAACTATACTTTGTGCCCCGGGAGTACTTTTTTTCTTTTGAGGAACCAGAATACAATAGCTCACATTGTCTGTGGAATTGCTTTGCTGCAGCAATAATCCCCATGCCGTCTGCAGCATGGACATCAGCAATAATTTATTTGACTCTGCTTTGCTTCGCAAATCTGACAATATATCACGGGGAACATGAACCAAATATGCCTCCTCACTGTATTTACCCTTTGCCGGCTGCGGATTCAGATGAGGAATTTTAGGCATTGGCGGTAAATTGCTGAGCATCTTCTCCCAGTAGTTTTTTACCGGTGTTGTCATTACTCCATTGCCCCCCACCACGGCATCCACAATTTTGGATACATCATCGGGCTGAGGCAGCTTTAATGCTGCCCTAAAAATTCTATGAAAATCCAATTTAAGTGCCACAGCTTCCACAGTGGTAACAATTACTGCATATTCATCTTCCCCTGTATTAAAAACAGAAAAACGCACCAGCTGCCCATTGGTCAAGTCAAAGCCAAGACGTTTATCAGCCGCAATATTTCTTTGCAGCTCAACATCCAACTCATCATCACTCAAATCCTTCAGATTATGATAAACGATTTCAAGAGGAGGATTCCGCTTCTCCTTGACCACCGCCATCATCATGCCATTAATCAGGACATAATTGGTCCTCAATATGTCTTCCTGTACAAACGCTCTGTCCACTGCCACATTAAAATGTAACGGCAAAAGCTTACCGCTTATTTTATAGATTATTTGCAGCACCGATCCAACAGGAGCTGACCCACCTTTTGTACTGAAAACTCCTTTTTCCTCAGTTGAAAGCTCCCGCAGATATTTGATATTGTGCGCCAAAACATTTTCCTGCTGGTTGTACAGCTCAACTAAAGAAGCCTTGTATTCCGTGGGCAGGCTTGAAAATAACATTTTTTCTGCCATAAAAACCCCATCCCCTTATGAAATCACGCCTTTTCATGTCCGTTATAGACAAGAGCCAGCATAGTAATATCATCAGACTGTTCCGCATGGCCAACATAATTCTTTAGTACCTGCTCTAATTTCAAAAGAAGCTTCTGGGCACTATTTTCACTTTTAGTTGTTTTATTAAGCGTATCCAGTAATCTTTCTTCACCGAAAAGCTCCTCGGAATAATTAAGGGCTTCTGTAACGCCATCAGTATATAGCACCAGCCTGTCTCCCTTGCAAAGAGTCAGTTCCTGGCTTTTATACTCGATATTGTCCATACCACCCATGACAAAATTCCGCGCCACAGGCATAAAATCAAATCTGTTTTCATTAGCTTTATATAATACCGGTGGATTATGTCCAGCATTAATATAGTTAAACTTTCCTGTAGTAAGGTTCAATATGCCCATAAATGCAGTTACAAACATCATGGCATCATTGTTCTGGCAAAGCTGATCATTGGTTCTGGCCATTATAGCAGCCAAATCCCTTTCACCCTCCATGGACAGAACAGAGTTTTTCAGCATTGTCTTGGCAATAACCATAAACAATGCAGCCGGTACTCCTTTCCCGGAAACATCTGCAATAGTAACGAGCAAATGCTCGTCATCCACCAGATAAAAATCATAGAAATCGCCACCGACTTCCTTAGCTGCCTGCATAGTGGCATAAATATCAAATTCCGTATGCTCCGGTGCAAAAGGAAATGTGTGGGGCAGCATACTTTCCTGAATATTGGTGGCTACTGCCAGCTCAGTGGCTATATGCTCCTTTTCCATGGTTACCTTGGTTAGATTCGACATATAGTTTTGCAACTTATCTGTCATATTATTAAAGGCATTGGCCAAGGTCTCCAACTCATCTCTGGTAGGTATGGCAATCTTCTTTTCCAGATTACCGGCGGCAATTTCCCTTACTCCATCAGTGAGCTCCTTAATTGGCTCAACGAATCTGTTAGTAAGCCAAGAGGTTATATTAAAAAGCAGTACAAGCGCAGACCATATACTGATTATAGCCACCAGTGCAAATTTCACAATCTGACTATTCATCATATCCTTAAAGCTGCCGACTTGGTCAACAATATGCTGGCGGGCAGACTGCACAGGAGTCATAACCTCATTTATGGCTATAATAGTACCAAAGCTCCACTTTAGTTTTTTCATAGGAGCATAGGCGAGAAAATAGTTTTGGCCATCCATTTCCACAATCTGCCAACCACTGGCCCCGGACATCATTTTTTCTACTGCATCACTCAGACTATCACTACTGTCTTTTCGTAAATCCTTCCCATCGACATCATTCATCAGCCCCTCATGATTTGTGGAAAGCATTATCTTTCCCTTGTCACTTAACACAAAGCTGATACCGGATTTGCCCATAAGGGAATTATCGAGTATATCTGAAATGGATTTTACAGAGCAGGCAATAGCCACTACCCCTGCAAAGCCGTCATTATCTTCGTATGGTGCTGAACAGGTAAAGCTGGGATAGCCATCGGCACCCACATATATATCATTAAAGGTAATAGTGCCACGTTCTTTTGTATTCTTATACCAGCCACGCTCCGTAGGCTCATAGGTATTCAGAAATTCCTCCGTCATATTGATATACTCTTTCCCCGGTGCATTATCCGCTGCAATAATATATCCGTTCTTGGAGCCTATAAATATAGACGATTCAAACTGATTATATTGTTTGGCCATAGGCGCAATATAAGAAAGCGCATTGGACATTATGCCAATTTCATGCCGCAAGGAAGGAGAAACACCCGAAGCCTGCAGCTTGGCACCTCGATGGATATACACCTCTCCCGGTCGTATCTTCTGAAATCTTGGATCAGGCAAACTGCGTTCCGCAAAATATTCAGGATTTTTAATTACACTTTCAACTCCGTATGCCAAATAATTTGTATCATTGGTTATACCCGAAAGCTCTGTTTCAATGGCAAGAGCACGGGTCTGAGCCACATCCGTAAGGCGACCGGTTATCTGCTGACTGGTTACGTTTTCTATATAGCCTGCAGAAGTAACAGTAAGCTGGTCACTTTGAGTCATAAAAACACTGTCCATGGTATAGAGCCCATAAGCCACCAAAAGCCCCATAACCACCAGTATAGTCATACTTCCCAATAGTATAAGACGGAAAATCCGATTGCGAATACTGCCTTTTTTTAAGAACCATAATGAGTATATCTTCTCATTCATATAATCACCTTTAGTGTTTTTAACACTACATACAAAACAGGCATTTCAAACACACAAATAATGTAGACAATGAACTAGTCCACAATATCCAAAAAATTTGAAAAACCTGTCATTTCCAAAACATCCATTACCTCTTCATTGACATGTAATATTTTCATGGTTCCCTGCTTGTTCATGCGTTTCTGAGCCACCAACAATACGCGAAGTCCTGCAGAGGCTACGAAATCAAGAGCAGCAAAATCAAAAGTCAGTTCATCAATACCGTTAAGGTCGTTTTGAATAACCTTGTCCAAATCACCTGCAGACACCGCATCCAGACGGCCTTCCAGTGAAATCTTTAATTTATTGCCATTTAATTCCTTTTTGATTTCCATAAGACTATTTCCCCTTTCAACTATATCAGCACATTTTTCATCAATGTAATACTAAATTACCTTAACAATGGTGAGAATATTTTGTCCATCCTCATGCTGATAGGATATATCGTCAACACTTTTTTTGACCAAAAATATTCCCAGACCGCCAACAGTTCTTTCATCAGCCCCCGTTGTTATGTCAGGCTCTGGCTGTTTCAGCGGATTGTAAGGAACTCCATGATCCATAAATTTTAATCTGAATTTAGCAGCATCATCTTCCAGAGACCCCTCAATAGTAACTTGTCCAACATCATCACCATAGGCATAGTTGGCTATGTTGGTGAAAATCTCCTCCACCACAACCTCCAGCTGCATTCTGACTTTGGGGGAGCACTCCTTTTCCTTTAAAAAATCCTCCACAAAATCATTGACTTTACCTAAATTATCCAGTGTCGCCTCAATAACAATTTTTTTTTTGTTTTGTGAGACCATAAAATCCCCTCCGCAATAGTTCATTCACCAAATTTGGATTTTATATATGACCTTATGCTTTTTTCCAGTCTTTTCAACCCATCCATCAGCACTGAGCTTGGGCAGGCAATATTCATCCTCAAAAATTGTCTGCCCGCAGCACCAAATTCAGCCCCCTCGGACAAATACAAGCCGCTCTCCTTCCGTATGAAATTCATAAGCTCCACAGAATCATCACAGAAGCTGGAGCAATCAAGCCACAAAAGGTAGGTGGCATCCGAAGGAACCATATATATATCAGGTATATTGTTCTTCATATACTCCTGACATACCTTCTTGTTTTCATAAATATATTCCCGAAGCTGATCAAGCCATTCTGCCCCGTATTTAAATGCAGCTATAGTGGCCTCAATGGCTATGATATTAGGTTCAGCCACCTCATCAGTATTCAGCCTCCGCCACATTTTGTGACGCAAATAATCATTTGGCACCATAACTGCCGCTGAATTTACACCCGCAATATTAAAGGTCTTGGTAGGAGCCATACAGGTTACACTGATATCCCGACAGGTATCGGATACAGAAGCGAACGGAGTGTATTCCTTTCCCGGATCTGTGAGATCACAGTGGATTTCATCTGCAATGACTGTGACATTATGTTTGGCACAAAGCTCCCCTACCTTAAACAGCTCATAGCTGCGCCACAAATGGCCTGAAGGATTTTGAGGATTGCAAAGAATCATTAAACTGACCTGAGGATCAGATAAATCCTCCTCCAGTCGTTCAAAATCCATGGAATAATTATTGCCATCATATTTTAGAGGACTTTCCAACACAAAGCGTCCATTATTCACAATGGAGTTAAAGAAGTTATTATACACCGGTGTCTGAATCAGCACCTTTTCCGCAGGGCTGGTGAGCTTTCTCACCGCCGACGAAATTGCAGGCAATATCCCTGTTGTAAATACCAACCATTCTGATTGAATCCGGAAATTATGGCGCTCTCTCCACCATGTAACATAGGCCTCATTCCAAGCCTCCGGTATTATGGAATACCCCAAGGCACCCACCTGCAATTTCTCCTGAATTGCTTCCATAATTGGAGGTGCCACAGGAAAATCCATATCTGCCACCCACATTGGCAGCTCATTTTCCTCCACATCCCACTTTAGAGAATTAGTATTACGCCGATTAATCACCTTGTCAAAATCATACTTCACTCCATCGACCCCCTATTTTCCCATTTTTGTTTATAGATTCTAACCAGAAAAAGTAACCCTCTAAAACATATTTCAAGGCACATAGCGGTCCATGCACCATGCAGTCCGTAAATACCAACCAAATATAATGCAATAGGAATACGAACACCCCACACGCTTGCCAGATTCATAACACTGGAAAACAGAGTATCCCTTACTCCACGCAAGGCGCCTGCCCCCACTATAGATACAGCAAAGAGAGGTTCAGCCAGCAGCTGAATACGTAACACCTCAGTCCCCAGGTCCTGGACATTTTTCACCGGTGTTAAGAATGCAAATACCTCCGGAGCCAACACATACATAATAACAGCCAAGGTTCCCATGGTAAACATGCCGGTTCCCAAGGAAAACCAGGCAAAGCCCTTTGCAAATTCCCTTTTTTGAGCACCAATACTTTGCCCCACCAAGGTGGTTGCTGCGATGGCTATACCATATCCCGGCATATAGCAAAAGGACTCTGCCGTTATAGCAAAGGAGTTTGCGGCAATGGCCACAGTGCCCAAAGGCGCAACAATAATCATCATGGCAATCATGGCTCCCGTGAGAACTCCCTGTTCAAGAGCTATAGGACAGCTAATTTTCAAAGCATCCCTCAGACATGCCCAGGTAAGCTTCCATTTCATACCATCCTTCTGACGGGTATATTTTCTCCTAAGCATCGCCAAATATAACAAAATACAGGCTGTGACCCCCTCAGCAGTAACTGTACCCAAAGCAGCTCCCTTAACACCAAGGCCAAAGCCGGGCCACCACACATCTATCCCCAATATGGCAACATAACCGGAGGAAAAGATAAACAGGGCATTAAAGCCTATGTCCAGCACACACATTATACTGTTAAAGAAGCTGGCTGATTTCATACTGCCGGAGCTTTGCAGCATGGCAGTAGACAAAATACGCAGCATAACAATTGGCATACCAAACATATACACCTGAAAGTAATCATATGCCCCCACATAAATTTCAGGAGTAGCCCCAAGCCATCCCGGCAAATACGGGCTTATATATACACCTATTACGGATATAAGCACAGCAAAAGCCGTGACACATATCAGCCCCTGTCTAAAGGTGTCACGGGAATAAAATAGCTTCTTGGCTCCAATAAACTGGGCCACCTGAACGGAAAAGCCCTGAACAGTTGCCATTCCTATACCATATAAAAACCACAATACAGGTGCCACCAAGCCTATGGAGGCAGAGGCTGCTGCCCCAAGGCTTCCCACCATGGCAGCATCTATGTATTCCATAACAATATATGTTGTTTGAGCCAGCATTGCTGGAATACTGAGGCTCCATACGCACTTTAGCATTTGCCGCCAATGCAGTTCTTTTTCATTATGGATTACATTTATTATATTCATTAAAACATTCCTTGGTAAACTATTTCTCTATATTATCTGTAAAAACCAGTTCAGTGGCATCCTTGTCAATGGCAGGATCATCAAAGATAAGCTCCTCCACACCTACAGCCTTAATTCGTCCGGAAATTGGATTCTTGATGCTGACCACCTTGGTGGTAATTTCTGCATCAATATCAGAAACATATTCGAAGGCCAAATCCGTATTAAGTAATCGACAATTTTTCAGGGTAACATTCTTCATATAGCATAACCCCTGATTACTTTCTATAGTGCAATTAACAAAGGTTACGTTCTCAGAATTCCAGCCAATATACTCACCGCAAATATAGCTGTCATAAACGGTTACATTTCGGCAATTCCAAAAGGCATCCTTTGATATCATCTTGGCATTGCGTATATCCACATTTTCACAGCCATCAAAGGAATAATTCCCTGCCAAATTAAAGCCATCAATCTTTATGTTTTTACTGTCCATGGCAAAATAGTTACCCTTGGCAGAAACATTATTCATCTCAATATTATTGCAATGCCACAGGGTTTCGTCAGCATTTAGGAAATTCACATGATTTAGCTTAATGCCATCACAACGTCTGAAGCCCTTTGGGGCCTCAAAGAGCACATCCTCAAAGGAAACATTGTCAGTATACCAAATACCGGCCCTGCCCATTTCAAAGACAGCACTGTTTTTTACAGTAACGTCCTTACTATACCACAGAGGGTACTTCCATTGAAAGCTGGAATTTTCAATATGAATATTTTGGCTCTCCTTTAATGGTGACTCTCCATCAGCAAAAATACAGTTCTTTATTTCCAAATCCTTACCCATGAACAATGCTCTCTCACCGGTAAGTCTCTGCTCATTAATTTTTTTCATCTCTTTGCCTCCATTTACATATATGAATCCCTTTTAAGAATTCATTTTAATTCTGAGTAAAACACTCTGAATTATCTAATCAAATCAAAATGAAAATAACATGGAAATCCCATTTAACGGTTTTCTACATCTGGTATCAAAATTCCTTTATTTTACATAATGAAAAACTGCGGCAAAAATGATTTCTCATTTCAACCGCAGCCTATATTACGCTATGGTATCCATAACGGCATTAACATCCTTTTGAGGATTTTGGGACATACTATACAGATTCAATTTTTTTCAATAACAAGCTTCTCAACCCACTTAGGAGGCATTCTACGCCCGGCATTCCATTCCTGAACAGTTCCATATCATCATGTGCAAACTAATTAATGAGAGGTGCTCATTGAACTATTCCTAATTCCTTCATAAGAGCATTCTGCATAACCTTAGAAAAATTTATTTTTTTGGCCATCGCACGATTATTGAGCCACTGCGGGATGGATATAGTTCTTTTTACAGCTTTATTAAAATGCTTTTCAGCATAAGACTCTACATCAACGGAAACCAAATTTACGAACCTCTCTGTTTTTCTTTCTTCTTCTGTATCATCCTCACAATATGGGTCTACAGCCTCTATTGGGGTAGGAGTTGGAATACAATTGCTGTCCAGCTTTTCAGAAAATAAATAGCCAGCTAGACAATCCACCGCCATTTCCATAGCTTCCTGCATATTATCACCGGAAGTAGCAAGATGGTTAAGGTCAGGAAATATAACAGAATACCCACCAGAAGGTTCCTTATAAAATATTGCAGGATAAACGCTAAGCATAGATATCCTCCCTTTCATTGTGTTAAACCGGCCTGTTTTAGTATTGCCTTTACTAACCGTGGTGTTAAATCTTTAGGTCTTGAGTGAAAAGGTATTGTAACCTTCCCAGGCTTAGTAGGGTGCTTGTAATGATGATGTGAACTTGTAATACTGTCAAGGTACCATCCATCATTCTTTAATTTCTTCTCCATTTCTTTCGGTGTCATACACATTACCCTTCTTATGACTAAATTATCATATATTACATATTATTTCAATAAATACTTTTAAGAGAAATAATTATTTCATACATAATTCACAGAGATTTGTAAATAAATGACATTAACACAAATATACCCAAGCAGTCTATAGGTATCATCACACATTTTATAATAATAGTTGTATTTGTAATTTATATTATAAATACTTTTATAATAATTTCCAAATATTTTTCGTTATAACGCCATTGTTCAAA
>DFHJ01000009.1 GCA_002372665.1 Anaerovibrio lipolyticus
GTTACCTTGAGAAGAATGTGGTAATTTAGGATGAAAATGTTATAGGGCAGTGCACTTTGAGGATGTACCTCAACTGGCATAGAGGTGAATAGAATGAAGAAATTAAAGAGCAACAAATTATCAAAGAAAAGGGAAGCCCTTTTGACAGCCCTTATTTTCACGGGCTGTATGGTTGTATCGCCCATTTCCATGGCTGAGGAATCGCCTTATTTGAGTGTAATTGATGTTAAATATGACACGAACCCATTTGCTCAGCTGGCTATTATGCGGCAGGGCTGTGGTATTGGTACACCTGGTAAGACTGGTAAGGAATGGCTGGTAGAACCATCAAAATACAATTTGGCTGAACAGCTGATTAATGGTACAGAAAAAAGCACCTCCTATTGGTCGGAAATGCTGGGCCCGGGGGCAAAAAATACCCAGCCTTGGCAGATATTTGTTAATGGAGATTATGACCAAAATGCGTATGCCATGTCGATTTCCTTTAACTCCGATGGGAAAAAGCTCTACAACAAGCCTGAACTGGTATATACAAAATCACTGATAGAAGATAATTATGGATTGGAGGCCCTGACCTACGAGAATGCCAAAACCGGTGTAACCCCAGCTGGAAATTATGGATATAGTAATATAAATGTTGGTGCCTATACTGGGGCCAACCGTGAGGGCAGTATAAATGGCTGGTGGGTTGATGCAGATACAGTATTGCCTACCAACGAGCAGTCCACTGATTATGTGGCAACCTTCCGCCACGAGTTGGCCCACGCCTTGGGATTTTTTGCAGCCAGAGATTTTAAGGGAAAGGATGTATATTTTGTTAAGAACATTACAGATCAAACATCCTGGACAATGCATCTGTACGATCAAAATGGCAACCCGGCCAAGGGCGGTATGCAAATAGTCACAACCCAAATATTTAACAAGTTAAAAAAGAAAAAACCGGATTTACAGCCGGAGGACTTCTTTATAGTAGATGATACAGTGGACACGGCTGGCTATGGGTATGCCTATTTTAGTGGCGAGCATGTGCTTGAAGCCCTGGATGGTGCCAAATTCTTTGGGGTAAGTGGCTTGCCGGTTAATGGCTGGGAAAGTACTGGATTCGATGGCAGCCACCTGCAAACAGCCGGCATGATGAGTCATCGGCTATACAGCAACTATACCTCCTTAATGGAGGTGGAGATAGCCGTAATGCAGGATTTGGGCTACAAAATAGACCGCAAGGCATATTTTGGACGTTCTATTTACACCAGAGGTGAAAATATTATTAATACACAGGGATATTTTGCCCGTAATAAGGATGGTACTGCTTATCTGGATAATACCTATAGTGATGTTAATTTAGGAATTGGCTTGCACATCCATGGCTCAAATAATACCGTAACCCAGGCGGCCAATATTCTTACAAAAGGTATTGGTGCAACCGGCATTCGGGTGGACGGTGCCGATACTGAGCTGACTATTCCGGCAAATACTGAAATTCATGCTGATGGTTATAGGGGAAATGGAGTTCTTATTGCCTATGGAAGCGGGCAGAATGTGGAGCAGGCCGGTACGGTAACTGCTACTGGTGATGGTGGTACAGCCATGAGGTTTGATTTTGGGTCCAGCTCCAATGGTGCTCTGGATGAATATCGTGGTTCCTATATCCGCTATAAACGGGCAGTGGCAGGCTATAATACACTGGACCCGAGCATATCCGGCACAATAGTTAAGGCCGACAATCTGCCACTGACTAAAATGAATGCCGACCTATATAATTCAAACTCTCAGGAATTAAATGGTGCACTGGTGGAAAACTATAATCTGTCCGGCACCCTGGTGGGTAAGGAAAATGCCATTTATATTGGCAAAAATGCCTTTGTGAAGAATATTAATATAAACAATGGGGCCAGCATTCAGGGCAATATAACCTCTAATTGGAAGCATTTTGGAGATGAAGCCTTTGAGGGGGCTTATGACGGAGATGACAAGAACCGTGATGTTCTTCGTATACAATACAATAACAAGTTTGAAAAAAATGGTTATGAATACAGCAAGTATATCCCGGATTTAGTAACCAATCTGAATTTTAACAGCAATATAAGCTATAATGGCAATATTACCGGTAAAGACAACATGAAGCTGAATGTTAATGGCGGAACCCTTAATTATGGGGGAACAGCCAATGTTGTAAATGTGAATGTGGCCAAGGGGGCCCAGCTTTATGGCGGCACATATACAGTTAATGATATGTTGGGAAAAATAGCCAAAGATTTTAAGGATGACACCACAGGACAGTTTATTAATCATGGAGTCATTGGGGCCAACAGTGCAACAAGTAACATGACCATAAAAGGTACACTGGTGTCCGATGGAATACTGCGTGGCTATGGCGGAGGCTCGAAGGGGAAAATCGATGTGGATGGCGTTGCCAATATAGATGGGTCTGTGGTAACTGTCACCAATGCCCTGCCGAAAGAAAACTTACAGGTGCTTAATGCCAATAATATTGTCGGCAATGTCAGCAATATAGCCGGCAGTCCATATGCCGCTACTGGCATGCTGAACACCACAGGAAAAGTTGAGGGCAACGCAGTTACGGTGCAGACTGAAGTGGCCAACAATCTGGGAGATACTACCAGTGACCAGCTGGAAACCTATGACGCCATGAAGCACATGTTTGAGCACCTATCAGCCACTGGTGACAGTCGGGTAAATGAAATGCGCACCCTATACAGCATGGATAACAATGAGGCAAAGGAAGCCCTAACTGTCCTTTCCTCCAGCCCTGTTCCAAATACCATGAATCTCATCCAGAGAAATACCATGAACAGCCATATTATTTCCTCACGGCTTAATGAGGCATTTGCCAAGAAGGATGTTGAGGTAGCTGTTCCATCAGCTGGTCTTAATACGAATGATTCCGGCAAGAATCCTACTATGAAGATGAAGCTTGAGCAGCCGGTGGACAATGATTTTTGGTTTAAAACAGCCCGCAACTGGGGCGAGGGTACTGGCAGCAGCTATTACCAGGGAACTACTATTGCTGGTGGATGGGACAGAGCTTATGGCAAGAACTGGCGGGCTGGTATTTTTGTGAGCCATGGCAGCTTCTCCTTTGCAGATAACTTATCCCACGACAACATAAAGGATACCCGTCTTGGCTTATATGGGGGCTACAGCAAGGGACCTCATTCCGGCTATGTATATCTGGACTACGGCTGGCAGAAGAATGATTTGACTCGTCGTCTTACCGGTCTTCGTTTACAACATGCCCAGGCCAATTATAACAGTCGTATTTTAGAGCTAGGCGGAGAATACAAATACGATTTAAATGCCAAAAATATGAAGGTATGGCATATCAGTCCTTATGCAAATATACAGCTTTCCCAGCTGTGGCAGGATGGCTACACCGAGGGTGGAGCCGGCATTAACGGTCATCGGGTAGAAAGCAAGTCCAATACCTATTTCGCC
>DFHJ01000112.1:0-50350 GCA_002372665.1 Anaerovibrio lipolyticus
ACTGGTTTTGCTCTGCCTGTAAAATCTCCCAATGCCGCTGCAGTATTATTCAGGTCTAATTTCTTCGCCATTATTTTCACCCCAATTTAATGTTATTATAACGCCATTGTTCAAATTTTTCTTCTTTAGAAGAAAAATCTTCCAATTAGCGTTTCAACGAGCTGGGAGATATGCTCACCAGCTGTTGTAGTTTATTTTCCCCCACCTAAAGAGGAAGGGGATACCTTAAAGCTCGTTATATGAAAACTGCACATACAAAAACTGCCCCATGAAAAACACAGGGCAGTCTGAAATACAACTATCAGTTTGCATCCTTGGAAATGGTCTGTTCGCTCTTGCCCAGCACCCATCCCAAAACCTTAAGTTCTGCGTATACCATAACCTTCTGCTCACGAAACTCAGCCTTGGCAGCCTTAAGCTCCTTATACTTCTTGCAGGAAAGATTATATCTGGCAGTAATTTCTGCTGAGCTTCTCATTTTTTCAGGCCTATTGACAGCATGGTCCTTCACCAATTTATTAACATTCGCATTAACATTTTCATTAACGACCATTGAGCTCACTCCGTTCATTAGATTATGCTTCAAGTATACAGCAGTTTGGTCACTTCTTCAAGTTGGAGCTTACTGTTGCAATTTTCTTCAATGTCCTATTGCCGCCAAAACGCTGGCTATTGGGCTACAATTCGTTTTTGCTCGGATAATGTTGGAAGATGGAACAGAAAACTTGTCAACTCATCTTCCCTTATTCCGGCAACCGTTGTGCCTCGCCCTTCAACTTTAATGCTTAAATACAAGGATGTCCGCTTGATTTTCATTTACACATCCTCATCCATTGTCTCCAATAGAAAACTCACCGGACGAAAGCCATCATTGCAGGAAATCATCGCCGAGCGGGGATTCTTCATCCAACCATCGTAGAAATTTTCTGCTCCATGGGCAAGGCCCATGACAAAGGGCGACATCGTTTCCCATGCGCTTTCGCACAGGCCCGCGGGACGAGCCCAGCCATTTGCGATGAACACTTGCCCTTCCTCAATGTCACAGGCGTGTTCGATGGGATTCTCATACTGCTCCATCAAATCCCGATAGCAAGCCTTTCGCATAACCGTGATGCGTACCTTTCGCATGGCAATCTCTCCTTCCTGCTTAACCTTTCTTTACATTCTACCATAATCCTTCCCATTCCTGCTTAAGATAGTAAAAAAATAAGTGCCAAGGAAGTTTTTATAACATTCCTTGGCACTTATTTTGTCTTTTATTAAAATGATAAGCTCGTTATTATTTTTTCAAGCGTTCCAAAGCCCAATGGGCGATATCATGGCGGAAGTGGGCAGCCTTGAAGTGAATTTTGTCCACAGAGGCGTAGGCAGAATCCACTGCTTCCTTGATACCATCAGCCTTGGCAACTACACCAAGTACACGTCCGCCATTGGTGTAGATATGGCCGTCCTTTTCGGAGGTCCCGGCATGGAACACAATGTTGCCACCAGCCTCAGCCTCCTTCAGACCAGTTATCTCATCACCCTTATTGTAGCTCTTAGGATAGCCACCGGCAGCCATAACAACACATACAGCCGCCCCCTTGCTCCATTTCACCTCAGTTTCAGCAAGTGTGCCATCAATGCAGGAGAGCATAACGTCCACCAAATCACTTTCCAGAAGTGGCAGAACTACCTGGGTTTCCGGATCTCCAAATCGGGCGTTAAATTCCACAACTCTTGGTTTACCGTCAGTCACCATAAGGCCTGCATAAAGGCAGCCCTTATAAAGGCGGCCTTCCTTTTCCATGGCCTTAATGGTTGGTTCGAGAATCAGCCTCCGGGTTTCCGCCAACAGCTCGGGAGTTCCCACTGGAGCAGGGGCATAGGCACCCATACCACCAGTATTCGGCCCCTGGTCATTGTCGTTTACACGTTTGTGGTCTTGGGAAGGAACCATCGGTATAATTGTCTTGCCGTCGGTGAAGCAGAGTACAGAAACCTCCTCACCGTCCATAAATTCTTCAACCACCACGCGACTTCCAGCATTGCCGAAGGCACCGTCACCCATGATTTCATCAATGGCCCCCAGTGCCTCGTCAAGGGTCATGGCCACAATTACACCCTTGCCTGCAGCCAGTCCATCGGCCTTGATAACAATAGGAGCCCCCTCAGCTTTAATATATTCCTTGGCAGCTGCCGCATCAGTAAATACCTCGTATTTGGCAGTAGGGATATTGTATTTCTTCATAAGCCCCTTTGAAAAGGCCTTGGAGCCCTCGATTTCAGCCGCAGCCTTTACGGGGCCAAAGGCCTT
Organism: Anaerovibrio lipolyticus; assembly: GCA_002372665.1. Taxonomy (GTDB): domain Bacteria; phylum Bacillota; class Negativicutes; order Selenomonadales; family Selenomonadaceae; genus Anaerovibrio; species Anaerovibrio lipolyticus_C. The sequence continues at coordinate 2,297 of DFHJ01000112.1, forward strand.
GATACCAGCAGCATTAAAGGCATCCACAGCACCATTGGTAAGAGGGACTTCCGGCCCCACCACTGCCAGCTCCACATTCTTTTCCTTGGCAAATTTCACCATGGAATCGTTATCGGTAATGGAAATCTCAGGAACGCACTCTGCCAAAGAGGCCATACCAGGATTACCGGGTATCGCATAGATTTTGTCAGCCTTGGCACTCTGGCTCAGCTTCCATACCAAAGTGTGCTCCCTTGCGCCACTGCCGATTACTAAAATATTCATTACTTGTTCACCTGCTCCATAAGATAATTCTGAATGCAATCATCATACTCAGAAGTGTGTTTGAAGGCCTCCTGAGCCAGCTCCATACGAAGCATACCGCTTACGCAGCCGTTCTTTGCAATCTCATCAGCCACCTGGTCATAACGGCTTGGATTAGTAACAACGGTAACGTACTTAAAATTCTTGGCGGCTGCGCGAATCATGGCAGGACCACCAATATCAATATTCTCAATAGCCTCAGCCAAAGCAACCTCCGGCTTGGAAATGGTTTCCTTGAAAGGATAGAGATTTACTACAACCATGTCAATAGCGGTAATCTTGTGCTCCTTCATGGCCTGAACGTGATTTGGATTGTCACGGACAGCCAGAATACCACCATGAATCATAGGGTTCAATGTTTTTACACGGCCATCCATAATTTCTGGGAAACCGGTAACATCGCTGACATAGATTACAGGAATACCAGCATCCTTAATAGCCTTCATGGTACCGCCGGTGGATACGATTTCCACTCCTGCAGCATGAAGCTTCTTTGCCAGCTCAACCACACCAGTTTTGTCAGATACACTGATTAATGCGCGTTTGATTTTCATAGTAAAGTCTCCTTTATTACAACAGTTATAATTCTATTCTTTTATCCGTACGTGACGCTCGCCCACAAGCTCCAGCTTTCCGTCAACATAAAGCTCAATGGCTCTTGGATAAAGGATATGCTCCTTTTCCAGCACTCTGGCTGCCAGAGTCTCCTCTGTATCATTCTCCAAAACAGGCACAGTATCCTGCAAAATAATTGGGCCATGATCCATCCCCTCATCCACGAAATGAATAGTGCAGCCCGATACCTTGGTACCGTACGCCAGCACATCCCGGTGGGCATGGGCACCTCCAAAGGATGGCAATAGGGACGGATGAATATTCAAAATCTGATGTCTGTATTCTCCTACAAAATACGGACTCAAAATCCGCATAAACCCAGCCAATACCACAAGAGTAACGCCAGCATTTCTAAGCTCAGCTACCAGCTGTTCCTCAAAATCCTGCTGGTCCTTGCATTCCTTGCGGTTAATACAAATACTCTTGATGCCATTTTCCCTGGCCACAGCGAGGGCCCTGGCCTCAGGCTTGTCAGTAAGCACTATTCCTACCTCAGCCTTAATCTGTCCGGACTTAATGGCAGCCAAGATAGACTGCATATTGGAGCCCCGACCGGAGCATAGAATACCTAATACATGCTTACTCATTGAACACGCCGCCTTTGGTAATAACCTCATGATTGCCAGTGGTTACATGGCCAATCTCGTATACAGGCTCATTCTTTGCCTTAAGAGCAGCCTTGATAGCCTCAGCATCCTCACGGGAAACAATAAGCACCATACCAATACCCATATTAAAGGTGCGATACATTTCCTTCCAATCCACATTGCCCCACTTTTGCAGGAGCTTGAAGATGGCAGGAACCTCCCAAGCAGCAGTATCCACTATACAGCCCATATTATCAGGGAGAGCACGAGGAATATTCTCATAGAAGCCGCCACCGGTAATATGAACCATGCCGTGAATATCGTATTTCTCTATGAGTGGCAAACAGGTCTTAGGGTATAGTCTGGTAGGAGTCAGAAGCTCCTCACCAATGGTTTTCCCAAGCTCATCAATGAACTCGTTCCCCTTGTAGCCCATCTTTTCAAAAACTATCTTACGAACCAAGGAATATCCGTTGGAATGAACACCGGAGGATGGCAAAGCCAGCAGCACATCATCAGCCTTCACCTTTTCAGCGGTGATAATCCTTGACTTATCCACCACACCTACAGCAAAACCAGCAATATCGTATTCACCCACAGGATAAAAGCCACTCATTTCAGCGGTCTCACCACCAATGAGGGCACAGCCGGATTCCTTGCAGGCGTTGGCAACCCCCTTTACCACAGCAGCCACCTGCTCAGGGTCCAGCTTGCCAACTGCCAGATAATCCAAGAAATAAAGTGGCTCAGCACCCTGTACCAGAATATCATTAACGCACATGGCCACAGCATCCTGTCCAATGGTATCGTGCTTGTCCAGCATAAATGCCAAACGCAGCTTGGTACCAACACCATCCGTACCAGAAACCAATACTGGCTCCTTGTACTTGCCGGTATTCAGGGCAAAGAGACCGCCAAAGCCCCCCAGATCCCCCAAGACCTCAGGACGGTAGGTGGCCTTTACACTATCCTTGATAAGCTTTACAGAGTAATTACCAGCATCAATATCAACACCAGCGTCACGGTAGGTCAGCTTTTCTTCCATTTATATCCCCCATTAACAATTTGTCTTTTTCTTTCTAGTCTCAAAAATATACTTATCTGCCTCAGCCGGAGACTGGGTCTTCTGCTGAATAGGATAGCCCCCATTAAAGCAGGCAAAACACATATTTTTAGGATTAAGCTCCGGCACGCAGCTCTTCAGACCATCCAATGAAAGGAAATGCAAGGAATCAGCTCCTATGTATTCCCTGATTTCCTCCACAGACTTGGTAGCGGCAATAAGCTCCTTACGGGCCGAGGTATCAATACCATAGAAGCACGGGAAGCCAATAGGCGGTGAACTGATAACCATGTGAACCTCCTTGGCTCCCGCATCCCGCAGCATTTTCACGATTTTACCGGAGGTAGTACCACGAACAATGGAATCATCAATTACGATGACAGATTTGCCCTTTACCACAGACTTCACGGGATTCAGCTTCAGCTTAACGGCAGTATCTCTCTGCTTCTGACTAGGCTGGATGAAGGTTCTGCCAATGTAACGGTTCTTAATAAGACCACTGACATAAGGAAGTCCAGCCTCGTAGGCATAGCCGGAGGCCGCCACATTACCGGAATCCGGAACGGAAATAACAATATCTCCCTTGCATTTTGCCTCTTTTGCCAGTATACGTCCCATTTCAAAGCGGGACTCATGGACACTCTGACCGTCAATAATGGAGTCAGGACGGGCAAAATAAATAAACTCAAAAATACACATGGATGGCTTTGCCTTGGCAAAACGGTGGGATTCCAGACCATTTTCGTCAATAACCACCATTTCACCGGGCTCCACGTCACGTACAAATTCTGCTCCCACCACGTCAAGACCGCAGCTTTCAGAGCTAAGAACATAGCCTCCATCCTCCAATCTTCCAATGCAAAGAGGTCGGAAGCCCTGAGGGTCCCTGGCTCCAATCAGCTTATCCTCAGTCATAATTGTGAGACAGTAGGCACCCTTGATTTTCTTTAGGCTATCGATGATTTTTTCTTCAACAGTAACCTTCCGGGAACGGGCAATAAGATTTACAAAAACCTCTGAATCAATGGTAGTCTGAAAGATAGTACCACTTTCTTCCAGCTTGCGGCGAATTTCACCGGCATTGGTCAGATTACCATTATGAGCCAGAGCAATCTTGCCACCGGAATAGGACACCATCAAGGGCTGGGTATTTGCCAACAGGCTGGAACCTGTAGTAGAATACCGCACATGCCCAATGGCAATGTACTGATTTTCCATCTGGGGAATCTGATGGCGGAACACCTCCCGCACAAGGCCCATTCCCCGGCTCACATCCATCCAGGCACCGTCAGTTACGGCGATGCCTGTGCTCTCCTGGCCCCGGTGCTGCAAAGCAATAAGACCATAATAAGTCAATTCGGAGACATTGAATTCCCGGGAGTAGACGCCAAAGACGCCACACTCCTCCTTCATCTTGTCTTCTTCTAAATCAATCACTTTAAACCTTCCAATCTAAATCAATATGCAATTTTTATCTATTAGCGAACTTCACCAGTGAGACGCTTCAGGATTTCCTTGTATGCATCCTCAACATTGCCAAGGTCGCGACGGAAGCGGTCCTTGTCCAGCTTCTCCTTGGTTACGGAATCCCAGAAGCGGCAATTATCAGGAGAAATCTCATCAGCCAGGATAATCTTGCCATCCTTATCACGGCCAAATTCCAGCTTAAAGTCAATGAGGTCAATGTTCTTGGTCTTAAGGTAATCAACCATAATCCTGTTAATCTTCAATGCCTGGGCCTCAATCTCATCCAGCTCCTCTGCAGAGGCCAGCTTGCAGGCCAGCACATGATAACGATTAACCATTGGGTCACCCAAATCATCATTCTTATAGCAAAGCTCTATAACAGGCATGGACATAGGAGTACCCTCCTCCAGGCCAAGGCGCTTAGCCAGGCTGCCCGCAGCCACATTACGGATAATAACCTCCAACGGAACGATATCCAGCTTCTTAATCAATACGTTACGGTCATCCATAACCTCAATAACGTGATTGCTGATACCCTCTTTTGCTAACAAATCAAAGAAGAACATGGTAATCTTGTTGTTCATGATACCCTTATCCACAATTGTACCCTTCTTTGCACCATTACCGGCTGTAGCATCATCCTTGTAGTAGCAAATCAGCTGGTCTGGATTCTCAGTTGCGTACAAAATCTTTGCTTTGCCTTCGTAGATTGCGTTCTTCTTTTCCATTGTTTAAATAACCTCCAATTAAATAAACCTAAAAAATATTCTATATGTAAAGTAAAGGATCAGTCCTTGTTAAGCTGCTGCTCAACACGCTTTGCCTTTGCTTCAACATCGGAAACCATTTTTTCCCTGTACTTCACCAGTTTTTCCTTAATGTCCTTATCGGAGAGAGCGAAAATTTCTGCAATAAAAATGGCGGCGTTCTTTGCTCCGTTAATTGACATAGTAGCTACAGGTATGCCAGAAGGCATCTGAACTGTACTAAGCAATGCATCCATGCCGTTTAATGAAGTAGCATTTATAGGTACTCCAATAACTGGCAGGGTGGTATAACTCGCAATAACGCCACCTAAATGGGCTGCAGCACCAGCTGCTGATATGAATGCTCCTACACCTCGCTCAGGTGCAGTAGTCACTATTTCTTTAACCTTTGCCGGGGTACGGTGGGCCGACGCCACGACAACCTCTGCCTCAATACCAAACTGCTTCAAAAGGTCATATCCCGGCTTTAAAACTGGCCAATCTGAATCGCTCCCCATAATAATGGATGCTTTCATTTAGTTCTCAACTCCTCTGTTAAAATAAATATGACAGACGATAACTTACCCATACAATATATCATCAAAAATAAAACACTGTCAACGAAAAGGAAGCCTTTAACCCCCTGTTAACAGTGTTTGAATTAATTCAAATTGATTGGTATTAACAAGCCGCTTTTATAAGTGTCTTTTCGGACACAATTGTGCTTAAATAATAATCGGTTACATGATATTCACGTTCATGGCTACCAGCAGAAATAGTTCTTGCTGCCTTAAAATCGTTCAGGTCAGGAACTACGTTATGACCCTCGGCATTATAGATGGCAATAACGGTATCATGAACCATATCCATGAATACGACCCTGTCTGCTCCCAGGCCGCTACGAAAGGCAGCCAGCTTACAAACAGTATCACCGTTCATCAGGGATTCATTATAGTCCAGTACCAAGTATTTCAGGTTATTTATATCTAAGCCATATACAATCTGCATGGTCATTACCTCCTTACCTTTGATGATTTTATTATAACAGGCACATTTTACATAAAATATGAAATTATTGCTATTTATATTGCAAAAAGTGCTATAATGATATTATAACGAGCTTTAAGATGTCCCCCTCCTCTTTAGGTGGGGGAAAAAACTACTTAACTACAGGAGATACTACTATGGCAACATATAAGAAGAAGGGCTTCCTGCATCAGCATTTTCGTATCTTTCACCTAAAAGATACCGCCATGAAGGAAATCCCCTTTCATTATCACGATTTTCATAAAATCATTATTTTTATAGACGGCGAAGGCCAATATATAATCGAGGGGAAAAACTATCCCTTGGAGCCCAGGGACATACTCTTTGTCAGTGCCGGCGAAATCCACCGTCCCGTTACCTATCCCGGCAAGCTATATGAACGTATTGTTATCTACGTTTCCCAGGACTTTCTCACCCACTGGCAAAATGAGCAATGGAATGAGGGAGAAGTTGATCTTTCCAGCTGCTTTCTGCGAGCCAAGGAAAGCTCCAGTGTAATGCACATGCCAAAGGGCACCGAGCATGATTTGCTTTTTCACATGAAAAAAATTGAAAAGGTGGACAAGGGACAGGGCTTTGCCAATGAGCTGTACACAGAAATTCTTTTTATTGAATTTATGATATTGCTGAACCGTGCCCTTATGACAAATCAACTGGAAAAGCTCCATGAGGCCACCTACGACCCCAAGGTCCAGCTGGTGCTGGAATACATCAATTCCCATCTGGAGGAGGACCTTACTGTAGACTTACTTTCTGATACTGTCTTTGTCAGTAAGTATCATCTGATGCGAAAATTCAAGGCCGAAACTGGCTACAGCGTCCACCAGTATATCTCCAGCAAGCGGCTTCTTTTAGCCAGGGAGCTTCTAAGCACCACCTCCACCCCCATTACTGATATATGTTTTCAATGCGGCTTCAAGGACTATTCCACCTTCTCACGGGAATTCAAAAAGCAATTCAAGGTATCCGCCAGAGAATACCGAAAGAGCTAAAATAAGTATCATAAAAAAGTCCTATGACTCATGCAGCTGCTCCTGCATTTATCATAGGACTTTTTTGATTAAAATGGATAATTATTTATTCAATCTGAAGTTGCTGACTGCCTCCCGCAGGCTCTCGGCAATAGTCGACTGCTGCTGACTTATACCACTTACATCTCTTACAGAATCGGATACTTCATCCACCGCATCGGTAATCTGTACGGTAAGAGCGGCTGTTGACTGGGCCGAATTAGCAATCTGGGCTATAGCCTTATTGACCTGCTCCATGGTATCATTGACATTTTCACTGGTTTCAGCAATCTTTTGGGAAACGGCACGGAAGGTTTCCGCATCAGTTCCATATTGCTTAGCCACCTTGGTAAACTCAATATATTGAGGTGCTACAGTTTCGTTAAGGAAGGTCAAAATATCTCCGGCATCACTGGAAAGGGTTGCAACGGCACTCTGAACTGCACTTATATTCTGCTGAATCTCCTCTACAGTATCAGCCGTCTCCTTGGCCAGCTTACCAATTTCCATCGCAACTACCGTAAATCCACGTCCGGACTCTCCCGCACTGGCTGCCTCAATAGATGCATTCAATGAAAGAAGATTTATCTGCTTTGCTATACCAGAAATAGTAGCCGCCATTGTTCCGACCTGCTCCACAGTTCTTGACTGCTCGATTGATTCTGCCAGCTTGGCGCTGAATTCCTTGGCCAGCTTTTCAGCTGACAGACTGGCCTCTGTTGAGTTTTTCTCCACTTCCTTTGCTCTGGTACGAATTTCCTCAGCCTGTTTCAGGCTATTGGTTGCCTCACCAAGCAATACATGAGCCGACTGACTTACGCTGTCTACCGAAGCATTGACCTCCTCTGTTGCCGAGCTGGCACTCATCATGGCCTCATTTATGGATGTCATTTTATTCTGAATTGTATCCATACGTTCTGTCAGCATTTCAGCGGATGCTCCCAGCGTACGGCTGGACTCATTCATACTGCCGGAATGCTCAGAAATGGTATTAATGACCTTCTTGGTCTGACGGTACATTCGATTGATGGCATTTCCCAGACGTCCGATTTCGTCATTGGACTTTGCTGTAACCTCCGAGCGGGTATAATCACCATCTGCCAAATCCTCTGCAAATTTCTGGTCTACACCAATTCTGGTAGCATAGCCTGAAACTGTATGATAAGCCGCAAACAGAAGCAGCAACAAAACTACCACTGCAATCCCTGCCAGAGTAAACAACAGGCTATATGCTTCGGAATACAAATCGCTCTTGGAAATAACCACACCAAGATGCCAGTTAATATCCGGTATAGTCTGATAATAAACGATCATGGTATCACCATTCTCGTTTTCAAACTGGGTGTTGCCTTCCTGCGTTGCAGAAACCATCTGCTTCATGGCGGCAGCCATGGAAGCATTGGACTCCTCAGTAGCTTTTGTCTCCCCGTTCAGCTTCGCTTCATCAACACCGGCAATGTAAGTACCATCTTCCGAGGTCAATATTGCATATCCCTTGCCATTAATATGTATTCCCTTAACCATCTCCGAAATGGCGTCCAGAGAAATGTCAAGAGTTACGTTACCAATATATTTACTGGTATCCCCTTCGGAATACATAGGTGATGAATAGGTCACCATCATAATCTTGGCCGCTGAATCATAATACGGCTCAGTAAGTGCCGCATCTCCATGCTTGGCTGCCTTGCCAAGCTTGTACCAGTCCGTCGGAATGTAGTCACCACTTTCCTTGACATAATCATAGGAAACCTTTAAATTACCATTCTCCCGAAAAACAAACGGACATACATACATATCAGATGGCCGATAGGCAAAAGGTTCAAACCATACACCGCCACCATTGGCCATTTCCTCATCCTTCAGATTGCTTACCAGGTCGTTGGCCATTTCCTCCTGGGACTCCTTTAAATAATCGAATTCCATGGAAGCCGCCATATTCTCACTGATAAGCTTCATGCGACTGAGCCTTGACTGAATATCAATTGCATTGGCCCTAATGGTCTGGTGCGTACTATGCTCCGTCAACTCAGAAATATTGCCAAAGCTATTATACCCTGCCAGTGCTGTAATAATTATAAGCCCAATCACAATAGGTGGAAGCAGTGAAAGACACATTTTCAGCTTTACACTGCGGAAACCAGTGGAAAATTCATCCTGCATAATGCCCACTCCTTTTTTATTAGTTTTTCAGTAAACTATTTCTACAAAAAACTTTTATTTCCTGTTTTTCAGAACCAATAAAAAAAATAAGGTGGAAAATTTTCTTTTCCACCTTACTCAAATCAAAAATATTATTTTGCCATCAGTTCTGCAATCTTATTGGCAAAGTCCACTGGATTATCAGGCATGATACCCTCTATGATAAGGGCCTGAGTGTACAGCAGATCACAGTAATCCTTGAAGTCCTGACTATCCTTGCCGGCAGAGTGCAGCTCCTGCAGACGGGTAAACAGAGCATGATGCGGATTAATCTCCAAAATACGCTTAGCCTTGAACATAGGGTTGTCCATAGCCGCAAAGGTATGCTCCATGGACAGGGATGGTCCCTGGGCATCTGCCACAAGACATACGGCACTGGATTTCAGACGGGCAGAGATTTTAACCTCAGCCACCTTGTCAGCCAGAGCCTCCTTGATATCCTTAATAAGGTCATCATTGGTCTTGGTCAGCTCCTCGGTTTCCTTCTTAACCTCCTGGGACTCAGCATCATCCAAATCCAAGTCACCACGACTGATGGACTGGAATTCCTTGTCAGCATAGGTACGAATAGCCTCAATGGCGAATTCATCCACTGGATCAAGGAGATAGAGAACCTCAAGTCCCTTTTCCTTCAAAAGCTCCATCTGAGGCAGCTTTTCAATGGTTGCCTGATCGGTACCAGTAGCATAATAAATCTTCTTCTGGCTTTCCGGCATACGTTCAACATATTCCTTCAGGGAAACATTCTTGCCATCCTTTGAGGATACAAAGAGCAGCAATTCCTTCAGCTTGTTGATAATATCATTGCCAGTAAACATGCTGTTATATATACCAATCTTTAAGGACTTGCCAAACTCAGCCCAGAACTTCTCGTAGCCCTCACGGTCCTTGCTGAGCTTTCTTTCCAGTGACTTCAAAATAGTCTTTTCCATGTTCTTGCCGATGGTCTTAAGCTCACGGCTCTGCTGCAAAAGCTCACGGGAAATATTCAAAGATAAATCAGGAGAATCCACCAAGCCCTTTACAAAGCCAAGATAATCCGGCAATAAGTCCTTGCATTTATCCATGATGAATACGTGACGGGAATAAAGCTGAATGCCTGGCTCATAGTCAGTGTGATACAGGTTAAATGGTGCCTTGGCTGGAATATACAGGAGAGAAGTATACTCAACAGTTCCCTCGGCCTTATTATGGAATACCTCCATTGGCTCCTCCCACTCATGGAATTGGGTCTTCAGGAACTTGCTGTATTCTTCCTTGGAGATATCAGACTTGTTCTTGGTCCACAGCGGCTGCATGGAATTAAGAGTACGAACCTCGGTCTTCTTAATCTTCTCAGCACCCTCAATTTCCTTGCCCTCTTCATCACGAGGAGTTTCCTCTGTTTCAAAGTTCATCTTGATAGGATAACGGACATAATCGGAATACTTCTTTACCAAATTCTGAATATTCCAGTTGTCAGTGAAGTTTTCTTCAGCACTATCGCCATAGAAATCCTTGCCCAATGTAATGGTAATGGTGGTACCGCGGGTTTCCTTTTCGCATTCCTCCATGGTGTAAGAACCATCACCAGTGGATTCCCAACGAACAGCCTCCTTCTCCCCGGCCTTGCGGGTCACTACAGTAACCTTCTCTGCCACCATAAATGCGGAATAGAAGCCCACACCGAACTGACCAATGAGATTATCACTGATATCAGCATTGCCGGCATTTTCCTTTTCCTTCTTAAGCTGCTCCAAAAAGGCCTTGGTGCCGGATTTTGCAATAGTACCAAGGTTCTCCACAATTTCTTCCTTGTTCATGCCAATACCATTATCAGAGATGGTAAGAGTATGGCTGTCCTTGTCAGGGATAAGGAAAATCTCATAATCTTCATTGCCCTCAAGAATGCTCTTATCGGTAAGAGAAGCAAAGTGCAGCTTATCGATGGCATCAGAGGCGTTGGAAATCAGCTCACGAAGGAATATTTCGTGATTTGTATAGATGCTGTGAATCATCAGATTAAGCAGCTGTTTTGTTTCCGCTTGAAATTCATGGGTTTCTTTTGCCATTATAAAGACTCCTTTATGTAAATATAATAATTGATAAATTTTAGCACTCCCAATACGCGAGTGCTAACTCACAACTGATATAATACATCAAAAAGTCAATAATGTCAAAAATATACTTCACACATAAAAAAGAACCTGCACTTCATCAGTACAGGCTCTGTCATTTAGACTAAAATTAGTTTTTCTTTTTCTTTGGCAGCTTGGACAGCTCAAGGAACTGCTGATACTCAGAGGTTGGCCACTGCTTGAAGGTGGTGAGGGCAGCATTGTAGGTTGCCAAGCCTGGCACGGAAATCTCAGGATTATCAATCAAGGAAATCATGAAATGGCCGCCAAACTCACCAGGCATATAGGTCTTTACCATCTGGCTCTCAGCCTTTATGGTTTCAAAGTTACCATCGCCTTTAGCATCCACCTTCAGCTCTTTTGGAGTATAACCATAAATACCAAAGGTATTTTCAGCCACCTCTACCACACGGGTGTTTACGAGAATATATTTATCGGCAAACTTATCAAGAATAGTCTTACGCTCTGCATCACTGGCAGTACCGGCATTTGCAGGAATATCAGCGTCCTCGTAAGCATTGATAAGAACTACCCATGCCTTTTTAATATCATTGATGTCACCTTCAAAAATCAGTACATCTCCCTTGGCCTCCTCATCGAAGAAGCTGGCCGGGACCACATTAGGCGTGGTTGGACACATAATAGTGTAACCGAAACGGGTGCTGGTATACTTGTATGGAAGACTTACCTGAACCACGTTGTCACCATCGGCCTCTGTTGCAGCTGTCTGACCTGCCGGTGCAGCAGCATTCTCCGCAGAAACGGAAGACATAGCTGGTACCATGAGGACGGCACCCATAACAGCAGCCATAAATCCCTTAATTAACGCATTTTTTATTTTCATTATTATTCCCCCACAATTCAATAATATTTGAATTTCACTATGGCTATTCTAATGGACTTTTTTGAAAAAATAGTGAAAACCATATTAAATAACCATTAAAATCATCTAATATATTTTATCAGCATTGTCAAGGCTTTGTCAGTAGTTTGCTTTTTTATCTCGCTGCGACTGCCCTTAAAGAGGTTTTTGGTTACGATTACACCCTTGGGTCCGGCAATGGAAATATACACCAGCCCCACCGGTTTCTCCACGCTGCCTCCACCAGGACCTGCAATTCCGGTAATTCCCACACCGATATCAGCACCGATTCTCCCCCTGACACCACCAGACATTTCTTTGGCTGTCTGCTCACTTACTGCCCCAAACTGTTTCAAGGTTTCTTCCTTCACGCCCAGATGAGACATTTTAACCTCGTTTGTATAGGAAACAATGGAGCCCAAGACATAGGCTGAACTTCCAGCCACGTCTGTCAGGCGACTGGTTAATAATCCACCAGTACATGATTCAGCACAGGCTATAGTCTGACTGGAATCCAGCAACAGCTTGCCCGCTTCCTCTTCCAATAGCATGATTATCGCCTCACTCTGCCAATTCGCCCACCAGATCCTCAGTAAAGCCCTGGAGAATACGAACCTTAACCATATCCCCCACTTTGCTGGTGGTATCATCTTCAATATACACCAGGTCATCCACATCATCTGCCTGGCGATAGGAACGACCATAGGAGGTACCATCTTCAGTATGACCTTCAACAATTACCTCCAGCACCTGATTTACCAGAGACTCATTTATCTCTTGGGAAATAAGGCTCTGAACGGCCTTTATCTCATGATAACGATCCTGCATAACATCGTCATCAACCTGTCCATCCATATTTGCAGCTGGAGTATCCTCTTCCTTGGAGTAGGTGAAAAAGCCAGCATGATCGAAACGCTGCTCCTGAATAAAGTCTTTAAGCTCCCGGAACTGCTCCTCAGTTTCCCCAGGAAAGCCCACAATAAATGTGGAGCGAATAACCACCCCTGGCACCCTTTCACGAAGTTTTTTCAAAAGAGCTGTAATCTGCTCCTTTGTGTCAGGGCGGCGCATTCTTCTAAGCACTTCATTGCTGGCATGCTGCAATGGAATATCCACATATTTTACAATTTTTTCCTCAGTGGCCATAACCTCAATAAGCTCATCATTAAGGAAGCGTGGATAATTATAAAGAGTTCTAATCCACTTAATCCCCTCTACTTTGCACAATTCCCGCAAAAGCTGCGCCAAACGTGGCTCACCATAAATATCATGGCCATAATTTGTGGTATCCTGTGCAATAAGAACGATTTCCCGAACACCCTTATCAGCCAAATTCCTTACCTCTGCCACAATATCCTCCAGCTTACGGCTGCGGTATTTGCCACGAATCAGTGGAATGGCACAGAAGGCACAACGATTGTTACAGCCCTCGGCGATTTTGACATAGGCAGTATGCTTTGGTGTGGTTGGAATACGTGGCACTGACGCATCATAGATAGTTTCGTCGCCCTTAATCACCACGCGATTTCCCTTTAATGTCTCATCTATTACTTCATTGACGCGTCCCCAAGCTTCAGTACCAATAATACCGTCTGCCTCCGGCAGCTCATCCAACAGCTCCTGACCGTATCTCTGGCCAAGACAACCTGCAATAATCAGACTCTTACAGTGTCCCTTCTCTGGCTGCTTGTATTCTGCCATATTTAAAATCGTATTTATTGATTCCTCTTTTGCTGACTGAATAAAAGCACATGTATTCACAATGAGTATATCAGCATCAGATGGGTCGTTTACCAGTTCAATCTCCCGTTCCCTAATGAGCCCCAGCATCACCTCTGTATCTACCAGATTCTTGGAACAGCCAAGACTTACAAATCCTGCTTTCAAGCTTTACCTCCTAAATATTATCTAACTTATCTAAATTTATCTGCCAAATCTTACTTCTTTAAGCCAGCGGTCTAACAGCTGTCGGCGTTCCTTTTCAGGGTAATCTGCCAACTGATCATACAAAACGACATTTTTACCCGCAAATTGCTTGGCTGCCATAAGTGAGCCATTGGCCGGCATAAAATAAAAGCCATTATTCATCATGGCCAGCTGAGGCTCATCCGTCAGCATCCAATTAATGAACTCTTTGGCATTGTCATCATTTGGACAATTTATAAGAAGCCCTATTCCCGTAAGGGTGTAGGCCGTACCCTCATCAGGATAAATAAGCTTTAAAGGATATCCATCACCAATATATCGCAGGGCCTCACTTTGAACCACCACGGAAATATCTGCCTCGCCCATGCCGGTCATTCTGGCAGGAGTTGATAAATATTTAGCGTATTGCACCACATGGGGATGGAGCTGCTTCATATAATTCAGAGCACTATCCTCACCATTCTGGGCTACCATAAACATATAAATGTTTGCTGCATTGTCAGCCGCCATAAAATCCGTTATACCCAGCCGATAATTCTGCAGTTGTCCTAATTCCTTCCAAGATGTAGGAATATGCGGCAGACGTTGCATATAATCCGTGTTCACACAAAAAACCACCGGATCATACCAAAGACCTGTCCAAAATCCCCTATCATCCTTAAAACGATTGCTGACCAAGTCACCATACTCTGAAATATACGGCTGAAGCCAGCCATCAGCAGCATTTCTGCGCAACACACGGCTGTCAGTCATTATCAGGTCAGCCTTACCAGTTTCCTTTATCCTGTCTTTAAGGTCATTTTCCGTCATAGGAACGAAGGTGACCTTAATCTTATGGCTTTTTTCATAAGCCTCAGCCACAGAGGCAACGTTCTCCGCCGGCAAGGTAGTATAAACAATAATGTTCCCCCGAAGACGACTTTCATCGTAGCTGCTGCCATTGGTAAAATACAAAGCACAGAGTATAGAGGCAACAATCATTAGAAACGAGGTAATCAGCAACATTGAATATCTTTTCATATACTTTACACCATCGATTCAGAAACAGAAAAAATAATTTGATTCACTAAGATTTCATAGTAAAAATCCTGCAAGGAAATGAAACTCCCTGCAGGACTCGCAGTTTGAACTAAATTATTTGTTTGAGCGCATCCATACTGGAATATCAATTCCATTGGCCTTGTAGAAATCCTGCTTTGGAACGCCAATATTAGCTGCATTGGCACCCTGATTGCCAAACACCGGAACTCTCATGCCAGTTGGTGGAGCCTGCTGTGGTGCCTGCTGATTTGCATTAGGCATTGTAATATTCTGACGGCCCTGTTCAGATTCAAAGTCGGTAGCAACCACAGTAACACGAATGGAATCACCCATGGTATCATCCACAGAAACACCCCAAATAATATTCGCATCTGGATGAGCCTCAGCAGTGATACTCTGGCTGGCCTCGTTAAGCTCCATCATATTGAGGTGAGAAGACTCACCAACAAAGTTGATGATTACACCCCTTGCACCACTTACGGATACCTCCAAAAGTGGGGAATTAACGGCCTCACGAAGAGCGTTCATAGGTGCATTATCACCAGAGGCTTCACCTATACCCATCAGTGCAGGACCAGCATTGCTCATAACAGCCTCAACATCGGCGAAATCCAGATTTACATAACCGGATTCGTTGATTAAATCGGAAATACTCTGTACACCCTGACGAAGGATGTCATCCACTTCCCTAAATGCGTCAATAAATGAAGTATTACGATCAATAATATTCAAAACCTTCTCGTTTGGAATTGTAATAATAGTGTCAACACGCTGACGCAAAGCTGCAATACCAGCCTCAGCACGCTTCGTGCGCATACGTCCCTCATAAGAGAATGGACGGGTTACGACACCAACGGTAAGAGCACCAACCTGCTTGGCACACTCTGCCACAACCGGAGCTGCACCAGTACCGGTGCCACCGCCCATACCTGCTGCGATAAATACCATATCAGCACCCTGAAGGGCTGCCGTAATTTCCTCGCGATTTTCCTCAGCTGCCTTGGCACCGACCTCAGGACGGGCACCAGCACCCAATCCACGGGTTGCCTTACCGCCAATCTGAATACGGGTGGAAGCCAAAGACTGGTCCAATGCCTGGGAATCGGTGTTTACAGCGATAAACTCCACTCCCTTCACACCAGCATTAACCATGCAATTCACCGCATTGCTGCCGCCACCGCCGACACCAACAACTTTAATCACGGCCTTGTCATCAAAATCTCCATAACTATCAAAATCTATTGGCACTCAAAAAACCCCCACATATATACTTTAATTCGAAAATAATATCAATATACTCATACATCGAATATTATAACATTAATTAATTTCAAAATCTATAGTTAGCGAATCTGAAATTAGTGCTTTTTAAGCAAATGCTGACGAATAAAGCCAAGGTTATTAAAAATTCTTAGGCCGAAGGCCAACAGAGCAACATAATATAAATCTATTCCCAGTCTGTCACCCACATAAACCAAGAAAGCCGCCATCAAAGAATTTGTAAAAAAACCAGAAATAAAAATCTTGTCATCAAATGTACCACCGCAAGCCGCCTTTATACCACCAAAAACTGAGTCCATACAGGCCATAAGTGCAACCGAAAATAGACTGGAGTATCCCGCAGGAATTCCAAAAGGTACAAAAAAGCCCAAAGCACCTCCGATGAGGAGACCAACTACTGCATAAATCATTTTGTCTCCTCCTCTTTGCTCGATGTGGTTGCCAGCTTATACTTGGTCGTTGCTTTATAAGCTGGAATCCACACATTATCCAACGGCTGTATGGTCAGATTTATACCCCACACCTTCAGGGAATCTGCCACACCGCCACGCATATTAATGGAATTTACAAGATTATCCTTATCTCCTATTGCACGAATCTCAAAAGGAGGAGCGGAACGAACATTGTTTACGGAAATAGTCGGCCCGGCACAGCGTATTTCTGAATTTGCTGTCAAGCGCTGCCCGTTGATGGAAAGTGCCTCTGCACCAGCAGCCCTAAGCTCATTGACCACTTTAAGAATATCCTCATCATGCACCAGATAGAGATTTGGATCATTTTCCATCTTCGCCTTTTTGGCACTATCATCAATGGTAATAATGACCCCAGGTCCCTCCAAAGGTGTCATTCCGGAAATCATCATTATATCATCTGTTATCTTTTCCGTTTTAGCATCCCCGGACATTCCCCGCAAATCGCGAATTTCAGCTTCCAGCTCCTTATTCTCTGCCTCAGCCTGATAGAGACGGGCAGCCAATTCCTCCACGCGCTGACTTGGCTGGGAAGCCCGTATGTCCTCTGTACTTTTAAACTGGATAACCAGCATAAAACCTAGAACCATGCAAACGCAGGCAATAGACAATCGCCCTTTTTCTAACTGCATTTTTCTCCTCCTATACCGACTATTCCTTTAGCTTAATGGAATATGAACCATCAAATCTGGCATCCACATAATCTATCGGATGCTTTGCCTGCTTAACCTCACGATTGACACTCTCCGTAATCTCCAGCTTCTTCTGGAGGCTATCCAAGGCTCCCATCTTAAGCTGAACAGAATGATTCATGTAAACCATTACATTATTGGGGTCCGATATATTAATTTCGGCAATGCTTGTTGCCGTATCCCGGTTAAGCTTATCCAGAAAATCAAGTACCTGAGAAAGCTGCTGGTTTTCCGCAGTATCTCCTACGAATAGATCCGATACCTCCACTCCACTGACAATGGGCACAGGTATCTGGGACAGATTTCTGTGTGCATCCAATACGATTCCACCACGTCCCACCTCCAAATAACCATAATCACATTTTATGATAGCCAGTGGAATTCGCTCCACCACTTGAATATCCAGAGAATTAGGGAAATTTCTCCTTACAATGACCTGATCAATACGGATGTCCTTACCCATAGCCTGCATAATTTCATCCGTGGCCAGCCGGAAGAGATTCTCTCCCAGATTTACGCCGGAAATACGAATTATTTCCTCATCGGAAAGATAAGTATTGCCATGGACATTAACATGCTTCAGTACAAATACAGGGGAAAGGGCAATGGCAATAAAGGCCATAAAGGCTGCCAGTACCCCCAGGACCCGTAGTATGCCACTACGGGTAATAATCTTACGCTTAGGTTTTTCGTGAGCTGCCCCGCTGACGGATTTGCCCACATTTCCCCTAATTACCGTATCATCAACGGATTCAGAGTTAATTGCATCCATAGTCCCCAGTGGCTTATATTCCATTGTGTTATCGATTATTTCCTTATTGTCGATATCTTCACCATTCATCATAATCAGTCCTCAAAACCAGCCATGTACAGTATTTTCTGGCAAAGCTCAGGGAATTCAATGCCGGCAGCCCTACCCGCATCAGGAACCAAAGATGTCTCTGTCATTCCGGGAACAGTATTCACCTCAATGGCATAAGGCTTATTATCCTCGCTGAGCATGAAATCTACACGGGCGACACCACAGCAGCCGCATACAGCAAATGCACGCTTGGCGATGTTCTGAATTTCCTCTGTGAGCTCGTCACTGATTGGAGCAGGAATGATATGCTGTGAAGCACCAACCTTGTATTTGTTTACATAGTCATACCATCCCTCAGAGGTGGTAATCTCAATAATTGGCAGGACCTCCTGCTTTTCCTCATTGCCATAAACAGCCACCGTCAGCTCACGGCCCTTGATATATTCCTCCACCAGAACTGCGTTATCATATTTAAATGCCTCGTTAAGGGCAGCCTTCAAATCCTTGACATCCTTAACAATAACCACACCGATACTGGAGCCCTGGGCAGCAGCCTTGACTACTACCGGAATTGAAAATTCTTTCTGAATCTCCTCGGCCAAATCACGCTGCTTATGTTCAAAACGAAAATATGTGTGGGACCGTGGGGTAGGTACATCACCAGCCTGGAAAAAACGCTTGGTGGCCACCTTGTCCATAGTAACAGCAGCCGCACAAACCCCGGAGCTGGTATATGGTATGCCCAGCATTTCCAAAGTACCCTGAATAATGCCATCCTCACCGAATTTGCCATGAAGAGCATTAAAAACAAAATCCGCCTTCATTTCCCGAATCTCATCCACAAAGGTCTCTGGAACCAATTCCAAACCTACTGCATTATAATTCTTGGACTTTAAGGCATTTAAAATAGCA
Organism: Anaerovibrio lipolyticus; assembly: GCA_002372665.1. Classification (GTDB taxonomy): domain Bacteria; phylum Bacillota; class Negativicutes; order Selenomonadales; family Selenomonadaceae; genus Anaerovibrio; species Anaerovibrio lipolyticus_C. The sequence goes on from DFHJ01000112.1 coordinate 21,437, forward strand.
GTACCACTACGACGGGATACCTCTCCCTCGCTGGATGGACCACCCATTACCACAACAATTTTTTTACTCATTTTAATTAAAAGCTCCCACTCATTCTATCTTAATATAATTATTTTAAAAGCTCTACCAGCTCTTCGCCGCACTTCACAATATCCCCGGCACCCATGGTCATAATGAGGTCACCCTCCTGGGCAATGGACTTAAGATATGCCGCAATTTCCTTCTTATCCTTGATATAAACTGTCCTTTGACCAGTCTGCTCAGCCACTTCCTTTACGAGGAGTTCACCATCAATCCCAGGAATTGGGTCCTCTCCAGCGGAATATACGTCAGTAAGCACCAAGAGATCAGCATCTCTGAAGCAGCTGCCATATTCCTTTTGCAAAAGCTGGGTACGGCTGTAGCGATGTGGCTGAAAAGCACACACCAGGCGCTTAGGCTGAGTCTGGCGGGCAGCCTTCAGGGTAGTTGCAATCTCTGTAGGATGATGGGCATAATCATCAACCACCCATACCCCCTGAGCTTTTCCCTTGGTCTGGAAGCGCCTTTTGGCACCATTAAACATGGTGAGCCCTTCAGCCATTTGGGCCACAGACTGGCCCAGGGTTATCCCAGTAACCACACAGGCCATGGCATTAAGTACATTATGACGGCCAGGAACATTCAGCTTAACTGTACCCAAATTTTCTCCCTTATGAATAACGTCAAAGGAAGTTCCGCTGGCATCTGCCTTGATGTTGGCAGCCACATAATCCGCCTCATGGTCAATAGCATAGGATACAATCTTGCGGTTAACATTCTTAACGATATTTCTGATATTTTCATTATCAAAGCACACAACGCCCCAGCCATCTTCACGAATCTGATTCAGGAACTGGGTAAAGGCCTTGATAATGTTTTCCATGGTTCCATAATGGTCCATGTGGTCATTTTCCACATTGGTAACAATACCAATATATGGATAATATTTCAGGAAAGTTCCATCACTTTCATCAGCCTCGGATACCAGATAATCACTTTTGCCAAGCTTGGCATTACTACCAAGGTAATCCACCTCTCCACCGATGATAATGCTTGGAGATACCCCTTCATAGTCCAGGGACACTCCCAGCATGGAGGTGGTAGTGGTCTTGCCATGAGCGCCAGCTACGGCAATACCCTTGGAATTATTGATTAAAAACGCATTTACATCTGAACGATGAAGGCGCTTTAAACCAAGTCGCTTTGCCTCAACTACCTCAGGATTATTCTCCCGGATGGCACTGGAAACAACGATTGCCTCTGTATCCTGAACATTCTCAGCACGCTGACCAATGAACACCCTGGCCCCCAAATCCCGAAGGATACCTGTCATAACAGATTCCTGAACATCGGAGCCGGAAACACTATATCCCTTTTCAACGAGAATCTTGGCCAACGCACTCATTCCAGCGCCGCCAATCCCCACAAAATGAACCTTTTTAATGCCTGTAAGCACTCTACTACATCCCTTCAAAAAAATATTTTTGTTGATTACGGGCCAACTCTATTATCATTTCCGCAATGGTGGTTGCAGCCTCAGGATGACCAATACTGTGACTTCGTTCAGCCATATCCTGCAATTTGCGGTCATCTGCCAGTAACTCCTCAATGGTAGAAATCAAAATTTCTGCACTAATATCCTTGTTGAGAATAACCTTCGCTGCCCCAGCCTTTTCTATGGCACGGGCATTAAATTCCTGATGGTTTTCCGCAGCATACGGATATGGTATCAGCACTGCCGGAATTCCCTTGGCGGTAAGCTCCGCAAGGCCAGTGGCACCAGCACGGAACACAGCCAAATCCGCCACAGCCATTGCTTGGGGCATATTATAAAGATATGGATAAACCTTAAGATTGGAGAACTTATCCAGATCTACCCCAGCCTCGGCGATGCGCCTTAATATATCCTCATGCTCAGCCTTGCCGGTGGCATGGAGAATCTGAACCCGCTTACTGCCAGCAAAGTGCTTCAGCACGCCTACCATGGCACGGTTTATGCTGCGGGCACCACGGCTTCCCCCGGATACCAGTACAGTTTTCTTGGATGGATCCAATTCAAAGGTACTGTAGCCTGGCTCCCGCTGGGTATTAACCACCTCATCACGAATAGGATTGCCAGTAAATACCACCTTATCCTGAGGAAAGTGCTTGTTGGCTTCAATAGCGCCGGTAGCAATTCTGGAAACAAAATTGGATAAAATCTTGTTGGTAATACCAGGAACCACATTTTGCTCCTGAATCAGCGTAGGGATTCCCATAAGACTTGCGGCCATCAGCACTGGTCCACAAACATAGCCTCCGGTACCAATAACGACATCTGGTTTAAATGAACGGACAATCCCCGCAGCCTTGATTACACCCTTTATGGCCTTAAATGCCCGAAGGAAATTGGCAGGGCTCAAGCTTCTTTTAAAGCCCTGTAAATCTACTGTTTTAAATGGAAATCCTTCCTTTGGGACAATATCAGCCTCCAGGCCTTTACTGGTTCCCACATAAAGAACCTCCAGAGCATCTACTTTTTTCTGCAATGCCCGTATGATGGTGACGGCGGGATAAATATGACCGCCTGTACCACCGCCTGATACGATTATTTTCATTTAAGTAATTCCTTTACCAAACCCTTGAATACACGACCACGTTCTTCAAATCCAGTGAACATATCAAAGGATGCACAAGCCGGCGAAAGGAGCACCGTCTGAGGAATCCCCGCAATTTTATGGGCAATCTCCACAGCCTTTTCCATGGAATACCCTGCCTCATGGATATGCTCAGGACTATAGCCAGCTGCAATAGCACATTCCTTGAAACGGGCAGCTGCATCCCCCACAAGGATTAATTCATCTACACGTTCCTTCACCAGCTCCATAAACTCACTTAAATCCGTGTGCTTATCATCACCACCGGCAATGAGAATCAGATGCCCATCAAAGCTCTGCAATGCCTTTATGGCAGAATCAGTGTTTGTAGCTTTGGAATCATTGAAGTATGGAACTCCGTTTACAGTAGCTACCGGCTCAATGCGATGCTCTACTGGCTCAAATGACTTAAGGCCCTCACCTATTTTAGGAAGACGAACACCGCCTAAATATGCTGCTGCAGCAGCCGCCAAGGCATTTTCAATATTGTGACCGCCCTTAATCTTCAATTCATCTGTACGGCACAGCTTACAGGTCTGACCGTTCCAGGAAATGGTAAGCCACCCATTATTAACAAAGGCACCCTCCTTAAGGATTTCCTTACGGCTGAAGAAGAAAACCTTGCCCTTGGCACGATTGGCCATATCGCGGGTCTTTGCATCATCATAGTTAAGCACCAGAAAATCATCTGGTCCCTGATTGGCGAACATCTTCTCCTTCATTGCCTGATATACCTCAAGACTGCCATGGCGGACCACATGGTCAGGAGTCACATTCAATACTACGGCCACATGGGGATTGAAGGTGTTGGATGCCTCCATCTGATAGCTGGAAATCTCTGCCACAATACAGCTTCCCTCACCAGCCTTAAGAGCCTCCTCACAAAGGGGTATACCAATGTTGCCACCCACTCCTGCATCAGGATATCTGGTACGCATAAGCTGCCCAAGAAGACTTACGGTTGTAGTCTTGCCATTTGTACCAGTGACGGCCAAAATTGGGGATTTAGCCAGATTATAAGCTACCTCCACCTCTGTGGTAACTGGAATATTACGCTTGTACGCCTCCTGCACAACAGGAATCCGAACAGGCACAGCAGGGGAAAGGATAACCATATCCACACCATCAAGAAGGCTTGGCTCCTGCTTGCCAAATACCAGCTTAATGCCGGCATCACGAAGCTCCTGCATATCATAGCTGATATCCGCCTCAGCCTTGGAATCACTAAGAGTAACATCTGCTCCCATGCTTTTGGCAATCTTGGCAACAGCATTACCGCTGATACCAGCACCAATTACCAACACCTTTTTTCCCATGAACTCCATTGCTTACATCTCCTATTATTTCCGAAAATCCGGGTTACATACCAAATATACACAAAGCCAGCCCCAAAGTACCCGCAATGACTCCCACAGCCCAGAAGGTCCATACAACGCGAACCTCGCTCCAGCCCTTCAGCTCAAAATGATGATGGATAGGGCTCATGAGAAAGACTCTTTTGCCTGTGGTCTTAAATGAAGTGACTTGAATCATAACAGACAGGGCCTCACAAACGAATACAAGGCCGATAACTGCCAACAAAATTTCAGTATGAGTCAAAATGCCAAGAGCTGCCATAACACCACCCAAGGCCAAGGAACCTGTATCTCCCATGAAAATCTTGGCTGGATGGTAGTTGAATTTCAAAAAGCCAAGGCAGGCGCCAATGGTGGACGCACACAGGATTGCCAAGTCTGTTTTTCCCATGGCACAGCATACCAGCATATAAAAGAAAGCTGCTACAGCCACAGTTCCGGAGGCCAGGCCATCAAGACCGTCAGTAAGATTTACCGCATTTGTGGCCCCCACCATAACGAAAAACAGCAGAGCGTAAAATCCATATCCCAGGTCAATACTACCGGCAAATGGCACCCAAAGATCCGTAGGCAAGCCACCAAACACAGCTACCAGTGCAGCCATGATAATCTGTCCTAATAATTTCTGACGTGGTTTTAGTCCTTCGTTGTGCTTTCTGACAACCTTAATATAGTCATCAAGAAAACCCAAGGCAAAATGACCTAAAATCACAAACACAGCCAGCATAATCTCTACAGTATGATTGGCAAAAACCAGTGTGGAAAGCACCAGTCCCAAAATAATCATCATGCCGCCCATGGTCGGTGTTCCACTCTTGGCCTGATGACTCTGAGGTCCCTCCTCACGGATAGCCTGGCCAAATTTCAGCTTATGAAGCTTAGGAATAAGCCAAGGTCCTATAGCTACCACTACAATGAAGCTCAATGCCAAAGCATAGGCTGTATTTATATTTATTTCCAACATGATTGTATTAAAGCCTCCAAAAATCAAATAAGGTCTATTATAGCTTCCATTTTCATACCCCGGGAGCCCTTAAAGAGTACCGTGTCCTCAGGCTCAAGCAGCTCCTTCAGCCTTGCTGCCGCTGCCTCATGGCTGTCCACATGAAATACATTTTCCATACCAGCCTCACTGGCACCCTTGGCAATTTCCCTGCCCATTGGTCCAAAAGCCACCAACGCCACGGCACCACTTTCTGCCACCTGTCGTCCCACCTTCTGATGAGCAGCAACAGAAACATCCCCCAGCTCCAGCATATCACCCAACACAGCAATACGACGGCCCTTTGTTATTTCAGCTAAAGTGTTTATGGCCGCCTCCATGGACATTGGGCTGGCATTATAAGCGTCATTTATAACGTTGTACTGACCAACTCGTTTAGCCTCAAAGCGCATACCAGTCATTTCCAGACCATCGAGCCCCTGTTGAATAGAAGAAGCATCCAGCCCCAAAGCATAGCCTGCCGCAATGGCCGCCAACGCATTGGAAACATTGTGACGCCCCACCATTGGCAGGGTAAAGTCACCCACCTGGCCATTTGTACCCAAACGACACTTGAAGGTTGTGCTGTTCAGACCGCCATTCAAATCGAAAGCCTTTATATCAGCCTCATTATCAATACCAAAGGTAATAACCTTAACATCACTATTACACTTATCCTTCATGGCAGCGGTATAAACATTGTCATTATTCAAAATAACAGTTCCACCGGATGGAATAGCCTCCACCAGCTCGGCCTTGGCCTTGGCGATGTTTTCCATGGAACCCAAAAGCTCCATGTGAGTTTCTCCAACGTTAGTAACGATACCAATAGTGGGAGCCGCTATAGGAGCCAGAGCCTTAATCTGGCCAAGGCCGCGCATACCGATTTCCACCACGGCTGCCCTATGAGTCTCATTCATATTGAGAAGAGTCATTGGCAGGCCAATTTCATTATTATAATTTGCCTGGGTCTTTAAAACCGGAAACCTGGCAGAAAGTACAGAGGCAGTCAAATCCTTGGTGGTGGTTTTACCATTGGAGCCAGTAATACATACCACTGGAATATCAAACCTCATGCGCCAAAAATGAGCCAATTCCTGGTAGGCTCTCTGGGTATCAGTGGAAGCCTTAATGATAGTTCCACCAAGCTCAGTCTTTGGCAGCTTATATTCATTGCTTACAAGCACACCATTAGCCCCCAGCTTCAGAGCCTCCTCGGCAAAGGTCTCACCATTAAAACGCTCCCCCTTCAGAGCTACAAACAAACAGCCGGGAATAATTTTGCGGGTATCGGTAACAATATCAGAAAAATGATTCTTGCCAATTTCCAGCACTTCCGCACCAGTTAAGGCACTCTCCACATCTTTTAATGAAAACTCAGGCATAATTTAATTACTCTCCCATTTTTGCTTTGATGGCCTCAGCAGCCACCTCTTTATCGTCAAAATGAATTGTCTTATCCTTAAGAATCTGGTAATCCTCATGGCCCTTGCCGGCAATTACCACAATATCCCCAGCAGTGGCGATTTCCACTGCTCTGAAAATAGCCTCACGACGATCAATAATAGCTTCGTGCTGCTTACTGCCCGCAGCCTGCTCAACACCTTCCACCACCTGACTGAGAATGAAGGCAGGATCCTCAGTACGAGGATTATCGGAGGTAGCAACAATAATATCTGAAAGCTCAGCAGCTATACGCCCCATAATTGGACGCTTTGTCCGATCACGGTCACCACCACAGCCAAATACAGTAATAATACGGTTGTCACAAATCTTGCGGGCTGTGTTAAGAATATTCTCCAGCCCATCAGGGGTATGGGCATAGTCTACAATAACGGCAAAGTCCTGACCGCCACGTACCAGCTCAAAACGTCCCGGCACACCGCCAAACTCCTCCAACGCTGCCTTAATGAATGGAAGTGGCACTCCCTCAGCCATAGCGGCTCCCGCCGCCGCCATTACATTATATACATTGAAAATACCCGTAATCTTTAAATCCAGTGGCAAAGAGCCAAACTGCTGCTTTATCTCGAACTTGGTGCCACTGGCCAAGACCTGAATTTTTTCAGCCTTCAAGGATGCATCATTTTCAATACCATAAGTAATATGGCGGCAATCAGCATGGTCAAGCATGAATTTTCCTGCTTCGTCGTCAATATTTACTACTGCAGTCTTACCGTTCTTAACATTAGATGGACTGCTGACCAGGTCAAAGAGCTTTGCTTTGGCCAGCTTGTAGTTTTCCAAGGTCTTATGATAATCCAGATGATCCTGAGTGAGATTGGTAAATACCACCGTGTCAAATTCAACACCGGCCACCCTGTCCTGATCAAGGGCATGGGAAGACACTTCCATAACCACATAATCCATGTTTTTCTCCAGCATCATATTCATAGTATGCTGAAGCTCCACCACATCAGGGGTAGTATTATGAATCGGCAGCACCTCATCCTCTATCATTATCTGGATTGTACCAATAAGGCCAACCCTAAAGCCCATCTTACGCAGCATAGCCCGTATCATATAGCTTATAGAGGTCTTGCCGTTAGTGCCGGTTATACCAATCACGCGCATACGCTGAGCAGGATAATCATAAAAAAATGGCACAATAACCTTCAGGGCCTCCCTCAGGTTCGGCACCAGCAATACATCCATTCCAGCTGGCATAAAGGCGTTTTCATTATCTGTAATAATGGCCACAGCCCCCTTCTCCTTGGCCTGAGGAATGAAATCATGACCATCCACATGGGCACCCACCATACATACGAAAAGGGTACCTTCAACAGCCTTTCGGGAATCATGTTCTATATCTTTAATCACAGTCTCACTGTTACCGATAATCTCTGCTCCTTCAATGAGAGCTGCCAGTGAACCTAATGTTTTTGCCATTAGAAAATCCTCCTAATTTTTGTCATAACATAACTAAGATATTATACCGCTAAAATAAGTATTTTTCTACCATAAAATAGTTAATTTAGACGTTCAAGTATCCCCTCAAATAGAAAAAGGGACCGCTTTCGCAAATCCCTTTTCCATATTGCCTATTCTTTTAATACTTCGTCTGATTCCCCGCAAAATAATTTTCCTGTGGTACAGTCATCCCCAACTGGTTCACAGCTATTTCTTTGATCCGGGAATGAGACTTCAACTTTGCGTTCTCTACTCTGAGTGTTTCATTACTCTTCTCCAGGGCACTAGCTTCAGCCTGAATACGACCGACTTCATATACTTCGCTTGCAAGGCAACTGCTGAACCATAAGATTAATCCATAAATAAGTGCACCTACAACTAAAAAGCAAACTGCCTTCCTACGACGAGGGTCCTTCTGCACGTTACGCCTTACAATCTTACGTCGTATAATCTTTTGCTGTTCCTGGGGAAGTTCCTCAAAGTACTCTTCTTCAACTAACTGACGGGCAAGCACACAAGTAACCTCCTTTCAGTGCTTATTTAACCAGGTGTCAATCCAATTTCTCCGCTATTCGCAGCTTAGCGCTCTTGGCTCTTGAGTTCTGTTCCAGTTCATTGTCTGAAGCCACCGCAGCTTTTACAAGCAGCTTAATTTCTGGCTTATGATTGCATACACAAACTGGAAGAGATGGGGGGCATATACATCTGCTGGACATTTCCTTGAGTACATTCTTGGCTATCCTGTCCTCAAGGGAATGAAAGGTGATTATTGCTATTCTGCCGCCTGGCTTTAAATGTTTAACTGCAGTACGGAAAGCTTCTTCAAGAATCCCCAGCTCGTTATTAACCTCTATTCTAACTGCCTGAAAAATACGCTTGGCAGGATGTCCCCCCTTGGCATTTCTCACAGCAGCTGGAACCGCTTTTTTTATTATATCCACCAGCTCACCAGTAGTCTTTATAGGTGCTGTCTTTCTCGCCTCCACGATGAACTGGGCTATTCTCTTATACCATCTTTCTTCACCATATTCCTTAAAAATACGGCAAAGCTCGTCCAAGTCATATTTGTTGATTATATCATAGGCAGAAAACTCTGCCTGCTGATTCATTCTCATATCCAAGGGTGCATCCTGCATATAGGAAAATCCTCGTTCAGCTGTATCCAGCTGATGAGATGATACTCCCAGGTCAAAAAGAATACCATCTATTTCCTCTGCATCCTGCTCCCTAAGTATTGTTTCCAGATTAGAAAAATTCGCCTTAACTATATTAACGCGACACTTGACTCCAGTCAACCTCTCTGTGGCAGCTGCAATGGCTGCCATGTCCTGGTCAATACCTATTAATCTGCCATCCTCATTTAACTTATCAGCAATCATCCGGGAGTGCCCGGCACCGCCCAATGTACAATCCACATAGGTTCCGGACAGGTTTGTTACCAAACCATTAACGGTCTCCTCCAGCATTACACTTACATGATGAAATTTCTCGCTCATTTGCTACCTCATATTCCCAGCTCTGCCAAGGTTTCAGCTATAGCAGAAACAGATGGAGTAATTTCTTCATTGTATTTAAGCCATTCATCCTTGCTCCAAACCTCTATGCGGTTGGAAACGCCGATAAGAACGGCATCCTTTTTCAAGGACGCATGCTGACGAAGGGTGGCGGGTATCAGAAAACGGCCTTGCTTATCCAGTTCGACCTGACGGGCACCAGCGAAGAAAAATCTTACAAAGGCACGGGCTTCAGTTTTTGCTAAAGGTAGTTGACGAAGCTTTACTGAAAGCTGTTCCCATTCAGATTGCGGATAGATGAACAAGCAGTTATCCAACCCCTTGGTAATAATGAAGGATTCGCCTAATTCAACACGAAAATCAGCCGGTAAAATCACGCGACCTTTCGCATCCAGCGAATGATTGTATTCGCCCATTAACATCCTTCATCACCACCTTGTAGACATAGTCTACCACAATCCCCCACTTTTTTCCACTTTTTACTGATTTTTTGCCCCCACAATTTTTATTTTTTAAAAAAAAGGAAGAACGTCCCATAAATAAAATCGATTAACTTAAATTAAATTTGGTTATAAACTAAAAACACCTTTGGTATATAACCAAAGGTGTCAACTAGCATTATTTATTTCTTTACCCATCCATCCTTATTCATAAGTGGGAGATATAGGACTCTTTCCAGAAAGTCCTTATTGGTATTTTCTGTATGGAATATAGGTACTCTCTCAAGAGCATAAACATTGCTGTTTCGATTGACTGCATCATACTTAATGGTAAATCCGGCCTTGTAGCCTGCATTCTTCACTAGCTGCGCAATATGTAGGTTATAAGTCCCGGTCGGGTAAGCTATAAAGCAGGACTCCTTCCCCAGCTTCTCACCTAACATTGCTTTGGATTTTGTCAGCTCCTCCATAATCTGATCATCGCTGGCCTCTGTCATGGACTTATGGGTGGCGGTATGGGACTCAATGGAAAACCCATTGGCCTCCAGTTCCCGAGCCTGATTCCAGGTAAGATAATTTGGATATTTCTCCAAATAAGTAGTAACCACAAAAACAGTTCCCACAAAGCCATATTTTTTCATTATAGGATATGCATTCTTATAGTTGTCGATATAACCGTCATCAAAGGTTATCATTACCGGATTATCTGGAAGCTCCGCACCATTGGTCACAAACTCGTATAGCTGATTAGGGGTAATAGTATGATAGCCGTGCTGACTTAGCCACTTCATTTGCTTTTCAAAATCTTCCGGCCTAACTGAGAGCGAATGAAACGTATTGTCGATTTTATGATAATTTAGAACCGTAACTCCTCTATGATCCTCCGATTTAGCTACCTGATGCACAACAGGCTCTTCCTTCTTGCCCATCAACGCTATCAGCCCAACAGCCAAAAGAATAATTCCTCCCACTATAAACAATCTGTATTTTTGAATATACTCATCAATCCTAATCATAGTATTCCTCCACATTAATAGCACCATTACATTATACCGCAATCATTTTATTTTTCCCACATTATATTAGGATTTTTTTCTTATTTATGTTATAATCGAGGGGTATAATCAATAATAATTATTAAGGAGGTTGTTATATATGACTATTACAAAGGACATGTCCATAATGGAGGTTGTTACTAAATATCCTGATACCGTTCCTGTATTTATGGAGAGTGGTATGGGCTGTATCGGTTGTGCAGCTGCACACTTCGAGAACATTGAGCAGGGTGCTTCTGCCCATGGCATTGACATTGATCAGCTCATTGCAGGTTTGAATGAGGTTGTTGGCGAAAACTAATAGCTGACATGGGATAACTTAGTCAACTTAAAGGACGTCTGGAAAATCCAGACGTCCTTTTTTGTGTAAACGGTGGGCAGGATAGATTGACTGAAGTCAACTTTCACTGTCCAACTTTTTTTAGTATACATATATACCTTGGCAGGGAAGTTAACTTTAGCTCGGTGCTCTGTGCTAAAACTATTTTTTGCTTTTAATTAGCAGCGATAAAAGTCGAACTCGCTTCGCTCAAACAACGACATTTTATCGCTGTGTAAGAACGCAAATAAATAGTTTTCTACGCCCATCGCCCTAATGCTTCAGTTAATCTTCCCTGCTCGTTCCCATACTACTTTCAAATCTTGATATTCTTGGCCTCAGCCAGGGTTGCCCGTGCCTCAGTCACTAAGCTATCGATTATAGTAGCCATCGGCTCGATTTTCTTTAGTGGGGTCAGACTCTGCCCAGCCTGAATCATGCCCTTTTCCATATCTCCATCAACAGCAGCCAGCTTATTAGTGCCTGTAGCCAGCTTTAGAAGCTCCTCCTTGGTAGCCTTGCCAGAAAATTCCAAAGCCTGATATTCCTCGGAGAACTTGTTCTTAAGACCACGTACTGCACTCTTGATGGTCTGACCGGTTACTATAGTATCCGTATCAACCGCTTCAATGAGTTTCTGCTTAAAATTATCATGCACCGGGCATTCCTCTGCCACCAGGAAGCGGGTACCCATCTGCACCCCGGCTGCTCCCATCAAAAGAGCTGCTGCAATACCACGTCCATCCGCAATACCACCAGCCATTACCACCGGAATGTTTACCTCCGGAATAACCTGAGTCATCAAAGCCATGGTGGTAAGCACACCAATATGACCGCCAGCTTCCATACCCTCTACCACAATAGCATCTGCATTGTTCTGCTCAAGGCGCTTAGCCAGCTTAACATTTGGCACTACCGGAACGACCTTTATACCAGCCTTATGAAGCGGCTCCACAAAAGGAACAGGATTTCCGGCACCTAAGGTTACAAACGCTGGCTTCTCCTCACAGATAACCTCCAAAATTTCGTCCTTATTGGGGGCCATCAACATGATGTTTACTCCAAAAGGCTTATCCGTCAGTGTCTTGGCCTTGCGGATTTCATCCCTTACATAATCGGTGGTACGACCGCCACAGGATATGATACCAGCTCCCCCAGCATTTGATACTGCTGCCGCCATCTTGGCATCAGAAATCCAGGCCATCCCCCCTTGAATAATTGGATACTTAATCCCCAAAACCTCACAAATACTCTTTGCCATAAAATTACCTCCATCTCTATATTATTTACCTTATATTCCATGGTTGAACATCTTTGCCAACCTTTTCCCTCACATTATAAATTATAACTAATTTTACTAACCTTTTCTACAAAAAGAAAAACTGCCTTATAAAACAAAAAGAGACCAGCGGATTGTATTCCTCAACTGATCTCTTGGTAAGAGTATAACTATCATATGGGGTAGGATGCCATATGTAGATAACATAAATATACCTTATTGCAATAGCGATATTACCTGACTGCCATTCTGATTAGCCTGTCCCAGCATGGACTGAGCCGTCTGACTGAGGATATTGGTCTTGGTATAGGCCGTAAATTCCTTGGCCATATCCGCATCACGGATAACACTTTCCGCCGATGTAACATTTTCATGGGCAGTAGTGATATTATCCGCCGTAAAGCCCAATCTCATCTGCATAGCACCGATAATAGTCTGCTGCTTCAACGCCCGACCTATAGCCCGGTCAATAACCGTTATGGCAGAATTGGCCTTGGCCTGGGTCTCAACACTTACTTTTGTACCATCCCATTTCTTCAAGCCCAAGGCTTCACAACGCATATCCCCCAAACCGATACGCATAGCTTGACTGGCTTTGGTGCCAGTCTGGAAGGACATGTGCTTTTCCGGGTCATTTTCGGCGGATTTCTTCGCCAGATACCGCAAAATCATGTAGCCTGCTGCATAGGCTTCATCGCCGGTCTGAGCACTGGAGTTTTCCAGTGCATCCCGCAAATCATCAGGATTGTTTACCAATCTTGTGATGGTGCTTTTACGGGCATCGTCCACACCATGAACCAGCTCTGCCGCTCCTTCTTTGATGTATTTCGGCAAGCTGGAAAAATTCTTTATATTGGCTGCCATAAGGGCATGGGTCATTTCATGGGCGATTACTCTATCTAGCTCAATAGCACCACCTACTGATGAAGCCCCATTCCAATTACTTGTATCTAAATTATTATAGTAGTGCATATTAACCGTCAATCGAAGTTTTGAGGCTACACCACCCAACGACCAGTTTGTAACATAAGCCAATGTACCGCTGGCTCCTTCATCTTGCAGCACCACATCCATTGATTTAACCGATGTGCCCTTTTCCCAAAAATTCAAGGCATAGGATTCATCAATCAAATTCATACAATTCTTCAACCAAGGGCTATCCAAGGCTCCGGCAATAGCGTTTTTCATGGCATCACTGCCATTATCCGGCCAGGTCACACTAAGACCATTTATAGTAGTTGTCCCCTTCGGTGCTCCACCGTATGGATTTTCCTTCTCCGGTACAATGCTGTCGGCAGTTTTCACCTGCTCATTCATAGCATCCTTACCGGTGATAGCTCCCGTATCATCATTAGTCAAATCAATTCCGCAGGCTTCCAGTCCACTGCTCTTTACATCACCTAAAAATCCCTCAATAAGGTCTTTTTCATTCTTAAACATACCACATGAGGTATAATTTATGGCTTTATCCAATGCCTCAGAAGCTGGCAGATCTGCATCGTCCAATGAACTCATAAAGGACACCATAGCATCCCATTGACTGGCTACCACATTGCCACCCTGACTGCCATCCAGCAGTCGTTTACCGTTAAACGTCACCTGTGCATTATCATCAATCTGTTGCATATACTGATCCAGCTCCTTCTGGATTATAGCCCTATCAGCATCAGTATTGGTATCATTGGCCGCATCTATGGCCTTTTCCTTAAAGGTTTTTAGACACTCAACCGTGGAGGACACAGCTCCCTCAGCGGTTTTCAGCAGACTACAGCCATTTTGGGTATTATCGTGGGCCGATGACAGACTTCTTAGCTGTACCCGCATCCTCTCACTGATAGCATAGCCGGCTGCGTCATCATCAGCTCCATTTATTTTCATACCGGAGGAAACCTTTTTCAGTTCCTTGCCCAGTGCCTTGGAATTTTTGTTCAGTTCTCCCAATGCCATCATAGCTGACGAATTATTCATTACTGTCATAGCCATGACCCACACCTCCAATTTTTTAAGTGCTCCTTGCCCTCTTCCCCTGCAGAAATATCCAAGAGAACTTATGCTATCAACCAACAGACTGACGAATACAATTCTATAGATAGTGTTATTTTACCAAAAAAATATTACTGTTGCAGCAAAGAAATCACCTGGCTGCTATTTTGATTAGCTTGAGCCAATATTGTTTGGGCAGACTGGGACAAAATGCTGTTTTTGGTAAAGCTAGTCATCACCTTGGCCATATCAGTGTCCCTTATAGTGGACTCGGCAGCTTGAGTGTTTTCCATATTTGTAATTATATTGTTGTTTGAGCTTTGTACTCTCTGAGATTGGGTGCCAACAATGGTAGCTGCATCGAGCAGATACCTTATTCCCTTATCCAAAATACCTGGTTTCTTGTCTGTTCCCAGCAATTTATCCCTATGATTTTGAGTCAGCACATTAAATGTGTCAATAGAATAATTATCAGGATTAAAGGAGAAGATATGATCCAATGTAGTGCGTGGAATATATACACGAATGTTTGCACTGGATTTATCAGTATCATGTATAATAATCTCTTTACAACTTAAATCACGTTCATCCGGAATGACATTATCAAATACCCCATCAGCGATTTTAGCACCTTTCTCCTGCAATTCATTATAATATTGGCTCTCCAAGGGATGACGCCGATTATCATACACGGTCAAAACGCCGGTTTCAGTATTAGCCGCTAATCTCATAAAATGGTTATATGATACCTTGCTGTCCATAAACTGCTTTTCCTCACCTTCAAGAACAGGAGTAGCAATTTCATATATAGTCTTTACTAATGAAGCTGCATCCTTGACCTTTGAGACATCAACAAGAATAGACTTTATATCTTCAGTGGCAGTACCACTTTCTGGACGCAATTGCCAAACATCATTACCGCTATCATCCTCCATATCCGGGGTAAAAATAATATTAAACCACTGTTCATTACATGAAGCACAGTAAAAACGGAATCCTTTACCATATAGATCAGTAGGTATATTGGCATCTGGATTATTTTTAAACCAGGTACCATAGTCTACATCGTAGGAGCGTAGCGTCCCTTTCCGGGAACAAATAGTCTCGCTATTCCCAGCTACTCCTCTTGTAAAGGCCCGCACAGTGACCTTATTGGCATTACCATTGGCATTTTTACTGATTTTTACATCTGGAATATGTTTTTTTAGTAATTTTGACAGAGCATTACCAATACTTTCACCATTATTGACAGACCGGCGAACTTCATTCAAATCCATTTTGGCACCGCCAACTTTGTTCACATTCCCCAGTCCCAGAACACCAGAATCAACAAACTCGTAGCCAGTACCACTATGATTTATAGCAGTACCATAAAGTTCCTTTATTACCTTCTCCAAATCTGCTTTATCAGTGCTGTCCGCATACAGACTTAAATCCATATCAAAAGAAGCATAAGTACCATCTGTAGCAGTTTTTAAATTGGTAACAGCATCAGAATTAATATCCTTAATGGGCATATATGTTACTGTAGTTACCGTTGGAGGCACCGCTGGTTCGTGTATATGAACAGCCGGCTTATGAATACTTACTGTATAACCATCACTAACATAATATTGGTCTCCCTGCGTCCCCTCCGAAGGAGCAGTAAAAGTAATGGTGCCACCACTCAAGCTTACATCCAAACCACCAATATTAGCACTGCCTTTTCCTGACTTACCTACAGTCCATACATCTTTAGTGCCGTCATAGGAAAAACCACTAGTCCCATCAACAAACCGTATTTTTCCCATTGAAGGACCATGAACGGTAACCCCAGAGCCATCTGGTACAGAAGAAATATTTTCAGAAAGACTGGATTTTTTGCCAGGATAACTTCCTACAGAATCAGCATCATTATATGGGTCATAGAATGGGTTATCTCCACCTGATAAATATTTATCAGGTGTAAATTTACCTGTTGAACTTCCAGTCTCATCTATGTCCACAGCTTCTCTATCAATGTCTATACGTGGATGACCACCGGAAGAAATCGTTTCAGTTCCACCTTTAGCCGAATAACCAGTAACAGTCTTTGCATTACTGATTTCTGCTTCTCTGTTATCAGTGGTTTGGAAAGTAACCACTGAACCAGAAGCCGAGGCACTGCTGATTTTTGCTGCAATGGCATTAGCCACATCATCAATACTTAAACAACCACTTATATCTATTATTGTAAAATTGTGATTTCTGTACTGAGCTGATTGATTTTGTGCAAGAACATAATTATTTCCTTCAAAACTAAAGCCCACATTATTTAATTCTGCAACGGTGCTATAGGTAGACAAATCTACTTTTATAGTATTGGGATTGCCATCTGCCCCACCCAAAAAATGCTGTGGAACACCTGTCACTCCCACCGATGGTAAATCCACCGGCATAATATTATATTCATCGAAGATATCAAATGGGCCTTTTACTCCATCAAGTTCATCATAGACATCCGGTATAACTCCCATGGAATCACTTTCCTCAATCATCTGGGAATGAGGTTCCACTATCCAGGAGTGAACTGTCTTCCAATAGTCATATCCCAGTAATACCCGCTGAGTATTATAATCTGTCAAGGCTGCTAAATCCTGCATTTGGTCATAGCACTGGGATATTTCCTTCTGAATAATCTCTCTGTCGTTTTCTGTATTTGTATCATTGGCAGCATCAATTACCTTTGCCTTAACGGTTTTCAAAAGTTCTATTTGATTTTGTATACCGCCCTCAGCCACACGAAGCAGACTCATACCTGTCTGAGTATTCTCATCATCCTGATTCAACGCTCGTATACGAACACGCATCTTCTCAGAAATAGCATATTCAGAAGCTCCGTCACCAGCTGAGTTAATCTTCATCCCGGATGATATCTTCTTCAGATCCTTGCCCATTGAATTTGTATTCTTTTTTAATTCACCCAACGCCATCATAGCCGATGTGTTGTTCATTACTGTCATTGCCATAGCCGTTTCCTCCCTGATGGATTTAAAGAGTCCCTTCTCTTGCTACATCCTTGTATTTTTCTTGTTTGTAATTATAACATAATTTATAACATAATTTTATTTCAATTATTCTATCGTTAATGAATTATATTTTCTTAAACATCATATTCATTTATATGTTAACATTATTTTCTAATCATCTCATTGTAAATATATAACAACAAAATAACATTTATATATTATGTTATTTTGTATAAAATAACTGAAAGAGGTGATGAACATGAACAGCAAGCTTCTCATCACAAAGAAACTGCGTGGCGATGATGGTTATCGTGTATTTTCTGTAAGACTAAGGACTGATATTCTCGACCAGGTAAATGCTCTGGCAGACGATACAGGACGCACACGCAATGAGCTGATAGGGATGTTATTAGAGTTTGCACTTGAACATAGTGAAGTAGTCAATTAACGTTGATATGTCATCTTGAATTGTTTACTTTATTAATCGGGTGGCATGGAGTGATTCCATGAATAAGCAGAGCTATAAATGTCACATCAATACGACATTTATAAGAGCATATATGATATGACTGACGGCTGCGAAGCCCGTCAATATTCTAACGAAGCAGATAATTTTGTGATGTGACACTAGCGGCGCGAATGAATGGAACACTCCATGTCAGGCCCCGCAAATGTTTCTGTAAAATAAAAAGGGATGCCTCCGTCTGGAAGCATCCCTCATTTTTATTATTAATCAATTATCTGGCAATTAGCCGATGATAACCATAGCCTCGCCTGCAGCAACAGTGGAGCCCTCGGATACGTTAACAGCCTTAACAGTACCATCGCAAGGAGCAGGAATCTCGTTCTGCATCTTCATAGCCTCGAGGATGATTACAGTGTCACCGGACTTAACAGCAGTGCCTTCACCAGCAACAACCTTCAGAACCTTACCAGGCATTGGAGCTGCTACAGCAGTCTCACCAGCGCCAGCAGCTACAGCAGCCTTCTTAGCTGGAGCAGGTGCAGCAGCTGGAGCAGGAGCTGCCTTAGGTGCAGCAGGTGCAGCCTTTGGAGCAGCAGCCTTAGCTGCGCCCTTTACTTCCTCAACCTCAACCTCATAAGCGGTACCATTTACTTTGATATTGAACTTTTTCATTTAATCTTTCCTCCAAATATAAGTATTTCTTCTGAATTAAAGTGGAATGTTGCCGTGCTTCTTGGCAGGCATAGCCTCACGCTTGCAAGCGCAAGCATTCAGTGCTGTGATGATACGAGGGCGGGTCTCAACAGGCTCAATAACCATGTCAGCATAACCGCGCTCAGCAGCCTTATAAGGGGTTGCGAACTCATCAACATAATCCTGAGTGTGCTGAGCCTTAACATCTGGCTCATCACGCTTAAAGATAATGTTAGCAGCACCTGCAGGACCCATAACTGCGATTTCGGAAGTAGGCCAAGCCATAACCTGGTCTGCGCCCAGCTCGCGGCAGCACATAGCGATGTAGGAACCGCCATAAGCCTTACGGGTAATAACAGTAATCTTTGGAACAGTTGCTTCACTGTAAGCATACAACATCTTTGCACCATGACGAATGATACCGCCATGCTCCTGTCCAACACCTGGCAGGAAGCCTGGTACGTCAACCAGATTAACAAGTGGAATGTTGAATGCATCACAGAAACGAATGAAACGAGCAGACTTATCAGAAGCATCAATATCAAGGCAGCCGCCCATAACCTTAGGCTGATTTGCAATGATACCTACGCTACGGCCATCAAAACGTGCAAAGCAGGTAATGATGTTGGTAGCAAAATGCTGATGTACTTCATAGAACTCGCCGTTATCAACTATTGCAGCAATGATATCCTTCATATCATAAGGCTGGTTAGGGTCATCTGGAATAACGGTGTTCAAGCTGTCGTCCATACGATCTGGGTCATCACCAGTATCAAACATTGGAGCGGACTCCATGTTATTGCTTGGCAGATAGCTCAAGAGATAACGAATCTGCTCAATGCAGTCCTTCTCATCTGCAGCTACAAAGTGAGCAACGCCGGACTTGGTGTTGTGAGTCATTGCACCGCCAAGGGCCTCAGCAGTAACTTCCTCGTAAGTTACGGACTTGATAACTGCCGGACCAGTGATGAACATCTGGGAAGTCTTATCCACCATGTAGATAAAGTCAGTGATAGCTGGAGAATATACAGCACCGCCTGCACATGGTCCCATGATTACAGAAATCTGAGGGATAACGCCGGAAGCTGCGGTATTGCGGTAGAAGATACCAGCATAACCGGAGAGAGCATCAACAGCCTCCTGAATACGGGCACCGCCGGAATCATTGATACCGATGCAAGGAGCACCCATCTTCATTGCCAGATCCTGAACCTTCCAGATCTTCTTTGCGTGCATTTCACCAAGGGAACCACCCTCTACGGTGAAGTCCTGTGCAAAGGCATAAACCAGACGGCCATCAACAGTACCGTAACCAGTTACAACGCCCTCTGCTGGAAGATCCTTCTTCTCCTGACCAAAGTTAGTACAACGATGCTTTACAAAAGCATCCAGTTCTGTGAAAGAATCCTCATCAAAGAGGAGCTCAAGACGCTCACGGGCAGTCATTTTGCCCTTGGCATGCTGCTTTTCAATACGTGCCTCGCCGCCGCCGAGCTCAATGTGAGCCTTCTTTTCTTTCATAAGTTCAATTTTTTCCTGAACTGTAGCCATTTTTTGCCTCCTAATCAGCCACAAGTGGCTGTATTTAATACATGATTAACGGTCTTCGTGCTGACAAAGTTCGAGCAGAACGCCACCAGCAGATTTTGGATGAACAAATGCAATGTCAGCGCCGCCAGCACCCTTACGAGGAGCCTTGTCAATCATAACAATGCCCTTCTCCTGGAGGTCAGCAATTGCAGCAGGAAGATCATCAACACGGAGAGCAATGTGCTGAATACCGCCACGGCCGCCGTTCTTCTCGATGAACTTGGCGATAGGGCTGTCATCAGCAGTACCAACCAAAAGCTCAATTTCGGAACCGTTTGGAGTAGGATGGAAGGTAGTGGTAACCTTCTGCTCTGCAACAGTTTCCTCGCCAGTGCAAGCCAAACCGATAGTAGTCCAGAGATCCTTGCCCTCCTGTAAATCCTTGCATGCAATACCAATGTGATCAACGCCTAAAATCTTGAATGCCATTTTTGTTTTCCCCCTAAATCTCTAATTCACACTTACTTAAGCATATCCTTCATTACATTGCTAACAACCGTATAAGGATCGGTCTCCCTAGCCTTAATCTGCTCTACATATTCATCCATCTTGCCGGTTTCAACAAGCTTGTTGGTAATATAAGAACCTATATTGCTATGGAGCACATCCAGCATCTCGTTCTTTGAACGCTCTGTACGGCGTTTGGTCAATATTCCGTTTTCAGAGATATACTTAAAATGCTTTTCAATGTTTTCAATTGTTTCGGTAATACCTTCATTCTGGCTGGCAATTACCTTCTGGATAGGTGGACGCCAATCTGTCATCAATCCGTCCAAGTCAAGCATCATGTTCATTTCACGAACCAGCTTGTCAGCCCCATCATGGTCAGCCTTGTTAATGGTAAACACATCACCAATTTCAAGGATACCTGCCTTAATGGCCTGAATATCATCACCCATGCCAGGAATCAATACAACCATTGTTGTATCAGCCGCCTTGACAATATCTACCTCGGACTGTCCAACACCAACAGTCTCAACAAAAATAATGTCCTTACCAAAGGCATCCATTGCTTTAACTGCATCAGCAGTCTTATGAGATAGTCCACCAAGACTTCCGCGGGTTCCCATACTGCGAATGAAAACTCCCTCGTCCATGGTCAGACCATTCATTCTGATGCGGTCACCTAAGATAGCACCGCCGGTAAATGGGCTGGTAGGGTCAATGGCGATAATACCTACTGTCTTGCCCTGTGCTCTGTAAGCTCTGGCCAGCTTGTCAGTAAGAGTACTCTTTCCGGCACCAGGAGGGCCGGTAATACCCAGAACGAAAGCGTGACCTGTATGAGGATAAAGCTTTTTCATAATATCCATAGCTTCATCGTACTCATTTTCGATGGCTGTAATCGCACGGGATAAAGCCAATCGGTTCCCCTTTAAAAGCTCTTCTACAATGTCCATCTATGCACCACCGTTACCAGCAACAAGATGACAGCCACCGAAGCAGCCGCCATCTCTGCTGTATAAAAACTTATTTTACGTTAGCTTTAATAAAGTCAACGATATCGCCGGTTGGGGTACCTGGAGTAAATACCTCAGCAATGCCTGCTTCCTTAAGAGCTGGGATATCAGTCTCAGGAATAACACCGCCGCCAATGATCAATACATCGTCCATGCCCTTCTCACGAATCAGATTAACAACTTTAGGGAAAAGATGTGGATGTGCACCGGAAAGGATGGACATAGCCACAACATCAACATCCTCCTGCAAAGCTGCTTCAGCAATCTGCTCAGGAGTCTGACGAAGACCTGTATAAATAACCTCGAAGCCTGCATCACGAAGTGCTCTGGCAACAACCTTTGCACCGCGGTCATGGCCATCAAGGCCTGGTTTTGCTACTAATACTCTAACTTTAGCCATTTCTCAATTACCTCCAATTAAAGATTTACATGAGCTTCATACTCACCAAATACTTCACGCATTACGCCACAAATCTCACCGAGAGTTGCATAGGTACGAACTGCGTTAAGAATATGAGGCATGAGGTTCTCGTTCTCATCCTGACAAGCCTTCTTAAGGTCAGCCAATGCAGCCTTGACAGCATCATTGTCACGCTTAGCCTTCATTTCAGCCAGACGCTTGCACTGTGCAACGCCTACAGAAGCATCAACCTTCAAGAGGCCCTTAGGTGGCTCTTCTTCAATCTGGAACTTATTAACACCAACGATGGTCTTTGCACCAGACTCAACATCCATCTGCCACTTGTAAGCAGAATCCTGGATTTCCTTCTGGATATAGCCCTTCTCGATAGCTGCAACAGCACCGCCGATTTCATCAATCTTCTTGATGTATTCCCAAGCTTCCTTCTCAATCTTATTGGTGAGGGCCTCTACATAGTAGGAACCAGCCAATGGGTCGATTACGTCAGCCAGGCCGGACTCATAAGCAACAATCTGCTGAGTACGGAGAGCGATCATTACAGACTCCTCGGTAGGAAGTGCCAAAGCCTCATCACGGGAGTTAGTATGGAGGGACTGGGTACCACCCATAACAGCTGCGGCAGTCTGGAGAGCAACACGGACAATGTTGTTGTTAGGCTGCTGAGCAGTCAGCATGGAACCTGCAGTCTGGGTATGCACGCGAAGCATCATGGATTTAGGCTTCTCAGCATGGAAACGCTCCTTCATAACCTTTGCCCATACACGACGGGAAGCACGGAACTTGGCAACTTCCTCAAGTACGTTGTTATGAGCATTCCAGAAGAAGGACAGACGACCTGCAAAATCGTCGATATGGAGACCAGCCTTGATAGCAGCCTCGCAATATGCGATACCATCTGCAATGGTGAATGCGATTTCCTGAGAAGCAGTAGAACCTGCCTCACGAATATGGTAACCGGAAATGGAAATGGTATTCCATTTTGGAACATTCTTGGAGCAATACTCAAAGATGTTGGTAATCAGACGCATGGAAGGACGTGGAGGGAAGATATAAGTACCACGTGCAGCATACTCCTTCAGAATATCATTCTGAATAGTACCCTTCAGCTGATCAGCAGGAACACCCTGCTTCTCAGCAACTGCAATGTACATGGCAAGCAGTACAGATGCAGGAGCGTTGATAGTCATGGAGGTGGAAACCTTGCCAAGGTCAATCTGGTCGAAGAGGACTTCCATATCAGCCAGAGAGTCGATAGCAACGCCTACCTTACCAACCTCACCCTCAGAAATAGGGTCATCAGAGTCATAACCAATCTGAGTAGGAAGGTCAAATGCGCAGGAGAGACCAGTAGCACCGGACTCAATCAGATAACGATAGCGCTTATTGGATTCAGCTGCAGTAGAGAAACCAGCATACATACGCATGGTCCAGAAACGACCACGGTACATCGTGGGCTGTACACCACGGGTATAAGGATACATTCCAGGGAAACCGATTTCATCTGCATAGTCAGTGTCCTTGATATCAAGTGGAGTGTACAGACGCTGCTCTGGCAGGTTTGGACGCTCTGGGAACTTTGCAGTAGCTTTTTCTACGCTGGCATTATATTTTTCTAAACCAGCCTGAATCTTTTCATTGCTCATAGTGAAATATCCTCCTATTATTTCTTCATTGTGCCTGTTTTCATAAATCTTTCATGCCAAGAAAGTGCCTCATGTAAAATGTGTGGAGTATGAGCACTCTTGGTTTCTGCTAATGCTCTTTCATAATAATCCATCAGCATAGGCTTAAAGTCTGGATGAGCGCAGTTCTCAATAATAACCTTTGCACGCTGACGTGGAGACAAGCCGCGAAGGTCAGCCAGACCCTGCTCAGTAACAATGATATCTACATCATGCTCAGTATGGTCAACATGGGAAACCATAGGAACGATGGAAGAAATCTTGCCATCCTTTGCAGTAGATACAGTAAAGAATACAGTCAGGTAAGCGTTGCGGGCGAAATCACCGGAACCACCGATACCATTCATCATCTTTGTACCCATAATATGGGTAGAGTTGATGTTGCCATAAATATCTGCCTCGATGGCGGTGTTCATGGCGATTACACCGATACGACGCGCAACCTCTGGGCTATTTGCAATCTCCTGTGGACGAAGCACAATATGCTTTCTGTATTCCTTGATATTAGCATAGAAACGCTTCAAGCCTTCTGGGGATGGGGAGAGAGAGGTGCCTGATGCAAAATTCAGTTTTCCTGCATCAATCAAGTCAAACATACCATCCTGGATAACCTCAGTATAAACTGAGAGATCCTTCAGATCGGACTCAACGAATCCGCTAATAACAGCATTAGCAACAGCGCCTACACCAGACTGCAGTGGCAGCAGGTTCTTAGGCATACGACCAGCCTTTACCTCTGCATGGAGCAGTTCGATAAAGTTCTGGGACATTTTGCGGGAGTTCTCATCGATTTCACCCAGTGGACGAACCTTGTCGGTAATATCACAAGGTACGATATACTTAATCTTGTCTGGAGAACAAGGAATATAAGTAGTACCAATTCTGTCATTAGGCTTTACAACAGGAATTGGAAGACGATTTGGTGGATCGAGAGGAACGTATACATCGTGCATTCCCTCAAGCTCCAATGGCTGAGTAGTGTTTACTTCTACGATAACTACATCTGCAGTCTGAACATAGGATGCAGTATTACCCATGGATGTAGTAGGGATGATGTTACCCTCTTCAGTAATGGCACAAGCCTCTACGATAGCCACATCAATCTTGCCGCCCAAATATCCGTAACGAGCCAACTGAGCAGACTCGGACAGATGCAGGTCAGCATACTCAATCTTACCGCTGTTGATAGCGTTACGCATATCCTTGTTTGTCTGGTATGGCATACGGAATGCAATACCATCAGCTCTTGCAAGACATCCGTCCTCTTCATCACCGGTAGAAGCGCCGGTCCAAAGGTTAATCTTAAAATGCTCCTTTTCCATGCGAGCAGCCAAAGCCATTGGAACAGCCTTTGGATAACCTGATGGTGTGAAGCCGGAGGTACCAACATTCATGCCAGGCTTGATAAAAGCAGCTGCCTCCTCAGCAGTCACAATCCTGGACTGTAATTCTTTGTTGCGTACCCTGTCGAGAATGTCAATCATCGAAAATCCTCCCCTAAAGTCGTTGTAAACGACCTAAAATTTTCTGTGCGATACGTACGATATTTTCCCCTGTGATTGGTGATTATAACTTTAAGGTATAATTCGCTCAAACCATAGTTATACGTTCTCGCATATATACATTATACATCACTCAAAGTCTACCACTCCAGATGATTTGAGTCAAGAAAAGTTGCAGAAATTGTCATACAAATAAAGAGGATAGCTTACGCTATCCCCTTCATAATGATTGAATTTTCTGTCAAAAACAGAAGTATATTCAGATATTGTTCAGGAATTAATATACTCCTTGAACTTTTGAATATCTATTTGCCTTGGAGCATCAGGATTCTTTTCAAAATAGTCCTGATGTGTCTCCTCCGCCTCCACAAACGTCCTTATTTCTTCGGACTTAACAAACAATTTTCGCCGTTGCTTCTGGTCGCTTACAGGGTCGTTAATCGTCAGATTACTTCCGGCTACTGCCGGTGGGTTGGTTCTATTGGCCATGAAGTTTAGATGAAGCTGTATTTGGGGTAAATCTTCAGGAGTGTTGTAGTATACTCCACACATAAACATCGGACCAATTAAATCACCTTGACGATTTTCACTGTAAGGATCAGTAACAGAAAAAAGAATGTCCAACAAATAAGAAACGTCCGTCTTCTTGGGACTATATTCCACGCAGATGCCCATCACAGCATCTACGTGCCCAGCTGTTACAGCTCCATAATCCACAGAAGCTGATGCTGGATTAATATAACCGCATCTCACCTTGATGACACCGGTCAATTCTTTAAAAACTGCCTGTAAATCATGAAAGCTGCCACCGGAGAAATAAATTTTTTTGGTATACATTTATGACTTCACCTCGGCTTCCGGATGGAATATATCCACTTGACGGCGGGCTGCCATGTCCACATCAAACATATTTACCAGCTCCTTCACCGCCTGGGTTGGTGAAATTATTCCTTTGAGTACAGCATCCTTGACCTCCGGCATTCTGCCCGTTATCACTGGATCATCAAAGAACAGACTATGAAGGTGTTCATCAATCATACTGTACATCCATTCCAAAAGCTGACGATTGCGGCGCTTGTTAAACACACCGCTTTCAGTTGTCATTTCTTTAAAGGCCTGGATCACCTTCCAAAGCTCTGGTATTCCGTACTTTGTATAGGCTGAACACATATAGGCATGGGTTGGCCAGCCCTCTGTTGCAGGACGGATGTATTCAATCATCCGCTCGTATTCGGCTCTGGCCACCTTGGCCTTTAGGAGATTATCTCCATCTGCCTTATTAATAACTATAGCATCTGCCAACTCCATGATACCCTTCTTGATTCCCTGAAGGTCGTCACCAGCACCTGTCAGCACCACCAGCATGAAAAAATCCACCATGGAGCGCACTGTGGTTTCAGATTGGCCTACGCCAACAGTTTCGATAAGAATAATATCATAGCCTGCAGCCTCGCACATCAGCATAGTCTCACGACTCTTTCTGGCGACGCCGCCCAATGTCCCCCCCGCAGGAGAAGGCCTGATAAAGGCCTCCTGACGACGGGAAAGTGTGCCCATTCTTGTTTTGTCGCCCAATATTGAGCCCTTGGTAACCGAGCTGGTAGGGTCAACGGACAAGACAGCCACTCTATGGCCAGCATCACAGAGCATATTACCGAAGGCCTCGATAATGGTACTCTTGCCAGCTCCCGGCACACCTGTAATACCTATTCTAAGTGCCTTTCCTGTATGTGGTAAAAGCCTTTGTAAAACCCGCTGTGCCTTGGCAAAATGCTTGGAATTATTACTTTCAATGAGAGTTATAGCCCGGGATAATGTCATACGATCCCCTTTAAGGACCCCATTGACATAATCATCCTCACTTAAGACCAGCCGCCGTTTTGGTTTTGTCTTGCCACTTAATAAATTAGGGTTGATATTACCAACGGTGGTGTCCTTTATCCCCTCTATGCCGCCCATAACACTGCAGGCGAACTTTTCATTGGGCTCATCAGGAACCCAGCTTGGTTTTGAAGTGGTGTATTTTGCCATAACTCGTCACCATTACTCCTCTGCTAAATCTTCCTTGGCTCTTTCTATCAAAAGGGTCAACAGCTTTATGCCTGCCTCAGGAATATTGGTTCCTGGCGCAAAGATGGCCACTGCTCCGCTTTCGTACAAGAAATCATAATCCTGTACTGGGATAACGCCGCCGATACAAACCATGATATCATCACGGCCCAGTTTTTCCAGCTCCTGAACCAGCTGTGGAAGGAGAGTATTATGACCAGCGGCCAAAGAGCTGAACCCAACCATGTGAACATCATTATCGACGGCATCCTGTGCAGTTTCCTCCGGGGTTTGGAAAAGAGGACCTACATCAACATCCCAGCCCATATCGGCAAAGGAAGAAGCTATAACCTTCTGGCCTCTGTCATGACCATCCTGGCCCATCTTGGCCACGAAAATTCTTGGACGGCGACCAGTAAGATTTTCAAATTCATCAGCCATTTCACGGGCCTTCTCCAAAGCACTCTTGTCAGTAAACTCAGAAGAATATACACCGGAAATAGTATGGATAACAGCCTGGAATCGGCCGGATACCTTCTCAACGGCATCGGAAATTTCACCCAATGAAGCATGGGCACGAGCAGCATCAACAGCAGCTTCAAGGAGGTTACCATTGTCACGGGACTCTGCAGCCTTTGTAATACCTTCAAGGCAACGGCGAACATCGTCATCATTACGCTCAGCACGGAGCTTTTCCAAACGCTCAATCTGGGCCTGACGTACAGCGGTATTATCAATGGCCAAAATCTCCAGCGGGTCTTCCTTTTCCAGACGGAAACGGTTCAGACCAACAATAGATTCGTTGCCGGAGTCAATCTGGGCCTGACGACGGGCAGCAGCTTCCTCGATACGCATCTTAGGAAGTCCGCTGTTAATAGCCTTAGCCATACCACCCAGAGCCTCAACCTCCTGAATATGAGCCCAGGCACGACGAATAATCTCATTGGTAAGTGCCTCCACATAGTAAGAGCCACCCCATGGGTCAATAATCTTACATACGCTGGTCTCATCCTGAATGTAAAGCTGTGTATTACGGGCAATGCGGGCGGAGAAGTCAGTTGGCAAGGCAATGGCCTCATCCAGTGCATTGGTATGGAGTGACTGAGTATGACCAAGGGCTGCACCCATGGCCTCCATCAATGTACGTGATACATTGTTAAATGGATCCTGGGCAGTAAGTGACCAACCGGAGGTCTGACTGTGGGTTCTGAGGGCCATGGACTTGTCATTGGTAGCCCCAAAGGACTTAACAATCTTCGCCCAGAGCACACGAGCCGCACGCATCTTGGCAACCTCCATAAAGTAATTCTTACCAATAGCCCAGAAGAAGGAGAGTCGTTTAGCAAAGGCATCTACTGGCAAACCGGCGGCTACACCAGTACGGATATATTCAAGGCCATCTGCAAGAGTATAACCCAGCTCAATATCAGCAGTAGCACCAGCCTCCTGCATGTGATAGCCGGAAATGGAAATACTGTTAAACTTAGGCATGTACTTGGTGGTATATTCAAAAATATCACCTATTATACGCATGGACATTTCTGGTGGATAAATATAGGTATTACGCACC
>DFHJ01000112.1:50416-86251 GCA_002372665.1 Anaerovibrio lipolyticus
CGCACCATGAACTCCTTCAGAATATCATTCTGAATAGTACCAGCCATTACGCTCTTATCTACGCCCTGTTCCTCACCGGAGAGAATGTAGAAGGCCAAAATAGGCAGTACCGCACCATTCATGGTCATGGATACGGACATCTGATCAAGTGGAATGCCGCTGAACAGAATACGCATATCCAAAATAGAGTCAATAGCAACGCCGGCCTTACCAACATCACCCAAAACTCGTGGGTTATCGGAGTCATAGCCACGATGGGTTGGAAGGTCAAAGGCTATGGACAGACCCTTCTGACCAGCAGCCAGATTTCTTCTGTAGAAAGCATTTGATTCCTCAGCAGTGGAGAAGCCTGCGTACTGACGAACTGTCCAAGGACGGAATACATACATAGTGGAATATGGGCCACGAAGGCATGGTGGAATGCCGGAGGCAAAATCCAGATGATTCATGTGCTCATATTCATCGTAGTTATACAGCGGTTTTATAGGAATATGCTCCATTGTTTTGCCAGTCAGCTTGTCGAAATTGGCACCGGCAGCGTCCTCAAACAGCTTAAGCCATTCTTCAGGGCTTCTCTCTGGAGCTTCTTTCAGGTTCATGCTGGTAAAATCAGGATTGTTAAAAGAAGCCATCACTCAATCATCCCTTTCTTCTTCTGCAGTGCCTGCAGGATTTCATAACAATTTGCCTTGACAGAAATATACTTGTCAATTCCGGCATTATCATAAGTTTCCTTAAGATCCTTAGGAGCCTCGCCTGCCAGGAATACAGTGGCATTTGGCAGCACCTCATGGAGCATAGGAGCCAGCTTAGGCACAATATCAGGATAGGTTGCATCTGTTGAGCAGATAACCACTGCATCAGCTCCGGATTCCTTGGCAGCAGCTGCGGCCTCTTCCTCTGTAGGGAAGCCGTTATTGCCCAGAACCTCAAAGGCACCAACCTGCAGGAAGCCAGTGGTAAAGTCTGCTCTTGCCTTGTGCTGTGGAATAGGGCCCATATTAGCCAGGAAAATCTTAACATTATCATCATGCTTTTCCTTGTAGGCCTCTGTAACCATGCGAAGGGCCTCATAACGCTCGCTCCAGCGATGTCTTTCTATTTTTTCAACTTCCTCAGCGTTTTCGGCACATTTTGGACAGGTAAGGGCACTTCTCAGCTGCTCAATGGTTGCCCCAGCCTTGGCGGCCGCAATAACAGCTTCCATGGAACCTTTTTCATCCTTAATCTTGGACAGGGCCTCATCACAGAATTTAGTGTCGATATCAGCAAGATATGATGAAATTTCCTCTGAACGAAGCTTCTTATTCTCCCCAAAATCCTCTGGTCTGGGATCAAGACGAACCTCCGTCATATTAGGATACATATTGGAACCAACAATACGATCTCGGCGAAGCTCCAGCTTCTTGAAGCGCTCGGCCAAAATAAGACCAATCTGCTCCTGAGGATAACCCTCCTTCAGAGCCTCAACAATACCGCCCTTGGTTTCAATTACTTTGAATTCATCCCAAATCTTTTCCTTTACCTGCTTGGTAAGGGTCTCAACAGCCCAGGAGCCACCTGCAGGATCAATTGGCTGCAGTAAGCCAAACTCCTCCTGAAGCATTATCTGAACATTTCTGGCAATACGGCGGGAGAATTCATCTCCCTTGCGGATGACCTCATCAAATGGAGGATTTTCAAAGGAATCCAATCCCCCCACAACTCCTGAGAAAATCTCCGAGGTATTGCGCAGCATATTTACATAAGGATCATATACTGTCTTAAAGAAACGGGCCGGACGGGCATGAACATACATCCTCTGAACTTCAGCACCGCCACCGAAGGCCTCCACAATCTGGGACCATATTGGACGTACTGCTCTCAGCTTGGCAATCTGCATAAAGAAATTGGCACCCATGGAGAACTCAAAGGCCACCTGTCCTGCGGCCTCGTCCACAGTAAGTCCCCGCTCCAGCATTGCCCTGATATAATCAGTGGCTACAGCCAGACTGTAGGCAACCTCCTGAATATCATTGGCTCCACCATTGCTGAACACATCACTTTTTACAAAGCAAGTCTTTACACCAGGTGCATTTTTGATAGCCCACTTGGCAGCTTCATAGGCTTCGTCATAGAGCTTTGCCAAGGACTGCTTGTTTTTACCGGTTGCCACCAGTTCTCCCACTGGATTGGCACCAATAATTCCCTTAAGGCTATTGGTTGACTGGCCACTAGACTTTAAATCAGCTGCTACCATGGACAGCATAGGTACAGCAGATGCTCCGGCATAAATGTAGATTGGATATTTTTCCAGCTTCAATCCATCCAACAAATCATGTACATCCTGCAGCGTGGTTACACTACAGCCCTCATCACCCGGCTTATCTGTTTCCCTGGCATCCACACAGGAAATAGTAGCCTTGTCGAGAGTTATATTATAAATTGTTGACCCCCTGTCAATTTCATGCTTCAGAAGCTCATTGTTCTCCTTAGGCATTGTTTCATCACAGGCCTGAGCGATACCCCATGGAGATTCTATGTAGCCGTTCGGCTTTGCACCCCTCATAAAATCATCCATGCCAGGGAAGGATTTCTTTGGCAGGATAGGGTCAGTATCCTTCCTGAAATACATTGGAGAAAATGTAATACCCTCATAGGTTTTTGTATACATTTTCTTTTCGAATGGAGCACCCTTCAACAGGGCAATACATGCTTCCTTCCACTCATCATAAGTAGGCGGTGTAAATTCATCCAAAGGCACGTCAGGAAAATCAGTAACCTGCTCAGCCTTTTTCAGAATGGCCTGAAGATCCAGCTCTTCTTGGGCCTGACCGCTTTTCTCCTCATTCATTGAATTTACCTCCTTCACACAAAGTCATAAAAAAACCATCTGCCTAGAGTGCGCAGATGGAGATGATGGTGCGAATAGTGACCCATAAAACAAAAAACCGACTTAAATAAATAAGTCGGAGATTGAGACCAGATATTCCATCCATCATAGTTCCATCCCCTACCCATCGCTCGCAGGTACAAGCATTTTTTATCAAAGGGTTGCTGGCAGCCCTTTGAATATCGCTAACGGAAATGATAAAACAGGCAGTTCTCCTGGCTCTGGATCAATGCTTGGTACGCCTTCCCAGATTACATTACCCGTAATCCAGTGACATAATTGTACCTCGCTCCCCATTACAGTGGCGGGACCGCTCCGGCTTATACCGGATTCTCTATTAAGTCTGATAGACAGACACCTGTCCTCACTCTATTCAATTTAATCTCATTCTAAATCGTTATATATTAATTGTCAATGCACAAAGGGCATATTTGTATGACAATTATTACAAAATATGCCTATGGAGATGCTAATATATCACCATAGGCATACCTACTATCTCGTTATTATTCTTCTTATAACATCTACCGGTATGACCAATATTGCCATAAAGGCACATATAAGCCATGTTTTTAAGGAAAGTGGCTCAACGCTTAGAACCTCGCCGCCAAATTCCACAAATACCCATTGCATGGCAAAAATAGCAAAGCTCACCAGCAAAAAAGTATTATTGCGGCCCAAATGTTCAAATACATTAATATGCTCTGTACGGGCGTTAAAGCCATTAAAAGTAATCGCCATCATAAAGGTGGCAAAAAGAGCTGACTTCAAATAGGTTACTGTAACATCTCCAAAAAGTGCCCTTACCGGCTCAAAGAACAAAATGCTCAGACAAATTACCGTAATAACCAGAGCATTGATAATAACCTGAATAAGCATTTTTTTAGTCACAATATTCTCCTGACGGGCCACCGGCTTTTCCAGCATATACTCCTGCAAAGCTGGCTCACTGCCATAGGCAATGGCCGCCAAAGTATCCATAGCCAGGTTAATCAGCAATAACTGTATAACTGTGAGCACAATATTCTCTCCCAGCATTGGTCCCAAAAAGCACACCAGTACAGCCGCCACATTAACCGTTAGCTGAAAGATAAGGAACTTTCTTATGCTTTTAAATATTGAACGTCCATATAAAATTGCCTTAACTATGGAACGGAAGTTATCATCAAGGATGGTGATATCTCCTGCCTCCTTGGCTACCTCAGTTCCACTGCCCATGGCAAAGCCAACCTCTGCCTTTTTAAGTGCAGGGGCATCATTTACACCGTCGCCAGTCATGCCTGCCACCATGTCAAGCTCCTGGGCAATATTCACCAGACGGCTCTTATCCGTAGGCAGGGCTCTCGCCACCACCCGCAGCTGAGGTAAAATTTTCTTCAGCTCATCATCTGACATTTTCTTCATTTCACCAGAGGTTAGCACCACATCATCCTCAGAGTGAACAAGGCCGGATTCCTTGGCTATGGCCACAGCAGTCTCCCGCTTATCACCGGTAATCATAACCACCTGTACACCGGCATTCTGAACCTCGCGGATAGCCCCCATGGCCTCGGAGCGAAGGTTGTCACGAATACTTATAATACCAATCAGCGTAAGGCTGCCATCATTCTCAGCCTCTCCATGTTCATTGACGTGACCAGCACCATAAGCCACCGCCAACAATCGCATTGAACGGGCAGCCTGATTATCAATATATTTTTGAATTTCGTTGACAGAATTTAACTGATGAATGGTACCGTCTGCCCCCAGATACTGATGACACTTTTCCAGCATTACCTCTGGGGCACCCTTAAGATAACAAATGCATTTATCAGCTTCATTTACTGCCACTGCAGAATACTTGTCCCTGGAATTAAAATATTTAAAGCCAATGGCCTCATCACGATTAATGGCATCTGTCAGGCCAGCATTCATCAGAGCCTTGATGATGGAACGGTCAGTGCTGTTACCGCCGATGACAGAATCAGCTCCCGGGTGGGCACTATTATTAAGACCAGCGGCTTTTATAAACTTATTGATATATCCCCCTGAAGCCTCCGTTCCCTCATTGCTCTTCAGCTCAAGATTACCGATATGCCTTAAATGTACTAAATCTCCCAGTGCTATATCTACCACTGACAGCTTTCCCTCGGTAATAGTACCTGTTTTGTCGCTAAACAGAATACTCAAGCTGCCTGAGGTTTCAATACCATTTATTTTCTTGACCAGAACATTATCCTTCTCCATTTTGAGACTCTGAACGGAAAGCAACATGGATGTAAGCATTGGCAAGCCTTCAGGCACAGCACACACAATAACAGTTACGGCCACGGTAACTGCATCAATAATCAGACGCACCCAGCCCCATAGATTGTCAGGAGTCTCCCCCGTAACAAAGGTCTTTATAAGTATGCCCAGTACAATAGCGATTGCACCTATATAGCCAAAGGCAGATATATGATGGGCCAGCTTATCCAGCTTCACCTGTAGCGGTGTCCTGCGGGATGTGGACTGTGCTTCCAGAGCCAGCTGACCAAACAGCGTTTTATCCCCCACTACATTGGTTTCCAGATATGCCTCACCACTGCATACCACCGTACCACGATAAGCGTAATGGGGATTAAGCAGATCATCAATATCATAGGTATCATTTTCCGCATCCTCCACGGAACATTTTAGTATTTCCTCAGTTTCACCATTTAGTACCGACTGGTCAATATGTACAGAGCCCTCAACCAGCAATCCGTCTGTAGGAAGCCGGTCCCCGGCCTGTAAAAATACAATATCCCCTGCCACCACGTCACTGACTGGAATCTCCCACAATTCACCGTCACGAAGAACCTTGGTTATATCCTTGGCAGCTTCGTCATTTCGCAGGGTCACAGCTTTACCTTCCTGATTATATTCACTGACAGAAGCAACGCCGTTGGCAATAAGAATAGCCACCATTATTCCAACAGGCTCAAACCACTCAGCCTGACCCACAAAATAAAGTACGCCCTGAATAATCAGAGCGACTAACAGAATCATTATCATGGGGTCCTTGAACCCATGAAAAATCTTTTTTAATAGAGAATCCCTTTCAAGCTGAGTCAAAGAATTGCTGCCATATTTGGCCCGACGTTCTTCAATTTCAGCAGAACTTAAACCCATTAAGCTCATAAAACACTCCTACACACAACACAAGTTTTAATCAGGCTGTACTTGCTTCTTTTTGCTGTAACCAATAACACACACACCCACGGCCAGTACAGCAGGAATAATTATGGAAGCCATGGAACCCAGAGCACTCACAATTACAGGGCCAATGCTGGCATCGTGAACCAACATGCTGCCACCTGTCCAACCTAAAATACCGGCACCAAGATAAATCAGCACTGGCCAGTTATCCAAAAGCTTGCCAATAATCTGGCTGCTGCCCACAACGATAGGCACACTTATAACAAGACCAATTACTACCAACAAAAAGCTGCCGTGGGCAGCACCAGCTACCGCCAGTACATTATCAATACCCATGGCCGCATCAGCCACGATAATAGTTTTCACAGCCCCGGCGAAATTATCCGCCTCCTCTACATGGCCCTCCTTGGCTGGTGCCAACAGCTTAATAGCAATCGGCAATAACAGCAAGCCACCCAAGGCCTGCAGATATGGGATAGACAAAAGATATACCGCCAGCAGTGTCATAATGATTCTTATGACCACTGCTCCCGCAGTACCTACCAAAACTGCCTTCTTTTTTAGCTCATCCGGAAGACGATGGGCTGCCATTGCAATTACCACCGCATTATCCCCAGCCAAAACCAAATCAAGTATTACGATAGAAAACAAAGCTGTCCAAAAATCCAATGTCATGATTGTCATTAATTATATCTTCTCCTTCATTACATACACCAGTCCGCAAATCATCCACAAAAGCATGGACGAAGGAACATTATACAATACATCATCTGTAAGGCCATTAAGGGCTACAGACACCAACCCCAGGCCCAAACCAAGCATCAGGCCCTTGGAGAATTCATCCGGCATAATTTTTTGAGGGTGCAGGGCAGTAACAGTATATCCTAAAAAGAATACCAAAAAGGCACATCCACCCACGATACCAATTTCAGCAAGATAGTTCAGATAAATATTATGGGCATGAACCAAAGTCACACTGCCATCCACAATGTAGGTATCATAAATAGGATAAACCAGCGAATAGGCTCCACCACCAATACCCAAAAGGGGATGATCCAAAATCATCTGTATGGTGCTTTCCCACATAGCAATGCGCATCTCCGATGATGTGTCCACAACTGTAAACATAGTGCTCATGCGTTCAAACAGCACCGGATTCAACAGCAGAAAGCCTGCCACCAGCACTGCCACTGCCACCAAAATACGCTTGTCCTTCAATACACCGTAACCAGCCATGATAACTGCGATGGTAAGACATGCACCTCGGGCATAGGTCATGGCAATACATCCCAGAGTACAAACCATGGCTACGCCAATGGCAATACGAAGCCGCTTGTCGCTTAGAGTACCAAAAAGCCCCAGGAGAACACAAACCACTACATCCAGGTATGCGGCCAATATATTGGGATTCTCAAGAGTTGAAAAAACACGTTTGCTAAGCTCCGGAAAGGCTTCACCATCAACCCATTTCATTTCCGAGGTATCAATACCGAAAATGAACTGGAAAAAGCCGTAGGCCACAATAATGGCTGCTGACGCCCCCAAAGAATAAGCCAGCAATCTTACCTGCCGAGGGGTTTCCATGTTTTGGGTCACCAGCACATAGGTCAATAAATAAATTACCACCAGCACAAACCATATCGTCAGTGTATACATCTTATCAGGTGACACTAATATTGACGCTGCACTGCACAACAGGTAAACGATAATGGGCCAATGAAAGGTAGTACGCTTTACATGGAAATTCGGATCCTTCCACCAACGAAGCAAAAATAATGCTATGCCAATTCCCATAAATACTATAGCAGTAGTTTGTGATAATCCGATGAAAAAAGCCTCCATCAAAATTGATAAATAAATTGTATCCTTGACGGCCCGAGATGATGCCAAACGCTTTAACCCACTCAAATACTTCACCTCAAAAAATCTAAAATCACATTCATATAATTATACAAAAAAAAGAAAAAAAATGGAACCATAACAATGATCCCATTTCTCTCCCCCATTGGCATCGTATAAAAATCTGCACACCACTATCTACTTTAATAGAGTACGCAAATAACCAATAAGATACAGCGAACCGGCACATATCAAAATTGTATCTGATTCCGTACCTTCACTCTCCCTTGTGGCATTTTCTGCCAGCCCCATACCACGCTCCAGTGCCTTTTTCGGATCACCAATAGCGTCCTTGTTTTCGACCTTTGCACATTCCAAAAGCTCCACAGGGTCTGCTGCTCTTTCTGATGAAGGCGTTGTAAAGATAACTCTATCCTCAGGACGAAGAAGTATCTCCAGCATACCCTCGAAATCCTTATCCCTGAGAATTCCAAGCACAAAAATCCGCTTTTTATCAGGATAATAGTAATCCAGACTGTCCCGAAGTGTTCTGATGCCTGCAGGATTATGGGCGCCATCGATAATCAGCTCATAGCCATTACGTGACATAACCTCAAATCGTCCTGGCCAGTGAACATCCGCCATAGCTTTTTTTAATGCCCGCTGTGTAATGCGCAAATCATTTACCGCCAACAGCATAGCCGCCGCAGCCGCCAGACTGCTGTTTTCCACCTGATGCAGCCCCATCAACGCCAGTTTATAGTCAAGGGAAGCCATCTGGTCATTATGGGAAGCAAATTCCACCAACTGAGTTCTTACGGTATTTCCCTCTGACTCGCACCTGCCATAAGGCAATGCTGACAGGGCCTCTATCTGCAGGTCAATCACGGAAGGACTCATATTGCCCACACTGGTATTGCCCAGGTTAGGTGGGATACTAAGCTGCCCCAAGGGTTTAATCGGTTTGGCTTCAAAATCCCTGCCAACAATATATATCTCTGACTTATTATCTGCCGCCACCCGTTGAATAATTTCCAATGCCATACCATCTGCACCAGCTATTACAGGCACTCCAGGCTTTATAATACCAGCCTTATGCTTTGCTATCCCCTCCAGAGTACCACCACATTTATCTGCATGCTCAAAGGATACGTTGGTAATGACAGAAACCTCAGGAGTGATTACATTGGTGGAATCCAGCAAACCACCCAGACCAACTTCAATAACAGCATACTCCACCTTTTCCTTCATGAAAGTATAAAATGCTGCTGCTGTCAATACCTCAAACTGTGTAGGGTGTTCGTCCCCTTCTCCCACCATAAAGTCACAGAGGTCACGAACCACAGTAATAGCCGCTGCCATTTTTTCCCGGCTTATTGCGTCACCGTTGATAATAACCCGCTCCGTATAAGAATCCAAATGAGGAGATGTGTACATTCCCACGCTGATGCCTGATTTTTTAAGGATTTCCGCAAGCATACATGTAACAGAGCCCTTACCGTTAGTACCGGTTACATGAACGGTCTTGTATTTATTTTGGGGATTTCCCATCAATTCAAGGAGTTTTTTTATGCGCCCAAGCCCCAAGTTCATGCCAAAGACATTAAGCTCCTCTAAATATTGTAGTGATTCTGAATAATTCATAATATCCCCCTGATACTCTCTATGAACAAAAAGGGACCGGTAAAACCGGTCACCCCTCTCATCCTGCCTTCCCCTCTGGGGAAGGGGAACCGCTTTAGTGGTGGATGATGTTACAGCTTAGCCAAATCCTCAAGACGCGCCTTCACAGCGTCCATCTTTTCCTGATAACCGACCAGTTTTTCCTTCTCGCCAGCAACCACATCAGCAGGAGCCTTTGCCAGGAAGCCTTGATTGGACAGCTTCTTGTCCAGACGGGAAATTTCCTTCTCCAGCTTGGCCATTTCACCATTGAGGCGGGCAGTTTCCTTCTCCACATCAATCAAATCCTTCAGTGGCAGGAAAATTTCCACGCCGTTTACAACACCAGCCATGGCATTTTCCGGCTTTTCAGCTCCAGCCGCCATGTGAGTAACAGGCTCGGCAGAAGCCAAAACAGTAAGATAGCCCTCGTTATCGGCAAACACCTGACGCAGGGATTCATCAGTAAAGTTAAGCACCACCTCACTCTTCTTGCTTGGGGCTGCATTAACCTCCAGGCGGAGAGCGCGGATAGTCTTTATAGTTTCCATAATAGTGGTCATGCTGCTTTCACTGGCTTCGTCAATGAGAGCAGTAATGGTCTTGTCCTCAGCAGGCCACTGGGAAACCATGATGCTCTTGCCCTCGTGTGGAATGTGCTGCCAAATTTCCTCGGTGATAAATGGCATAAATGGGTGCAGCAGACGCAGAGTACGCTCCAATACATAGCCCAATACATACTGGGCAGTCTGACGAGGCTTAACATTTTCCTTGTCATAAAGACGTGCCTTGGAGAGCTCAATGTACCAGTCACAGAACTCACTCCAGATAAACTCATATATCAGACGGCCAGCCTCACCCAGCTCGTACTTCTCCAGATTTTCGGTAACTCCCTGGGCAGTCTTGGCGAAGCGTGACAGAATCCACTTATCTGCCATGGTGTAATCTTCAGCAGCTGGTACAAAGCTCTTATCGAAGCCCTCCAGATTCATCAGCATGAAACGGGAGGCATTCCACAGCTTGTTGGCAAAATTGCGGGCAGATTCAACGCGCTCGTTATAGAAGCGCATATCATTGCCAGGAGTATTGCCGGTAATCAGCATAAAGCGCAGGGAGTCGGCACCGTATTCCTCAATCATTTCCAGTGGGTCGATACCGTTTCCAAGGGACTTTGACATCTTGCGGCCCTGACTGTCCCTTACAAGGCCATGAATATAAACAGTCTTAAACGGAATATCCTTGCCGAATTCCAGACCCATCATTACCATACGGGCAACCCAGAAGAAAATAATATCATAACCGGTTACCAGTGTAGCAGTAGGATAGAAATGCTTCAGCTCAGAAGTCTCCTCAGGCCAGCCCATGGTTTCGAATGGCCACAAACCGGAGGAGAACCAGGTATCCAGTACGTCCTCATCCTGACGTACATTCTTGCTGCCGCACTTAGGGCACTGACAAATATCATCACGGGATACAGTGGTCTCACCGCAGTCGTCGCAATACCATGCAGGAATTCGATGGCCCCACCACAGCTGACGGGAAATGCACCAGTCACGAATGTTATCCAGCCACTGGCAATAAATCTTGGTGAAGCGCTCTGGAACGAACTTAATACGGCCGTCTCTAACAGCATCAGCTGCTGGCTTTGCCAGAGTATCCATCTTTACAAACCACTGAGTAGAAATCATTGGCTCAATGGTGGAATGACAACGGGAGCAATGACCTACTGCATGTTCATGGTCCTCAATGGAAACAAGGGCGCCAATTTCCTCCAGCTCCTTTACCAGGGCCTTACGGCACTCATAGCGGTCCATGCCCTCATACTTGCCGGCACCTTCCAGCATCTTACCAGTGTTGGATAGAACCTTCACCTGCTCCAAATTATGACGCAGACCCATTTCATAGTCGTTAGGGTCATGGGCAGGGGTAACCTTTACTGCACCCGTACCAAAGGCAGAATCAACATATTCATCAGCAAAAAGAGGAATTACGCGATTAACAACTGGCAAAATTACATTCTTGCCAACTAAGTCCCTGTAACGCTCATCATCAGGATGAACAGCCACGCCTGTATCGCCGAACATGGTCTCCGGGCGGGTGGTTGCAACCTCAACATACTTATCCGGCTCGCCTTCCACCTGATAACGAATGTGCCACAGATGGCCCTGCTCAGTTTCATGCTCCACCTCAATATCGGAAATAGCGGTATTACAATCAGGACACCAGTTGGTAATGCGGGTACCCTGATAAATAAGGCCTTTTTCATAAAGGCTTACGAATACCTCGCGAACAGCCTTGGAGCAGCCCTCATCCATAGTAAAACGCTCTCTGTCCCAATCCAAAGAAGAACCGAGGGAACGAAGCTGGCTCATAATTCGGCTGCCAAATTTTTCCTTCCACTGCCAAACTCTTTCCAGGAATTTCTCACGGCCCAACTCATAGCGGTTTGTACCTTCCTCACGAAGAGCCCCCTCAACCTTGGCCTGGGTAGCTATACCAGCATGGTCACAGCCTGGCATCCACAGAGTATTATAGCCCTGCATACGGCGCCAGCGAATAAGAATATCCTGAAGGGTATTATCCAAGGCATGGCCCATGTGAAGCTGGCCAGTTACATTAGGAGGCGGAATAACGATGCTGTAAGGCTCCTTCTCCTCGTCTACTACTGCGTGAAACAGCTTGTTTTCTTCCCAATAACCATACCATTTTTTCTCAAAGGATTTTGGGTCATATACCTTAGGGATATTATTTTCTTCCATAAGTCATTTCCTCCATAATGAAAATTTGTTTTAATAAATTTCGTTGTAACAAAAAAGCACTCCCGCCCTATTAAAGGACGAAAGTGCCTACTTTCGTGGTACCACCTAAATTCCTTAAAATCCAAAAGATTTTAAGCTCCTTTACATAACGCCGTTTCCGCGTCCCGCCCTACTTATGCAACCAGCCATTATGATATACAGGCTCGCAGTTCAAGCAGAAAACTCCAAAGCTACCTTCTCTGCCGCACGCCCGGAAGGCTCCCACCTACCCCTTCCTCTCTTGGGGGCTGCGTTCTCAGATACTCCTC
The DNA here is from genome assembly GCA_002372665.1 of Anaerovibrio lipolyticus. Lineage (GTDB taxonomy): Bacteria > Bacillota > Negativicutes > Selenomonadales > Selenomonadaceae > Anaerovibrio > Anaerovibrio lipolyticus_C. The sequence goes on from DFHJ01000112.1 coordinate 63,016, forward strand.
TTCTTCATCGTCTCTAACTTGTCTTAGTTATTTAAATTGTATTTTATGGTGCGGACGAGAGGGGTCGAACCTCCATGCCTTGCGGCACTGGATCCTAAGTCCAGCGTGTCTGCCAATTCCACCACGCCCGCAAACTTTACTTAGTATATCAAGCTTTAAGCTTTTTTGTCAAGGCTAACTGATATTGTCTAATCCATCTTTACCTTCAACAGCCGCATGGCCTGTTCCACCGTGTCAATCATATTCTGCCTTGCATTTTTCGGCTCCATGGCCTCGGAAAGAGATACAACTCCACGCAAAATAGGGAAAAATGCATCTATACCGTGTTCGTTACAAGCAGTGGCCTCTGGAGTTACGCAGCCTGCAAAGGCGATAACCGGCTTATTGTATTTTTTCGCAATTCGGGCCACACCCACAGGAGCCTTTCCCATTACAGTCTGTCCGTCAAGACGCCCCTCACCGGTAATGACCAAATCCGCCTTGGATATATGGTCTTCCAGCTTGGTTTCTGCCAAAACAATCTCTATACCAGATTCCAAGGTGGCATTTGTAAATGTGAGAAAAGCAAAGCCCATTCCACCGGCCGCCCCGGCTCCGGGAGCATTGGCATCGGCATGAGAATATTTTTCCTTGGATATACGGGCATAATCTCCCATCCACTTGTCCATTAAAGCTATATCCTCAGGACTGGAGCCCTTCTGTGGGCCATAAATCGCACTGCAGCCCTTCTCACCGCAAAGAGGATTGGTTACATCACAGGCTATACGGAATGAACATTCCTTCAACTCTGGTGTTACCCTGCTGTCATCAATACGGCAAAGGCCCTTTAATCCCGCTGCTCCAAAAGGAACTGGCTTGCCATCTGCATCCAGCATATCATAGCCAAGGGCTTGAAGCATACCAACGCCACCGTCATTGGTGGCACTGCCTCCAATACCGATTATGAAATGACGGCAGCCCTTATGGATGGCATCCAGCAAAATCTCGCCAACACCATAGGTGGTGGTATAAAGAGGATTGCGCTTGTTATCGGGCACCAAAGTAATACCTGCAGCAGCAGCCATTTCTACAACGGCTGTTTTCCCGTCAGATAAAATACCGTACTGAGCCAGTATCTTATTTCCCAGAGGACCAGTTACCTCTATACTCTGCAGCTTTCCCCCCATGCCAAGGGTCAATGCCTCCACTGTGCCCTCACCGCCATCAGCCAGCGGCAAAACCTTTGTTACTGCCTCAGAATACACCTTCTTAATACCGGTCTCAATAGCCTTACCAGCTTCCAAGGAAGTCAAGCTTCCCTTTAATGAGTCAATAGCGATAACAATATTCATGGCTCTCTCCTATGCAGCTCTCACTATATTATTTTACGACAGACAAGATATTTTTATATTCCTTGGTAAGATAATTCAGAATAATATTCATCATGGCATTGGCCTGATCCCCATCCATCTTACCATCAGGATTCATCATGCAGCATGTAAGAATCAGGCTGCCATCGGTATCTACAACATATTTAAAAGGCTTCAGCGTAATATTCCAGTTGTTAATCGCCTCATAAACCTTGGCTTTGTTTGTGTCATTCACTACACTGCTGGCAATCTGAACCTGCATTACAGAAAATGCACTTTCATCCACCACAATAATAAACGGAATGTTCTGGCCTTCCACACTGAAGGCAGAGCGAAATACTGATGTCTTCAGCTGATCGTTCATATCCTGGCGGGTGAACATGGTTAAATTATGACTAGTTAAATACTCCTGAAAAATTTCTGCCTTTTTACTCATCCTTTATGCCTCCCAGTACCTTGCAATTATTCGCTGTAATGTATTTTCATCAAGATCCTTTTCAGAATAGACCTTTACTCCATTTTGTTTTAATAACGCAGCCGTAACACCTTCTCCATCAAATTTGTTGCCACTAAAGCTGCCATCATAAATAACATCCTTGCCACAAGAGGGACTGTTTGCCTTTAAAATAGCCACTTGAACTCTGTGCTTTTTCACAATATCCAGAATATTTTTGGCCCCCTGGATAAAATGTGCTGTCACATCTTTCCCATCTTTATTGACTACCTTTGCTGTTCCCTTCAGCACATCACGTCCATCACCATTCTGAAGCTCAGCTGGTGGCCGTGGTATAGGCAGATTACCTGCAGATTCGGGACAGATAGCTGTCAAATAGTGGCTATAACGCATCAGAAGCTCATTGTCATTGGAGCCCCCACTATACTTAACTTTATTTCCTAATAGACACGATGAAACTAAAATCATTTTAAAACTTCAAACCTTATACTTACACAGAAGTGGGCTGATGCAATAACAGCACCAACCCACTGAACCTATACACTTACTTTATTTCTTGCTTTTGAGGTACTCATCAATGGCTGCTGCTGCCTTCTTGCCGGCACCCATTGCCAAAATAACAGTTGCTGCACCTGTAACAATATCGCCACCGGCAAACACGCCTTCCTTGGTAGTGGCACCAGTTTCCTCGTCAGCAATAATATTGCCACGCTTGTTGGTATCCATACCTGGGGTAGTAGAGGCCACAATTGGGTTAGGGCCATTACCAATAGCCATGATTACGGTGTCCACATCCAGTTCAAACTCAGAGCCTTCAATAGCCACCGGACGACGACGTCCAGAAGCATCAGGCTCACCCAGCTCCATGCGGATGCACTTCAGGGACTTCACCCAACCATTTTCATCACCAATAATTTCCACAGGATTGTTGAGGAGCTTAAAGTCAATGCCCTCCTCCTTGGCGTGATGAACCTCCTCAGCACGGGCTGGAAGCTCAGCCTCACTGCGGCGATATACAATATAAACCTTATCAGCACCCAAACGAAGAGACGTACGGGCAGCATCCATGGCGACATTACCGCCACCTACTACAGCCACCTTCTTGCCCATGACAATTGGAGTTGCATGATTTGGGAAATCATAAGCCTTCATGAGATTGCAACGGGTGAGGAACTCATTGGAGGAATATACTCCATTGAGGCTTTCCCCCGGAATATTCATAAAATGAGGAAGGCCAGCACCAGTACCAACGAATACAGCATCAAAGCCCATCTCATCCATCAGCTCATCTACAGTAAAGAGACGTCCAGCAATGGAATTAACCTCAATGGTAACACCCATTTTCTGAAGATTATCAATCTCACGCTTAACAATTTTGTCCTTAGGGAGACGGAACTCCGGAATTCCATAGGACAGTACACCACCAGCCACATGAAGTGCTTCAAAAATAGTAACCTTGTAGCCCTTGCGAGCCAAATCACCAGCACAAGTCAGACCAGAAGGACCAGCACCGATGATGGCAACCTTCTGAGCATCAGGAGCAAACTCAATAGGCTTAACCTCTTCGTTCTTGTCCAGCTGGTAATCAGCCACAAAACGTTCCAGACGGCCAATAGCCACGGATTCCCCTTTATGAGTAAGGACACAGTTCTTCTCGCACTGATTTTCCTGTGGGCATACACGGCCACAAACTGCTGGCAGGGAGCTTGACTCCTTGATAATGCTGATAGCACTGTCAAAATCTCTTTCCTTGATTTTGCCGATAAAAGCGGGAATATCAATACCTACAGGACAACCAGGACGGCACTGGGGATTCTTGCAGCCGAGACAACGGTTGGCCTCAGCCACGGCAGTTTCCTCATCATAGCCCAAAGCTACCTCCTGAAAATTATGAGCGCGAACCTGTGGGTCCTGCTCAGGCATTTTATGCTTTTCCAATACAAGAGCCATTACCAATTACCTCCCAAGACCGATATTGCAAACATGCTCCTTGGCCTTTGCTTCCTGTTCACGGAACATACGGCCACGGGACATGAGATTATTGAAATCTACCAGATGACCATCAAACTCAGGGCCATCAACACAAGCAAACTTCATCTCGTCGCCCACCTGCACACGACAGCCACCGCACATACCGGTACCATCAACCATTATAGGGTTCAAGGAAACGATGGTCTTAATCCCCAGTGGACGAGTCGCATCACACACACTCTTCATCATAATGCCAGGGCCAATGGCAGTAACCTGGTCAATCTTCTCCCCACGGTCCACCAGCTGCTGTAAAGCTGTGGTAACAAAGCCCTTCACACCATAGGAGCCATCATCAGTAGCAATAATAACCTCATCGGAAATAGCTCTCATCTTATCCTCAAAAATCAGAATATCCTTGGTCTTGGCACCCATAATGGAAATAACCTTGTTGCCAGCCTCATGCATAGCACGGGCAATAGGGTAAACAGGGGCAACACCAATACCGCCACCAATGCACACAACGGTTCCCATATTACCATTAATTTCAGAAGGCTGTCCCAAAGGACCAGCAAAGTCCACAATGGAATCTCCCTCATTGAGGGCACTGAGCTGCATGGTAGAAGCACCAAGAACCTGGAAAATCAAGGTAATAGTTCCCTTTTCCACATCAAAGTCAGCAATGGTAAGAGGAATACGCTCCCCCTTCTCATCTACACGCAATACGATAAACTGACCGGCTTTTGCCTTTTTAGCCACTCTTGGAGCCTCAATATCCATATGGAAAATACCAGGGGAAAGCTCCTTTTTATACATAATCTTAAACATTGTCTACTCTCCTTAATACACTTAACCCAAAACTCCCTGGAGATAAGCTTCCAGATTGCTCTTAATAGGCATGAGATAAAGATTTGCATCCCTTTCCTCAGCAAACTTCAATGCTTTCTTGGAAAACTCAATGCTCCATTCCAAAGTAGGCTGGAATCCTTTAGGGAAAATTACATTATTCTTGAGCTCCCAATAGCTCTGGGACCGCTCGGACATAACAGGGGATACACCCCAGTACACATTCTGTCCCTCCAGCATATCCGCATACATTTCCATAAAACGGATATCAAAGAAAGGCTGGGTAAAAAAGCCAACAGCTCCCGCCTGCAGCTTGCGCTGAATGCGATAAAGCTCCTGGCGCATGCTTCCACGATACTGGTCAATACCAGCATAAACCTTCACCTCCGGCATCTCCTGATGGAACTTGGAAATAACATCGGTGGTAACAGTAGGATAAAATTTATGGCTCATGTCCTGAGGCGGATCACCTTCAATGACCAACACCTCAGTAATACCACTCTGGCGAAGCTCAGGCCGCATGGAAAGTGGCTGTGATAAATCCACATCAATAGCCCTGATATGTGGCATCACCGCAGGAAAATACTCCTGAGCAATAGCCGCCCCCTGCCAGCTTCTCATATCAAATCTCAGCAGGTCAGGAATATTAATCAGCTCCACCCCTGGAGCAATCTTCTTAACTATCTGCAAATCCTCCCGCAGTCCGTCTTCGCTGCGGGGAATGAGTTCAACGGATATTCTCCCCATTTTTTTCACTTCTTTTCGCTTAAAACTTTAGAATAAACCAGTAATTTTACCATTTACATCTATATCCATATTCTCAGCCGCCGGCTTTTTAGGAAGTCCCGGCATGGTGAGAATATCTCCGGTAAGAGCCACAATAAAGCCTGCACCAGCAGAAATACGAAGCTCCTTTACTGTAATTTTAAAATTCTTGGGACGGCCCAGCTTGGTTGGGTCATCAGACAGGGAATACTGGGTCTTGGCCATACATACAGGCATCTTATCCAGTCCAAGCTCCTCAATTTCCTTCAGCTGCTTCATGGCAGGGCCAGTGAACACTACGCCATCGCCACCATAAACCCGTTTAACAATGGCCTCAATCTTTTCTGGAATGGACTGATCCACCTCATAGGTGAAGTTGAAATTATTAGGCTTTTCAGTGGCTGCCAACACCTTTTCAGCAAGAGCAATACCACCTTCGCCCCCCTTGGCCCAAACCTCGGAAAGAGCCACCTCTGCACCAAGCTCGTTGCATTTCTTCTCAACAAAGTCCAGCTCCTCCTTTGTGTCAGCAGGGAAAGCATTAATAGCCACCACAGCAGGAAGACCAAAGGCCTTAACGGTTTCAATATGCTTGATAAGATTTTCAAGCCCCTTTTCCAAAGCTGACATATCAACCTTGCCCAGCTCTGTCTTAGGCAGACCGCCATGCATCTTCAACGCACGGACAGTGGCCACAATAACCACTGCTGAAGGCTTCAGGCCCGCAAAACGGCATTTTATATCCAGAAATTTCTCAGCACCAAGGTCAGCACCAAAGCCTGCCTCAGTAACCACGATATCTGCAAATTTAAGAGCGAATTTAGTTGCCATGACGGAGTTACAGCCATGGGCAATGTTGGCGAAAGGACCGCCGTGAATAAGGGCAGGTGTCCCCTCCAGAGTCTGTACCAAATTAGGCTTAATGGCATCCTTGAAGAGCAAGGTAAGAGCACCTGTCACATTCAGCTCATCAGCCCGTACAGCACGGCCATCACGGGTATATGCCACCACGATTTGACCAAGACGCTTTTTCATGTCCTCCAAGTCAGTGGCCAGACACAAAATAGCCATCATCTCAGAGGCCACGGTAATATCAAAGCCAGTCTCACGCGGAACGCCATGGGCCTTGCCCCCCATGCCGATTACAACATGACGGAGAGCACGGTCATTCAGGTCCAGTACGCGCTTCCAAGCGACACGACGAACATCAATATCCAAGGCATTCCCCTGCTGGATATGATTGTCAATAACCGCCGCCAGCAAATTGTGGGCTGTGGTAATAGCGTGGAAATCGCCGGTGAAATGAAGGTTAATATCCTCCATAGGCACCACCTGGGCATAACCCCCGCCTGCAGCACCACCCTTTAAACCAAAGCATGGACCAAGGGAAGGCTCACGCAGGGCAACTGCAATATTCTTCCCCATCTTATGAAAGGCATCTGCCAAACCAACACTGGTGGTAGTCTTTCCTTCTCCGGCAGGAGTAGGATTAATTGCAGTAACCAAAATCAGCTTGCCATCCTCATTGGTCTTTACCTTGTTCCAGGCATCCAGAGAAATCTTAGCCTTATATTTTCCATACATCTCCAAATCATCTTCAGCAATGTTCAGGGACTTGGCCACCTGGGCTATAGGCTGCATTTTAGCTTCCTGGGCAATCTCAACATCAGTTTTCATTTAGCATCCTCCTAAAATCCAATCCAACTATCGCTCATACTAACTTTGTGTAAAGTTACACTAGAATATTATACTATAAATGAAACACCATGCCAACAAAGAGAATTCCATATAGAAAACAATATCATAGATAGCTTCTTCTCCCATTTAGTTGACTTTTTATACCATCAGTGATATTATCAAAATGATATTCACATATATAAAAATTTAGCTTTTTATGTATATCCAAAAATGGTATAATTTTACAAAAGATAACTTACGGAAAGCGTGATGTATATGAGTCTTGAACTTAAACTTATGGAATCCTACAATGATGGCCTCTCCAAGGGCATTATTAAGGGTGAAAATGCCGCAAATCGTCGTACTGCCATGCGTATGCTGAAGGCTGAGGAGCCTATTGAAAAAATTATCAAGTACACCAGCCTCACAGAAGAAGAAATTCAGGTGTTGGTAGGTCAGGTTCGTTAATCTGACAACTATTAATAATGTGACGAAGTCTAAAATGCCAGGAAGTTAGCTGTTGCTATGCTCCCTGGCATTTTTGTATTTGTAAATCGATATTACTTATTCAATTATAATACTACAATTGATTATTAATCACGGATGGAGGCATCTTCTTCCCTTTCCCGTGACTTCAAAATATTTAGCGAAGTTGCACGGCTTAAGCCTACAACATTCATCAATATAGTAATTTGCTTTTCCTTGTCAACATCCATCAAATTTAAGACATCTAATGTCCCCTCAATCTTACCACTAACATATCCTTGCCATCGTTCCCTGTTTAATATATCTTTGATACTAGCCTTCACGTCTTCAGGTATTCCAGACATTTTTTCACCTCACATTTCTATATTTTTCTCTAGCAGATTTAAATTTCCTACATTTGCATAACGGGAAAAAAGTATGATTTAATTATATGCCGTACAAGTAAAATTTTCAATAATAAAATTAACCTAAATAGTATTTATTTTAATTTATTTGAACATTATACTGACGAACAGGAGGCGAAAAAATGTCACGTTTTAAAGAATTACGCAAAAAAGCCGGCTTAACTCAAGATGAACTAATTAATAAATTTAACATAGAATATGGCAGGAAATATACTCCTGCTGCCATCTCACAGTTTGAAAACGACAAGAGAATCCCAGAGACAAATGCTCTGATAGACTTTGCAAATTTTTTTGGCGTTACGATTGACTATTTACTAGGGATAGATTCGGTGGGTCGCTTTCCGGAGGATATATCCGTGGAGGAAATCGCTTTAATTAAAGCCTATCGCCAGGCACCGGAGCACATCACTAAAGCTATTCAAAGTATGCTGGAACCATATAATAATTGGTATATTATTAGTACTAACAACGAAACAGTTGCAGAAGAAAATAAATAAAACAGTTCAATCGACATTCATTGCTCCCCTGTATTGGGGAAAAAGAGGGCTTGCCCATGTACCATGACTTGGTACAAAGGACAATCCCTCTTTTAATTTGCTTTATTATTGTAAAAAATGTCTAAGTCCATGCCAGCGGAATTAGGCCCAATATCCTTATCAATCACAAAACGTGACATCCTATTCTCCTCCTAAACATAAGTATATAAAAAGAAATAAATCTCATTTAAGTTTAATGCAGTCTTGTAGAATTAACTCAAATGGTATATACTCTTTTTTGTAGATATATACTTTAACAGAAAGGATGATTTTTATGAGTTGTCACGAAATAGGCAGAGGTGTAGATGTAATAATGCGTCAGGTACTGGACATGTATGATGAGGGTAAAATATCAAAAGAGGCCGCTTTGGAAATGGTGAAGAAATTTCCTAAGGCCGTTCACTGGTGCGATGGAAATGAAGATGAAGCACAACGTACTTTAACCTTAACACACTGTGCTGCATGTTTGCACAAATACGAAGAAGATGACGAAATCATGTGTGTTGATGTATTGGATTCTCGCAGCTATGATATTAATATTTCAGAATTCCGCATTATAGACGCTTGGTATGAAAGTATGGAAAAAAACGATTTTAACGGCCGCTCACTGTGCAGATCCTGCTTTAATAAATTTTTCGATTCACTTATCGCTACCGATGATATGAAGAAACTTCTTGAGGCCTATTCTAAACATGAAGCTTAAAAATGTACCTTATAAAGTAGATATTCAAAGACGCAGGAATTTACTTATTACTATTATTTGATTGAGTATTAAATGGAGAAGAATAAAAATGAGTGAGCGACTTAACTATCTCAGATACCAAATGGCCATCAGAGAATATATATTAGAAGGTCGAGCAGAAATGGCCGAGTAAATTGCATTAAATATGTTCCGTGACAATAAGCCGATGGAGGAAATCACCAAATATGCCGGCATCTCAGCTGAAAGGATTCAGGAACTGTCCCAGGAACTCTAATGCTTTACCGCAAAAGACTTATCCCGTCTGATTGGCTGCATAGCCGCCAATCAGACGGGATTTTTGTATTGACCATAGTCTATCTATATCATATATCATCTTCATGGATATAGTTTCTTCAATATACTGTTGCTCTTCTGCTAAATACGCCTAATGCTACTTATTCTTAATATATCATCGTAATATTGTAAATTATCAAAATTATTTTAATAAATTTTAAAAATAATCTTTGATTAATTCTTATTATCGTTTTATTATATTAATAGAATCTAGCGACCTACCTTAACATTACCTAATCCCAACAGTTTCTACCCTAATAAACTTTTTCATGTTATAATTTATTTGACGCAAAGGAGATTCACCATGAAAGACCAGCGTTCTGTTGCACAGCAACAAGTTGAAAACGACATCGCCAACAAGATATACAATCCCATGAATGATGTCCTTTTCAAGTTCATCTTCGGTAAAGATGAGAGGAAGAATATCACCATTGATTTACTGAACGCCATACTAAACCGCACTGGCAAACAGGCTATCAAGGATATTCAGTTCAAAAATAGTGAAATTGTTCCGTACTATGAAGATGACAAGCTTACTCGTCTCGATATTTTCTGTATTACAGAAGACGAAACCAAGATTGACGTAGAAGTTCAGCTGATCAATAAAAAGGACATGGAGCGACGTAGTCTGTTTTACTGGTCACAGATGTATCTGATGGGGTTAAACAAGGGAGATGACTATATCACTCTCAATCCAGCCATAACCATAAACATCCTGGGACATAAAATCTTCCCTAATGAGCCACTTCATTCAATGTATAGTATTTATAACATTGAAACTGGTCGCCGGCTAAATGAGGATTTGGAGCTGCATTTTCTTGAAATACCAAAATTCCAGAAAAAGCCTATTGGTGAAATGACCCGTATGGAACGGTGGCTGGCCTACTTCTCAAACAAGCTGAATACTGAGGAAATGGAGGAACTTGCCATGAGTGACGCTACTATAAAAAAAGCCGTTAACGACACTGACATCTTCATGATGGATTTTGAAGAACGGCTCAAATATATCAACCGCCAGATGGCCATTATGGACTACAACACCGATATGCGTGTATCCCGCGAAGAGGGCCGGGAAGAAGGTCGTGAAGAAGGCCGAACCGCTGGCCGTGCGGAAATGGCCAATAATATAGCCCTTGCCATGCTCAAAAAAAATGAACCTATTGAAAAAATAGCCGAATATACAGGCCTCACAACTGAACGCATTCAGGAGCTGGCCAAGAAAATTTAATACCTTACCATAAACCAATCCCGCCTGACAGGTGGCAAAAGCCACCAGCAGACGGTTTTTTCTCCTCTCTTGCACCTTGCTGGGATACTATTAACTAAAATGAATATCTGTTGGGTTAGAATAGATACTGTATATCATTGTCAGTTACATTGACAATAGTATCAAATAATAGTACCATTTATATATGAATAAGAAAAATATTGCTACACTTAACGATATATTTTTCAATCCTGTAAAAGCTGGTATTAAGTGGTCTGATATCGAAGCGTTATTTATATCTCTAGGTGCCACCATTACCGAGGGAAACGGTTCACGGGTAAGGGTACTTTTAAATGGAGAACGCGCTGTTTTCCACCGACCCCATCCCGAAAATACTACTGATAAAGGAGCAGTAAAAGCTGTTAGGCGTTTTTTAAAAAATTCGGGGGTGAATAATTATGATGTATAAGGGCTATATTGGAAAAGCCGCCTTTGATGAAGAACAGCATATTTTTGCTGGTGAAGTTATTAATACCAGAACAGTTATTACCTTCCAAGGAGAGTCAGTAAAAGAGCTTGAAGCTGAGTTCAAAGCCTCTGTTGATGATTATTTAGAATGGTGTAAAGCTGATGGGGTTGATCCAGAAAAGCCTTTCTCTGGTAAAATCAATGTTAGATTTCAACCAGAGCTCCATCGCCGTGCCTCGATTGCAGCCAAGCTGCAGGGCATATCATTAAACACATTTATTGCTGATGCCGTCAATGAAAAAATTGGAAAAGTTGCTCAAACCGGCTTATAAACAAACCTATAAAAAAAATAGCCAATATACCGGTCTCACATCTGAACGCATTCAGGAGCTGAGCAAGAAAATTTAATACCTTACCATAAACGAATCCCGCTTGACAGGTGATGCATAGCCACCATCAGGCGGGATTTTTTATTGCCAATTTTAGGATCTTCACCTCACCAGTAAGAAAGATACCAAAAATACTTATTATCATACACATTATCATCCGGCGAGCATTTCTTTAATTCATATTTTGTGAAGTTTTCCAAAACACCGTTATAAAACCCTACGGCCACATCCAATCCATTGAAGGGTTGTTTATTACCCCAGTGCTCTATATGTTTTCTCATAAATACCTTTATATGTTCCTCAAAAATATCACTGTCAAAATATATCTTATGGGCGTATATCTTATTTTCTATTTCCTGAATCACGTGCATCTCACACGGCCCACCACCAGAATACTCAAACTCAATGGTCAATTTTCCGTAATCCTTGGTATTAAAAAATGTCTTAAGTTTATAAACCATCCAATCATAATCATCAAGCATTAAGTGCGTATACATTTCGTCACGAAAATCCGTATCATTTGAAAGCACAAAATGAGTCAATTCATCATCATAAGGAATGGGTTTTAACGGTCTCCTATTAATATCCCTTTTAAAATATTTCCTATGCTGCTGTTTCCTGCTGGTTCTGCTCAAATTTACGCACCTCCCCTCATATATCACAACGCCCTAAAGATGGTCATGTCCAATCCCGTATTAATTTTGTGCCGGAATCTGTCAATACAGCGTTATAGAACGCTACTACTTCCTTTTCTCCACTAAATGCATATTCCTCGTCCCAACTACTGATGTGCCTCTCCATAAACTTAATAATATGTTTTTTAAACAGCTCCGCGCTAAATTCAAAAACAGTTGTGTAGCGGTCATCGTTAAATATAGGCTGTACTTTGGAAATTTCCATATGACATGTTTCACTGCCACAATATTCAAATTTCAACCGTAATTTTCCATAAGCCTTGGTGGGCAAATCAGCGGTAAGCTTGTAGTGCATCCAATTATAGTCATCAAGAAAAAGTGTGGTTGCAAAAGGATCCCAATCCTCTGGCTCATATTCAAAGGCAGAATATTCCTTATCAAAAGCAATAGGTTTATAGTCCATATCGTATACAACCTCCCTTCCTGGCTAGAATTCAACAAAACACTACTCCTGCTTTCCTGCTTAACAAATAGTACACCGAAAACAAATATAAAGTTATTACTTTACTTTATAGAAGACTCATCCCGTCTTACGGTTGTCTAACTAGCCACCACCAGACGGGATGTTTTATCTTTTGTAACTTACTTGGATTTTTTAGAGAAACCGAGTATTTGTTTGTTCCTTAATGATAGCATGAACAAATCCTCCACGCCTATTAAGCAAAGGCGGCTACTGCATTTAGATAATTTGACAAAACATCCCTTAACCGCCAGCAGCCATTATTTATAGATGAGCCCATAGCTGAAAGGAAGCTTAAGCCCAATCTGATTATCAATTCGCCATCATCCATGGTCTTATCCTTGTCGGAAGCAGCTGATTCGGCATCAGCATCATTGTATGATTCACATTTTAATGGTTCCAGTGAAATACAGCTATCATCTTTCAGTCTTATACAGAATGGCTTTTCCTCCACAGATTCAATATCCGTATAAGAAATAATCTTACTGGTAACTTTCTCATCTCCAGAAAGAAACAGTCCATCTTTTCGGTACAAGCAAATTGCACTTGTGGTCAGCACAAAGCCACCGGACATATCCTCATTAATACAGGCATGAACCACATTTTCTTCACTGTACCGATTCTTGCAAAACAGTCGCAAAATCATCTTCTTTTTGGCGGTTGTAAACTCCTTTTCAACGCAATCACCGTATTCATCCACATACTCCCAGGTGTCAGCGGAATTATTATATCGCTCCGTAGCTGCATCCCTGTAAAGCTCTCCCAGTTCCTCAACAGAAATACCCTCTAATACCGATGATTCAAGAATATCTTTTATTTTTTCCATAATAAAGCCCTCCATTTCTTTTTAAACTGAAACTAACATTGCATTATATTCAGAGTAATACAAATCTGCTGAAAAGCGGTTACCTGGCAGGTAACTGCCGCAGTAATCCACTAATTTTTCATGATATGTATTACTACTTACCAGAAATACTTTCAATTATTTCCAGAACATTTAGGGTAGCCATTTTATTAAATAGTTTTCTAGCTTTCTTTGCTCGTTTAAACCGTTTCTTCTTTGAAATATTATGCTGAGGATCCTTTACACGGCTTTGAGCAAGCATATATCGTCGCTTATTTTCAATAGAAAGACTCTCCTGATGTATCAGATAAGAAGATTTGTGTTTGCCGATATACCTAAAAATATGTACCAAATTAGAGCTGGTATATTTCTGCTTGTGATATCCTTTAATATCCGGATAACTCGGAATATTTGCCTTCATGTGCTGTCGTATTCCATTTTCATGAAACAACACAAATTTCTTAAGTACAGATGAGCTAATTACAAACCACCCCAACGTCCCATCATGTATGTATAATAAGCCCTTAATAAACGAAAAATTCAGTTCCCATTTTTTTACTAACGCATTAATAACATCTATAGCCTTCTTTACACTAACTTTTAATGGTGAACAACAAGCACAAAACCTGTATCCACTATTTAACGCCTCGTCCGAAGTGTGGAAATACACAGGATATTTTATTATACCAGTATAGTTACAAACCTGATTATGAAAAACTTTTCCATACTTGCTAGCAACATACATAGTACCACATCCTTATGACAGGTATTTGTTATCACATTTTTCTTACCAAATTTATATCATTATCATATTTTTTTGACAATAGAATCATGGTCAAAAAAATTCCCAACCAATGGTTGGTTGGGAAAAATTATATTAGATCATTTTCAATTGTTTTATTTTCAATAAATTTATCTCCCCATATAGTATATGTACTATAACTACATACCTATCCAATTCATTGCAAGTCCTATAATAAAAATGGCACCTCCTACTGGAAGAAAGAAAAATGATATCAGAAGACCAACAAGCATAAATATCAATGAAAGCCGCATCTAACAATAACCTCCCCCAAATATTATTTAATCTTCCAGTATACCCTTCATTTTTTTGCATAAACTAAATACTACACGTCCCATATCGAAACTGAACTTCGAGTACTGTTTTATACCACTATTACAGTTATTTAACAAATTTTAAATCTTTATTAATATTGATGGTCGTACCCCTAATCCCTGAGTATTAGCTTTTTGTCCAGTTGTATCCAATTTGCCGGAGTATTCAATCACCATCGCCAAATCAGTTGAACCATCATCATCTTCAAGTGATGCGCTTTCATCAGGATGCGCAAACATCCATGACATACTCATAGCATTCATAAGATTATCATTGAATCCAGTGTTTCCAGGACCTCTTACCCACCACCTGCAATAATCATCTTTTGTTTTTACTCCAGTTTCTTTGGCATATTTAGTTGCTTTACATTTTCGTTCATAATCATTAGAAAAATTGTCTACCTGACATCCATCCAAAATAAATACACTATCATCATTACCTTCTCCACTATTGGCCAAAAAAGCATCTGGATTATTTCCGCCACTAACATAATCCTTTTTAATTAACTTCTTTTCTTCTTTACTAAAGGCACTATTATAAAATGAATTATTTAATACATATCGTAAATTGGCATATTCCCAAGTTATATCGCCTTTACGATTATGATATTCACACTGGAATAGCGCATATTTGCTTACGACCCAGATTGAATCATCATATACCTTTAAAACAAGCCACTCTATTGGTTCTTTGTCACTAGTATTTTGTTGGTATTTTCCAAATTTAATTGTATCTCCAGCCGTAACATCCCTAAAATCATATTCATTTTTATCTACACTATCTTTATACGAATCATGTTTTCCAGCTTGTAAACTCTCAACCTTATTAACTTGAAAATCTTTTGGCAATAATACATCCTCAAATATTATCTTCTTCTCTCCCAGCATTTCCTTGGTACAACTGCTAGGCAATTTAATTTTAGGTTCAGAGTCCAGTATACCCACGAATTTTACATCACTTAACCGTTTTACTGGGACACTAAATACATCACCATAAAGATAAATTGTTTTGGTGCCGGCATCTATTAAATCCGCCAAATCCTCCTGATCAAAGGCCGTATAGGCTGCATTTTTTAATATAGCATCATCGTTGGTTACCTTCTTGAGTTTGGCAATTTTTTCAGCCACATTAATAGCATCCTCCAACTCTATACCATCATCTTCGTATTCAACGCCCAATGCTTTGCAAATTTTCACGGCGGCATCTGGGGCATTTTCCTCAATCTCGGAAATAGCTTCTGCTTCCTCATCGTAGTAACGATCTTCCAGCCATTCCACCAATTTGCCATTAACAAAATATTCCATGGCTTTGCCCTGATCAAAGTTATCCCGTAATTCCTCAATAGTTCTTACCTGTACTCCATTGGCCATTTCTAGCGCAAATTTGATTTTCTTAGCCATAAGAAACATCCTCCTTGTAATACGTATAAATAATTATTTTGATAATCCTTCAGCTAGGCAAACAACCAGTCGCCAACGGAACTAATAGCATTTCCTATACCACTTACTGCCGAACCAACTGCGCTACCAATTCCGGAACCTACAGTTTTTACTCCACTCCAAATGGTGCTGGCACAGCTTTTGGCCACTGACGCCACCTTTTTAGCCCCATCATACACCAAATTTCCAATATTAGAACCGGCGAGATAGCCCACAGTACCCGCAACTATTCCGCCAAGGAGTCCTACCGGCCCTGTTATTACAAAACCTAAAGCCCCCAATGCCGCTTCTCCACCCATTGCACCTAATATTCCTGCTGTAGTAGATACAGTAGTTCTTCCCATAAGGTCAACTGCTTCTAAGCCAGTTATTTCACCAGTAGCAAGTTTAAACAACACCTTGGCATTTTCTACGCCTATGCAGGCTATACTTGTTATGACTCCAATTGAAGTACCTTTAGCCAACATAGGAACGAGGCCCTTTTCCACTCCAACTTTTAATGCGCCAGCACAAGCCGCCTTTATACCAGTGTCTGTGCCTGATACTATGGCAGTTTCTACCACTTCACTGGCTTTTATGTCTTCGCCTTTAAAGACTTTTGCAGCTACGTGAAAACCAGCGCCTAACGCAGCACCACCTATACCAGCCACTGCCGCCTGTTTACCAATATTTATAGCAAGTTGTCTGTTAGTAAAGCTGTTCCAATCCTGACCAACAAGCTTGCCCTTTTCTTGCACCCTATTTTGGGCATTTTTAACTTGTTCCTTAGATATTGATTTTGACTTAGTAGACACCTTATCCGTTCCACCTATATGGTCAGAAACAGACTTCCCTGGAAATTTTTCTTGTACAGTTTCAGCCTGTCCCTTTGGCACTAGATACCGCTGATTATTATAATTTCCATGTTTTAGCATTTCTGTTGTAGCATGGGAATCCTTGCCAAATTTAGCTTGATACTGATGTAAGGTTTTATTACCATCGCGAATAAGAATATCCATGGAATTCTTGCCATAAGATTGTCCAGCCTCTGGTGACAACACTTCAGCCCGATAGCTTTGATTCTCCAAAGCAGCATTGGCATTAAATGAATTTACATGAAGCTGCTCCGCAATAAACCCATCAAGATTTGAATTCATGCTCACATTGCCATCCATCGTAGTAACTACATTCATTAGTTGTTGATTGTTTTGTCCCAGCACATTGTCAATATTTGCCAGATAATTGCCGTACTCAACAACACTTACACCAACAGCTGCATCTTCCATTTTATTGCAGACCCATTCTTCATTACTGATGCCATTAGAACGGGCATTATTCAAATCTGATAAATTTTCATCAAACATCTTTATCTCAGACAAAACCTCACGCGTCATCTGCGATATTTCTTCCTCGCTTTTGTCTGGTAGTTCTTCATGAAATCGAATGACAAGCCATTCTTCATCAGATTGCTTTTCATCCTTTTGGCTATAAGAATCCATAAACCGCTTCATTATGGGCTTTAAATTCTGTGCTACTTCTTCCAATGGAACTGGTGCATTTTGTCGTTCATTAACCTGCTGTTGTGCATCTTTCATACCATCATCCCCTATTCAGAAGCATTTTTAAACTTTCTATCCTCGTAAATTTTATTCATTTCTTTAAGAGAGTCTTTCATTATTTCTGACAACGAATGAGTATTTTTTATAGCATCACAAATATCTTTGGTTGAAATCTGTTTTTTCCCAATAGCAAAGGCTTCTTCTACACTGTCCTTAACTACGCCCTCAATATCTGCACCGCTATAGCCGTCTGTTTTATTGGCTAATTCATCCAAATTGATATCTGACAAATCCTTCGGCCGCCTTTTCTGGATATGAATTTCAAATATCTTTTTCCGTTCCTGCTTTTTTGGTAAACCAACATAGAATATTTCGTCAAAACGCCCTTTACGAAGCAACTCAGGCGGCATTTTTGCAATATCGTTGGCTGTAGCCACCACAAATGCCAAACTTTCTTTTTCCTGTAACCAAGTCAAGAATGTACCAAATAAGCGAGTAGTAACATCCGATGCTCCACTGGAGCCTCCTACACCGGCAAAGGCTTTTTCCAGTTCATCAATCCAAAGAACACACGGAGAAATTGCCTCAGCAAGTTTTATAGCTTTACGCATATTGGCTTCTGACTCGCCAACATACTTGCCCATAAGCCTTCCCATATCCATGCGCAAAAGCGGAACATTAAATAATTTGGCAGCAGCCTTGGCGTTAAGGGATTTACCACATCCTGGCATACCGGCGATTAATACCCCTTTTGGAATATCAACGCCATACTTTTCTGCCTGCACAATATTCTTAAAGATTTTTCCCTTTCGCTGAAGCCATTTTTTGAGATTTTCCAACCCTCCGATGTTAGACAAATCTTCTTTTACTGAAATCATTTCCAGTATGCCGGATTTTCTTATTAACTGTTGTTTTTGTTCAATAATCAGATCCAGATCGCTGCTGGTAATTTCCCCGTCATCGGTCAAGGCCATGGCCAACATATTAAATATTTCAAACTCTGTAAGACCCTTTAGTGCCATAGACAATTCATCCAAAAATTGTGGACTTAGTCTATCTATCTCCTGCTCATCACAAAAGTCATTTACTACCTGCTGTATCTCTGACTGGCTTAAATAATCCATGGACAAAATTGACATAAATTTTTCCAATTCCGGAGGAATAACTACTACCGGAGAAACAATAACAATATTGAAATCATCCAGCCCGTTTACTATTTTTTGGGCCAATAATTTCAGCAATGCAGTTATAGTAGGATCCGATAAATAGCTATGGCAATCTGTCAGAACCAGCACCCGACGATGACAACTTTTTGCATCACTTATTAAAAACCTCAATGTATCAGCCAAAGGCCAATCAGGACATACAGAATTAGTGGCATAATCGCAAAAGCCAGTGACTGACCATTCCATAATTTCCCGACCACAGGCTGCACTTTGCACATATTTTACAGCCTTGCTTTCCTCGAAGGTGTCAATATAAATAATAGGAAATCCTGCGTCCATAAAACGGATTAAGCTATCCTCAAGAGTATTCATCCTGGTCTACCTCCTTGTCTGAAATCCAAGTCAGAGTAAAATATAGTTTCAATCAATTTATATTACATAATAATAATTATTATTGATAATATTCTATTCAATCGGCAATAGCAGTCAACATATCATTGAGTAAAAAAATGACCTTTGTATAGAACATATTTTCTAACTAATGCAATGTATAACTTATATTTTTGCCCACATAGAAAATTACCGCTAACTATCAGAGAGTTTATCTCACTATTTCGACAGTAAATATAGTTTTTCCTGTCAAATATTTATAAAATTTGAGTTAAACTCACGACTTTTTCATACGACAAATAACCCCTATACTAATCTAAGTAAGGAGTGATTTCGTATGGATATTACAGCGTCCCGGCTGCGGGAGCTTCGTAAGTCAAAGCAGCTTTCTCAGGAGGATGTAGCCAAATATCTTGGTATCACTCGGACTGGCTATAACAAGTACGAAAGTGGCGACATCAAACCTGTACGAAAGCTAAATGAACTGGCTATCCTGTTTAATGTCAGCGTTGATTACCTGCTTGGTCGAGAGGAATCCACGCTGGAAAGCAAGGTACGGGATGTACCGCCCCACATTAGTGAACAACTTCAGAAATACCTAAAGCTAAGTGATTCCGGCAAGGGGATTGTGGATATTACCCTTAATGCTGTTTATGATCAGGAAAACACCAATGGTTAGAGGCCAAACTACGTACTGTGCTCTACCCGATTATACAAAAAGTCCCAGCAGGTTTTGTTTACCCGCTGGGACAATTTTTATTTATTCATTTTTATAAACTCCAGTGTTCATCATGCTTTATTTCATTCCTCCTCTATTCTCGTATTTTTTAGTAATCATTGCATTTTTTCCTTTTATTATTTTGTTATTTGTCTTATAATATTAATTATCTTGAGTATATTTATTTAAAAATCATCTACATAGTTATTTCTACCCTAACAAACTTTTTCATGATATAATTTATTTGACGCAAAGGAGATTTTATAATGGAAGACCTGCGTTCTATTGCAAAGCAGCAAATCGAAAAGGACATCGCCAACAAGCGGTACAACCCTATGAACGATGTCCTTTTCAAATTCATCTTCGGCAGAGATGAGAGAAAGAATATCACCATTGATTTACTAAATGCTGTATTAAATCGCACTGGTGAGCTGGCAATCAAGGATATTCATTTCAAAAATAGTGAAATTGTTCCTTTTTACGAAGATGACAAGCTGACCCGTCTTGATATTTTCTGTGTAACAGAAAACGAAACCAAGATTGATGTGGAAGTGCAACTTATCAACAAGAAGGATATGGAACGGCGCAGTCTATTTTACTGGTCGCAAATGTACTTGATGGGTCTTCAAAGGGGAGAAAAGTACACTGCTCTTAATCCGGCCATCACTATCAACATATTAGGCCATACTATTTTTCCCAAAGCACCGATACATTCAATGTACAGTATCTACAATATCGAGACTGGGCACCGCCTAAATGAGGATATGGAACTGCATTTCCTCGAAGTACCAAAATTCAAGAAGAAACCCATAAATAAAATGACCCGCATGGAACGGTGGCTGGCCTACTTCTCAAACAAGCTGAATACTGAGGAAATGGAGGAACTTATTATGAGCGACGCTGCTATCAAAAATGCCGTAAATGATACTGGTATCTTTATGCAGGATATTGAAGAACGGCTCAAATATATCAACCGCCAAATGGCTATTATGGACTACAATACCGATATGAGCGTATCACGTGAAGAAGGGCGAACCGCTGGTCGTGAGGAAATGGCCAATAATATAGCCCTTGCCATGCTCCGTGACGATAAGCCAATAGAAGAAATCATAAAATACACTGGTCTTGCCAGAGAACGCATTCAGGAGCTGAGCAAGAAAATTTAATATCTTATCACAAAAAGAGAGGGGCTGCCCCCTCTCCATGTATTTATCCCCAGCGAACCATTTTTATAACCCATTCACCTTCTGCATTGTATATAATCATCATGTGTCCTTTTATTATTTCACCGTGCAAATTGCTCAGAGTTTGGGTATTACAGGTGAAGGTCATATTCTCGCTCTGTACATCACATGATGTTATATGCGCATTTCTTATCAATTTAGACATATTTTCAGGAGGAATGACCGCTCCAGGGGTTGGCTCCTGACAAATCCAACTATTTTGGTATACTACCCGATCAAAACAATCCTCTATGCTTTCACCCTCATAAGCATAGGATGTACCTGAACAAGCAAACAGACATGTACAAATTGCAAACATCACAAACAAGCGCTTAATCATAATATCCACCCCTTTTTGACATTACAATATAACTTATCCTTAAGTAGAATATATCTGCTTACTGCAATTATACAAAAAGTCCCAGCAGGTTTTGTTTACCCGCTGGGACAATTTTTGTTTATTTACTTTTTAAAAATAAATTCAACGTCTGTAGTTTCTCCGAAAATCTCCTGATCACCAGTACCATGAATGGTGAACACGAAATCTTGCTCTTGATCTTGTCCTTTATCCTGTTGTAGGGGTAGCTCAAAGCTGCTCAATGGCACTACAAACTCACAGCTTTCACCAGGTGCAAGGTTTTTACCGAAATAATCTCTGCTCTGGCCCCCGCCAATGCCTTTTATCCATACACTTAGGTATGGGTTCTCCCAAGTCTTATTGCTTTTATTTTCCACCGTTACCCGCACTTCCCAATCAGCAGGGTAGAGGTTTGCCCAGTTTTGCCACATTCCCCGTGGAATAAAGGTAGTTGTCCCCCAATTATTAATTGGATGGTCATATCTGTCGGTCCATGCTCCTAGCCGTTCACCATTTTTATAATACTTGGCATAAATCGCATTGTTACCTGTATCATCAACAGCATCCTCTTTTTGTACTACTGTGTTATTTTCAGTGGTGTTGGACGTATTTTCCTGGGCTAACGGTAACTTTTCCTGTGATGATGGCTTATCCGCTTCAACCTCAGGTGCCTTTTCTTCCACAGAAGGAAGCGGCACCTTTTCTTTTACTTCCTCCATGATTTCTTCCACGGCAGGAGGAAGGATTTTTTCTTGATGGGAATGCTGCCAGTTAGACCATATCACAAGCACAGCTACCATTGCTGCTGCCACAATTCCCGCTGCCTTAAGCAGCTTGTTACGTCTATGATGGAGCAAATCACTCTTTAGTTCTGTAACGGTTTGGTAACGGCTACGTGCGTCCACCTCGGTGCATTTTTGCAGTATTGATCTTAGCCAGCCGTTATAATTCTCTCCCAGCATTTCCTTAAAGGTTATACCCAAGGAATAAATATCACTGCGCTGGTCCGTCTGACCATAGCCGTATTGCTCCGGTGGTGCGTACCCCTTGGTGCCCAACAGCCGGGTATCTTCCTTTTGTTCTTCCTTTACAATTCGG
Organism: Anaerovibrio lipolyticus; assembly: GCA_002372665.1. Classification (GTDB taxonomy): domain Bacteria; phylum Bacillota; class Negativicutes; order Selenomonadales; family Selenomonadaceae; genus Anaerovibrio; species Anaerovibrio lipolyticus_C. The sequence goes on from DFHJ01000112.1 coordinate 85,647, forward strand.
GCAGCATCATAATCTATGAGCCTGACAAAGTCATGCCCGCCAACCGCTTGCAAAATTATATTGGATGGCTTGATATCTCGATGAATTATTCCCGCATTATGGAGCATAATTAGGCCTTCACAAAGCTGTAATAGCAGCTCTTTTGCCCTTGCCTCCGTCAAATACCTCTTGTTTGCCAGCAGCTCCTCAAAGGACTCCCCGTTAATAAATTCCTCCACCACTATGGTGAAAGCTTCATCCTCTGCACAGTATATAACCTTCGGCCACAGAGCTTTCCCCATTGCTTTAAGCATTGAGTAGGGCAGATTGGCCAGCTTAATATTTTTTATTACCACAAAGCTGCCTGTGCTGTCGACCGCCAGCCATACCTCTGCCTTCTCTGTCCGGTGGAGCAGACGCACTTTTTCATATTTGCTTTGTATAAATTCCTCTGCCAGCTGTATGGCAGTCTTGGAAAGCTCCTGCCCCATAATATCACCTTGCTTTGCTCGCTAAAGTATATTATCATACCACTTAGATTAATATAACGAGCTTTAATATGTCCCCCACCTCTTTAGGTGGGGAAAAACAAACTTTAACAGCTGGTGAGCATATCTCCCAGCTCG
>DFHJ01000047.1:0-774 GCA_002372665.1 Anaerovibrio lipolyticus
AGCGCGGGCAGACATCGCCGATGATGCCGGTATAGCCGCAGACAGGGTCACGGTCAACTGGGTGGTTAATGGAGAAGTAACCCATGTTGGCATCGTGCATGGCACGAACCAGAGCCTCAAAGGCCTTCACATTCTTGGATGGGTCTCCGTTCATCTCCACATAGGCAATGTGCCCCGCATTTTCCAGCTCGTGGTAGGGGGCCTCGATGCGGATTTTGTCCAAAGCCTTAATATTGTAGTATACAGGCACATGGGAGCTGTTGGTCATATAATCCCTGTCAGTAACTCCCACAATTTTGCCGAACTTCTTGCGGTTTGCACGCTGGAACTGACCGGCAGTGGACTCGGCTGGAGTACCAAAGCAGGTCCAGTTCATACTTTCTGCCTTGGTATATTCATCAGTCTTCTGACGGATATGTCCCACGATTTCCAGGCCCAGCTTCTGGGCCTCCTCAGATTCGCCATGGTGCTTCCCGATAAGGGCCACCAAGCACTCAGCCAAACCGCAGAAGCCAATGGAATAGGAAGCGTGCTTCAATACTTCCTCAATGGAGTCCGTATTCTTCAGCTTGTCACTGTCCATCCAGATACCCTGTCCCATAAGGAACGGATAGTTATAAACGTGCTTATGCTTGATGGTCTGAAGTCTGAAGAGAAGATAGTCGTGGCTAATCTGGATGTATTTATCCAAGAGGCACCAGAACTTATCCATATTGCCGTCAGCCTCCAGAGCCAGCATTGGCAGATTAATGGTGGTAAAGGAGAAGTTGCCCC
>DFHJ01000047.1:842-52546 GCA_002372665.1 Anaerovibrio lipolyticus
GCTGCCCACCTCGCTAGGACCATTTACATTGCTGATGGTACGGGTCCGACAACCCATGGTGGCGATAACACTGTTGTAATTGCCGGGCTTGTAATATTGGAGATTATATGGAGCGTCCACATTTACGAAATTAGGGAACAATCTCTTGGCAGAGGTCTTGCAGGCCTGCTGGAAAAGATCGTAGTTAGGATCCCCAGGGTTGTAATTCACCCCGGATTTAAGCTGGAATACAGAGATAGGGAAAATAGCTGTTTCCCCATTACCAAGCCCGCTCATAATGGCATTCATAACCTCCCGCATGGCAAGCCTGCCCTCAGGAGAGGTATCCATACCGTAGTTAATGGAGCTGAATGGAACCTGGGCACCGGCACGGGAATGGAGGGTATTGAAATTATGAATCAGTGCCTCCATGGCCTGATGGGTCTCCTCGGTGGTATCATCACAGGCCAAGCGATAAATATTGGCAGCATCCAGCTTTAAATCCGGGCTGGTTTCCATAATATCTGCAGGCAGCACCTTACTCAGAGCTTCAGCAATGGCCTTAATGTTATCTTCCGTTGCTGTTGGTTCACCATCGGTAAAGGTGCAGCAGTCGTAGTCCATAGCTGTCATAAAGGCCTTGCGGAATTCCTTGGCAGCGGTTAGCTTATCCCCGCCAAAACGATAAAGACAGGCCTTGTAGGCTTCATCCGCAATAGCCTTTTTAAAGGTCTTGCGTACGCCCTCAGCCATGGCATAGTCAAAGGCGTTGATGGACTGACCGCCAAACATGTCATTCTGGTTGGACTGAATAGCAATACAGGCCAATGATGCGTAAGCGCGGATGGAATTTGGCTCACGTAGGAAGCCGTGGCCCGTGGAAAAGCCACCATGGAACAGCTTCAATAAATCGATTTGACAGCAGTTCAGGGTAATAAGGGAGAAGTCCTTGTCATGAATATGGATATAATTTTCCCTGTCAGCCTTGGCAAATTCTTCAGGCAGCATATAGTTATCCACGAAGTGCTTGGCACCCTCGGCACCTAATTTAAGCATAATACCCATGGAGGCATCAGTGTTTATATTGGCGTTGTCACGCTTCATATCTGAATCCACAGCATCAGCGAAGAAAATATCCCTGTAGCTGTTCATGAGATGCTTCTGGGCTTCACGGCGGTTGGCATGGCGCTGACGATACATGATGTAGCGCTTGGCTATTTCATAGTAGTCCTGCTCCATGAGGGTCTTCTCAACAATATCCTGAATATCCTCTACGTTGATATTTTCCCAGTTTTCGATGGCGGACTCCACCTGATCCACCACCTTCTGAATATCCCTTGTAGATAAGGAATCATTTACAGCCTTGCTGGCTCCTGCAATGGCGTTGAAAATCTTGGAGGAATCGTAGTCCACCACAACGCCGGAGCGCTTAATAACATGCTTTAACTTCATTTATTACACTTCCTTAATTTTAAAATAAAAGTCCCTGCCTTCAAATTTTAATCCATTCACTTGGCACAACATCTTCATGGCCTGATTGTTCATTTGCCATCCATTTTTTAGGGGCTACAACAATCTTGTCCTCAGCCGTTCCCAGCCAGGCTCCCCACCAGCTAAAAGAGCTGTTGGCAATAATGTGATGCCGACAAAGACTCATTAATCTCATATCCTCGTAACCATTTTCTTCGGTGTTGTTATCCACAAAATTGATTTCCTGATCAGTTTTTAAATTTTCTTTCGCCCAAGGAATATCATTGGAGAAAACAAATAATTGTATATCCCCAACCTTCTCAGTGATATACTTAATAGCCTTTTGATAGTAATCAAGACCACAAACATCAAAATCTGTAGCGATATAATCTCCCCGTCTGATATGGAGAGCCACCGGATTAGCACAATTCTTTATCTGCTGGCTAACTGAAAGGTTTTTGCCTTCCAGTTCCGGAAGAAAACGAAAGTCTGCCAAAAGCTCTCGGCGAATGTGACGGAAGTATTTTTCCGACTGCCAATAACCTGTGAGACAAACATTCTTATCCTTAGCCTGCTCTGGTACCGTACTATCATAATCAGGTGATTTTTCTTTAATACTTACTCCTGTAGGCCCCAATAAGCTGCGAATTTTACTATTAGACTTATGCCTAAAAATATTGCGGGTAAAATGCAAATATTTTAATGCGAAATCCCAACACTTTCCAGCCTCGTTAACTTTATGACAGTTCATTGGAAAAATATCCAGCTGATAAAGCCGTCTACCACGATACTTATTAATTTCATACCAGCCCATATCAAAAATAATATCAGTATTGTTTTGTATAGCCAAAGCTTTGGCCAAGGCGTACTGAAACATCTGATTTCCCAGTCCGTCCGTCAAATGTACAACAATCATTTTTCTCTCCACAAATGCTATTTTATTTCAATATTTCGTTTCCAAAGAACATACATAAATGTACATTTTCTTCTAAAGTCTAAAGATTTTACTATCCGTTCCTTATCTTCCTTGGCAACTGACATAATGGACTTATCATCACGAATCAGATGGTATTGATGCTTAGCCCATCCTTCTTCCAATTTTTTGTATATAGCAGAATTCCTTAACTGAGGCTGCCCATCAGCATATTTCAATAGCCTTTCAAGAACTTCAACCATATCGTGGCGTCTCTTGGCCAGCTTTTCAGCAGATCCCGTAATGCCATCCGGATTTTGCCAATAACAATAAAGGGGTTCATTAACAATAATGCAGCTGTGGCTATAATAAAGGTAAAAGAATGAAGCGTAATTGTCTTCATGGTAAAGCCCTGAAGGAAACTCCACCCGTTTGGCCAAGTCACTGCGATATATTGTATTCCAGGCTATCACCCAGAGAGCTCCTTGACCATAGTACTTAAAAAGATTATCCTTTTCGGTCAAATACTGACGAGCACTTCCTAAAAACAAGATTTCTTTTTCGTAGCCCTTTCCATCAGTTTCACAATAACCGCATTTAATCATATCCACATCAGGATGCGACTGAGCTTCCTGCATAAGTTTTGAAAACATATCCAGTTTTACCCAGTCATCACTGTCTACAAAAGCAATATAGTCCCCTTCAGCAGCTTTCACGCCAGTATTACGTGCCGCCCCCAGACCACCATTTGCTTGGTGAATAACCTTAATAAATTCATATTTCTCCGCATAAGAATCACAAAGTTTCCCAGAAGAATCCTCGGAACCATCATCAACCAATATTATTTCTATGTCTTTATATTCCTGTTCCAACAGAGAAGCTAGGCATCTGTCCAGATATTTTTCTACATTGTAAACTGGAACAATTATGGATAATAGTTTATTCATATCACTTTTCCTTATTTGTGTATTTTTCGATTCACTTTTCTGATTTTATATACTCAAAACTCATTCGTTTCACCACGAGCACGGGAGCCAAACAAAATAATTTTTGTATATTATATTTTTCTGCCATCAAAGCCAAATCATACTGAATGCGGTTTGGCAAATCGTAGTGTACAGACATTGTAGGCCTCCCTGCAATAAAAATCCTGCTCCATCCAACGAAAAAAACTGTTTGTTATCTACAAAATTTTTCAGCAAACATTTCATCCAAAGTTTTATGGTTGTCCCTACCTTTTTTACATTTATATAAATATGTGATAGTACTATCAACAAAAACCACCAATATTATGTAAAAAAAGTTTCTAGCCAGTTCTCAAAAACATATTCATCCCAAATTGTTTTATCCACCATAACCGTCGGTTCAGCCATAAAGGATAAAATTTCATTAATATCTCTTGTCCCCAAAACAAATATATTTGCAGGATTGTAAAAAGGATACTCCATAATATCAACACAATTGGTTATTAATTTCTTTCCAAAAAACATAGCCTCCATAGGACGATAGGTTATACCATGTTGTCCTTCTTGAACAATATCCAATATAGCACGACATTCTTTTATTCGCTTAATAACATCATCGTATGGAATAGCCTCATTTACTGTATGTTTCTTACTCCATGGAAAATACAAACTCCGTGGAGTACGCTTTATATGAAAATCACAGGATAGCCCCATTTCAGTAAATTGTTTCTTTAATTTAAGTAAATTAGTTAACCTATTCTTATCTACCCCCACAAAAAAGATGTCGCTTAAGGCAGTAACATCAACTGTCTTATTCTCATTCTCTCGTGGCATATATTGATAAAAAAAATGTTTAAACCGGATATTATATTGGCGGGCATTCTCTCTGTCAAATGTGTACATTTCGCAGTTCAAACCTTTGTATCTGTTCGGCTCGTTCCTTTCACCTGGAAAAATAGTATCAAGATAATAAACAATCACTCTAATATTGGGATTAACTTTATTTAAATAATTTACTATGTCCGGACCTCTTCCACCATCGAAAATAAACACCGTATCAAACTGCTTTATATCTTTTTTCCAAGCTCCATACCACATGCTCATATCCAGCCCACTAATATGTTCTGCAATTTTAAATTTTTTCTTCTCCCAACCAGTTATATCCCGATACAAAGGAGCACACCTCATATGAGGATATTGCTCAGTGTTCATACCGCCATTTAAAAACAGTATCTTGTGATCGTTAAAACGATAATCATTTTTCATGCTAATCTCCTAGTTTCTTGTTTTACAGCCTATTATAAAAAAATATTATTCAATCACAATATATAATAACAGGACAAAAACTTGAACCTGATGATAATATTATCTCGTATGCAGTATAGACGGAATGCACCAATCCTCATTTTTTTATCAAATAGTATTCCGCCAATGCCAAATCCTTCATCTCATCAATATCCACAGAATGGCTCTGTTCCATAATATAACCAACTTTATTGTCATTAAAGCTTGTATTACTATCAATTTCACCAACATTATTTATATAGATGCAACCATTAACCCTATAATACTTTGGCATATCTTGACGGCGACAAGTACTTGAAACATTCAATAAAGGTATAAGTTGGTCTTTATCAACTGTTCTAATCAAAATTGGATGGTCTTCCACCTCACTGACAGATACTAATGGTGTCTCACCACATTCAAAGTACTTTTCTATAGCACCATCAATATCGTTGCTTGTCCTGAGTGGCTGTGTAGGCTGTAACAAAACCAAAGTGTCAAACACTTTACCTTTTTCTTTTAATGTATTTATGGAATGAATCACCGCATCCACAGTTCTGGAAGTATCCGAAGCCAATTCTGCGGGTCTCATAAAGGGAACCTCTGCCCCATATCCCCTTGATACTGCTGCAATCTCTTCATCATCTGTAGAAACCATTACATAATCAATATATTTACTTTTTAATCCAGCTTCAATGCTATAAGCTATCAGTGGTTTGCCACATAAATCAATTATATTTTTATGTGGTATACCTTTACTTCCACCCCGTGCCGGAATTAGTGCAAGAATTTTTTTATTCATGTACATGAAAATCTACCTCACATATCACGATCTACAAATTGCTTTTGGATAGGCATAGCCCAAAAGTTATCGTTCTTTACAATATCCATAAATTTTTCTGTGCTGTTTCCATTACCAAAAATAAAGGATGAGGTTTTATATTTTTCAGTGCATCCAATAGCATCAAGAATTTCCTGTGTATCCTCAACAACATGTTGTAAATTAGTATTTTTAGAAGCCGAATAACGACCATTTTGTCTTGTGCCTATGTCAATTGCAGGAACACCATATATTCCCGTTTCTCTTATACCAGCACTTGAATTTCCTATCATGAAATCCGCATTTTTTAACAGTACAAGGAAGTATTCAAAACGTAAAGAAGGAAATAGTCTGAAATGTTCATTTCCCTCAAATCTTTTATATTCATTCAGGATTACTTCTGAACCCAAATCATTATTTGGATATATTACAATATAATTTCTTTTGCTTTTAATAACTGCATCTACTACAGTTTTCACCTTTTTTCCTATGACATCATATTCCGTAGTAACAGGATGATACATCATTATTCCATAGTGTTCAAAATCAATATCATATCTTGCTTTCGCCTCGGAAATGGAAGGCAAACTACCACTGATCATAATATCAATATCAGGTGAACCTATTACAAAAATTCTGTTTTCTTCCTCACCCAACTGTATGAGCCGGCTTCGAGCTTCCTCTGTACAAACAAAATGAACATGAGCAAATTTTGATATGGCATGTCTAATTGACTCATCAATTGTACCAGATAACTCGCCACCTTCTATATGACCTACCATAATATTATGCAGCCCACCAACAACAGCGCCGGCAAGTGCATCCATTCTGTCCCCATGAACGAAAATTATATCCGGCTTAATATTTTCAACATAACCAGACAGACAGGTAATGGTATTGCCAAGATTTACGCTGCTATTTTGAGTTTGAGATAAGCCATATGCTATATAGATATTTTCATACCCGTCTTTCTGGATTTCCTCGTAGGTACTGCCAAACATCTCAGATAAATGCATTCCACAGACAAAAATATACACTGTAAACGCATCATCCTGATCCAGTGCCTTTATCAAAGGTTTCATTTTGCCATAGTCTGCCCTGGTCCCAGAAATGAACATGACCTTTTTCTTCTGCATAAAACTATCCCTCTATCATATTCCAAGTAATCTGAGTATCATTTTCTATATCAACAGCAGCTCTTTTACCAAGTAAATCTTCATATTTCTCTGCCAAAATCTCACCTGTACCTGGTCTCTTGACCCATAAATTATCCTTTGTGAATAATTCACCAGCTTTAATTGGTTTAATAGAAACCACCGTGGCAAAGGCAAAGTCGATAGTTACCTGTTCTTCCTTCGCAGCTTCTTTTTTTCCGCCCATCATTTTGGGAATATCTCGTGCAGCTACAACTAACTCAGAACATTCTTTTTCATCCATTGAACAGATAACATCTGGACCATTACGCATCTTACTGTCTACAAAGTGGCGTTCAACGATAGTTGCCCCCAGTGACATTGCTGCTATACACGAGGTATTTGTCAAAGTATGATCGGATAAGCCTATTGGAACGCCAGGAAATGCAGTCATCATTTCCTGCATGGCACCTAATCTCACCAATCTAGGCTCTGTAGGATAGAGATTAGTAGTATGTAACAGTGCATATGGCACACCGGCTGTTTCCATAATGTAAACAGCTTTTTGAACGCTGGTAATGTCATTCATTCCAGTAGAAACAATCATTGGCTTTCCAAAAGAAGCAATGTGTTTAATTAATGGATAGTTGTTTAATTCTCCCGAGCCAATCTTATATGCCAGTACTCCAAACTTTTCCAGTCTGTCTGCGGCAGCACGGGAAAATGGTGTACTAAGAAAAACCATTCCCTTTGCTTCCACATATTTCATGAGCGCGTACTCATCTTCCTCAGAAAGAGCACATTGCGCCATTACATCATAAATAGATATATTGGTATTGCCTGGAATAACTTTTTTGGCTGCATGACTCATTTCATCATCCACCACATGTGTCTGATGTTTGATGAGCTTTGCCCCTGCCCGTGCAGCAGCGTCAACCATTTGTTTTGCCACATCCAAGGAACCACCATGATTAATCCCCATTTCAGGAATTACCAGTGGTTCTTCACCTATACCTACTGCTATATTGCCAATTTTAAATGATGACTGCATTTTAATTTACCTCTTTTACCACTTAGGATGGCGGCGTTCCTCAATATTCTCTTTTTTTAGTCTCCACTGCCCCCAAGTATTCTGCTCAAAAATTTCTTTATTATACAGTTTGTCTAATGCTTCGTAAAATTCTTTTATTGTCATTCCTGTAAAGGCACAGAAATCCTCAACAATTTTAGGATCAACATTGTGATCTCTCTCTTCGGCCAGTTTAACAGCCTCATCACGAGTCAACAGGCCATAGCGCACCCATCTGGCTGCATAATCAGTAGCATAGGCATGACCATATTTAGGGAATTTCATCCATGCATTAAGAAGATAACCATAGCTATCAATCTGGTTAAAGTTTTCAATATGATTTGTTCTATCCCATTCATGGGTCAAATCCTTAAACCCACGACGCTTGGAGAACTCATAATTTTTGATGCCATTCCACTCAACAAAATAACTAAGATAAATTGGGTCCAGCTTTTCCAACAGTTCTTTGGAAGGAGCCTCCAAATATGTCAGTTCATCCCTAGGAACACCAGCATCAACCAATTCCTGCAAATCTACCCCTGGAGCAACACCGTTGAACACCTGATCACGGGCAGAATAAGTTTCCTTGTCATTGACCCCGCCATACTCATAAGAAACATTTTCCCCATATACCAGCAATGGAATGTTTAACGCTGCAGCGTAATACAGCGGTACCGTATAAAGTAAACGGTCAACATACCACAAAGGACGGCCATATTTTTCAAACATGTACCGTGAAATAACCTTTGCAGCTCTGCGGTTTGGCTTGAAGGAAATCATATTACAACCGAAAGCTTCGGAAATATTCTTAACATTATGTTTTCCAGCCTCAGTCATAGTGAAGAAATCTTCTACTGTAATCAATAATGGATTCATGTTCATTATTTCTTTCATGACATGAACCTGAAAATGACTGTCCTTACCACCGGAAACCGCAATAATACAATCATACTGACCTGGCTCTTTTCTGCGATACTTATCACAAAGAGCCTTTAATTCTTCCATTCTGGAGTCCCAATCTACCAGACTCTTTTTCTCGTTATTCTGGCAAGCGATACAGACCCCTTTTTCATTAAAGGTAATTCCAGGACGAGTATTTGGCATAATACATTTGGTACAAAATTTCATTTATAAATCCTCCTAATCATTCTGCTATTTTCAATAAACACTCATTAAATATACGTCTTAATTCTTCCTCAGTATTCGGTATAAAAAGTTTTTGTGGATAAAGATGTAATAGTCGATCAAACATGCCATCCTCAAAGCCATCTTTTGCCTGAACCAACTGATCTAAAAGAATATAATAGTTATTGTCTTCTGGTCTTCCTATAACCGCCTCATACATGCACGCAGAGCTTGAATTTACCGTTATGAAAATAGAGTTTTTTACATACATGTTGATACAAATAACTTCCCATGGAATTGCATTATTTGGCAGTATCTCTATATCGTTATCATTGAATTCCTGCTTCATTGAATACCATGTTCGCGGGTGAAATTTTATATATTTTTTTATACCAACCCAACTAATAACTTTTTTAAACCAATATATTTCCGCGTCATATAAGTATGCCAACCTGCGATGTTTTTTATACGGATTAGCAAATATAATTTTTTTCAAAAGATTTGGGTTTTTGAGGTATGCCGGCATTGCCTGATAACCTTGATCTAAAAATATTACCGCCTTGTCCAGTTCTTTGCCGTAAATATCATGCCAATCAAATACCATATTGATTAGATTAATAAACTTTTCATCTTTTCTATCAATCCGTGGAATTCTAATAAAGTTGTCATTATCATCATAACTAACAGATAGAGCAGGCTCGTAAAGATAAACATTATCAAAAATATAGTTTTCTGCCTCTACGCCGAAATATGACATGGTTCCTTCATCTAGAAGATTCCATTTACAAGCAGCATTATGTTTTTTTACTTGTTTTAATAATAGTCTAATCAAAGGATCAAGTGATTGAAAAAAAACCTCATCATACTTAAATTCACTTATTGCCCCATCACCCTCAATATTTGAAAATAATAGATATTCTTCTCCGTATATATATTCCAATATCCTATTCTTTAGCATATAAACGCTATTAGAAAATGCCTTAAAAAGCCCCACTCCATCTCTATGGTATGTAATATTACGAATATATTGATGTAATCCTTCTTTCTCGTGCCGAAAAAACCACACATGGCTAAAAAGATTAGTTTTTACAATTCTATTTATAATATCATCATTTTTGTGATTATTGCGTATAATAATATCTACATCATCATTTTCCAATAAATGATATTTTATATTAAGTGCGCTCAGAAGTTGAAATTCTGTAACACATATAAATAAATACCTCAATAAGCACATCCTCCTTGCTTCGTAATTGTTAGTAGAAATTGACAATAAGCACAATTAATCATCTTATTCCCCAAAAATCATGCGCTTTAGCCGTGCCAGTCGTTTACATTTTTTTGAAGGCCAGAGGGTGATTTCCTTTGCTTCTTTTGGGTTATCGCAAGTTTTGGCCTCTATCGCATCTGCAAAAACAGCAAATATATTATACTTGTCCAGTGTAAGATCTTTTGCCTTTTTGATTGCTGAATAATGATTTTCATACGGGTCATCTTCTATGAGCTTGCGAATAACCTGTATGGCTTCTTCAGGCTTCTCTATATCAATTTGGGTCATAGCCTCTGACGGATAGTAATCCAATATATTACTGCATCCATAATATATTGGATAACTTTCTGCCAAATATGCATTCATCAATTTTTCGGAAAAGTAATTTTCTTCACGGGAATTTTCAATTACAATGTGGTATTTATACGGAGCAATAACATCCCATGTATCCTCGAATTCGTTAAAACCACGACCAAATAAATCTACTTTATCCCCAAATTCTTCTTTTAATAATTTCACAAATTCTATCCGCTTACGATGCAACGGGGTAAGAGTCTTTTTAGAGCTTATTACGGACAACAGCTTTGTCTTGGGAACACTCTCCATATTTTTCAGCTCGTCATAGTCTTTGTCCTGCTCTGGGAGCCAGCTGCCATTGACCATCTTTGCCCCCACACTCCAACGCAAACTGGAAAACTTACGCACACAGGGCACACCATAATCCCTATTTTGACTGCTTATTATATTGCTAAACTGTTGAATAAAAGGTTTGCGGAATTTACATGTGGAGGTTGGTTCCCCCCCCACATAATATGTATTTTCCGGTGGACATTTCGCTGTAACCTTCCTATCTATGCCATATAATACAAACCAGTAATCACAGTCATAGGTATCATCGTTGACAAAAAACTGGTAATCACCCCATATCCCCTTACGGCCTGGAGTCTGCTTTATAATATCTACATCGTCTGTACTCACTTTTACTCTTACCATAAATAATCCTCCTGGCCTCTCATTTAGACATTATCATATGTTTCATCTGCTAAAGATACAATATTTCTTGCCAGATTTTGTGGGGAATAATCATTATAAGCACGAGTTAACTCACTGGCATATTTCGACCTATTTTCACCATATCCATTAATAAACAGTTCCAATGTCCTACGCAAGTCTTCCATGTCATTGTTTTTAAATGCCCTACCAATATTGTATTCTTTCAATATCTCTGGATTAACATTATCAGCTGCAATAATCGGTTTTTGATATCCCATAGCATTACTAATCAATGCAGACGTATGGTATAAATACCGGTCATTGCCATAGGGAATAGCAACGGCATCTACACTGGCAATAGCCTTTTGCCAATCAATGCCAATTAACGGCTTATGTAGAAACTCCATACTTTCATGAGCCTTATACTTGTTGATAATCCGTTCAAAGTCTGCTGCATCCTCCGCTGTCTGGGTAGCACCTTGTATAAACAATTTCACTCTGCGTTTATATTCCCCGGACAAAAAAGCTTCCAGAAACGTCTCTAAATTTTTCTCTCTACGATACTGGCCAAAAAAACCGATTGTAAGTATCTCATCATCTGCAGGAAAGTGTGGCACATACTCTATATCCCGCGGTATATAATTAGGGGGACCATACACGGATAAGTACTTTGCAGTTAAATGCAATTTATTCTTGGCGAAAGTCTGCACCCCTATACGGATATTAGGCCGATTATCAAATTTTTTCACCATCTCATTGAGTCTTTCTGCTTCATTTGGAGTTGCACCATGAATTAAAAATAACACCGGTACCATTGAATTTTGCAACGGATTATGCTGAAGGGCACGCAAATAACGATAGGTAGCAGATGGAAAAATAATGGCATCAAATGCACCTTGTTTTGCGTATTCATACATGGCTTTATACCACTTTTGCCGATGCCATTCTCTTTTAGCCGACAAAAGAATTTTTTTTACCCCATGAGCACCACGATAAGAAACACCAGTGCCTGAGATATGATGTACAGGCACCCCATAATGCCATTTGAACTCATGTCCTTCCGGAACATAAAACTCAACAGTATGCCCCAAAGCTGACAATTCCTCTACCAAAATGCGGTCAAAATCTATTTCATGTCCCCCTGGGGTTACCACACTCTCCATTATTGCAAAGCGCATATCCTACTTTTCCTCCCATTGCTTATAATAAAGCTTAACATATTTTATCATAGTGTAAAAATAATGATTCAAAGCAAAAATCAATCCCTGTTTGCCATCTAACAGTCCCAACCGCAGAATATAGAAGCGGAAAAACGCAAATATTGGATGAAATAAAATATCGGCAAAGGATGCGCGTTTCCCTTGTGTATGCATAAGATCCGCCATAAGAGTGGTGTATTGATTAAACTTTTCAAAATACCGACCCCAATCATTATATGTGTGATGGTGCATTACACCAGCCAAATCATGGTATGGAAGAGAAGTTTCAACATGCTCGTGTACTTTTCCAATCCAGTGTATTGAATCACGAGGATATAACCGGGAACTCCAGTCCGGGGCATGGGCACCATATTTCATCATCTGACCAAATAACACATTAATCCTTTTTATTCTGTAGGCAGCTTTCTTATCAGAGTGTGCTATTGCCTTAATTTCTTCTCCTGCTTCCTGAGTCAGCCTCTCATCTGCATCAAGGTAGAACACCCACTTGGCATTTGTCTGTGTTAAAGCAAAATTACGTTGCCCAGCAAAGCCCTCATCCCCCATAGGATGTACCACAAATCTAGCTCCCAAGGCTTCAGCTTTAGCCTGTGTATTATCAGTGCTTCCTGAATCTATTACTATTATTTCATCTGCAAACATTGCACTTTTTATACAATCTTCAATATTCGCTTCTTCATTTTTTGTCAAAATAATAACTGCCAAATCTGACATTATCAATACATCCTTCTCAACAAAATCTATTTCATGCCTTTAACAAGGGCCTGATACAAATTGCCGCCCAGATAGCGAATTCCCTTTACACCAGCAGCCTCAGCACATTCCACATCTCTGGCTCCATCGCCTATAAGATATGAGGCACTCAAATCAATATCATGTTCTTTCTGGGCCTTAAAAAGCATCCCTGGAAGAGGTTTTCGGCAATCGCACTCTATAGCGTACTCCTTAACCATCCCTGTTGGGTGGTGGGGACAATAATATATGCCGTCAAGATGGGCTCCATGCTTTGCCAAATCATCGTTCATCCAATCATAGAGCTTCATGATGTCACTTTCAGGGTAATAGCCTCTGGCAACTCCGCTCTGATTAGTAATGACAATGGCCAAATAACCATTGTCATTACAATACTTTATGGCGTCTATAGCGCCCTCTATCCACTTAAAGTCTTCGATTTTGTGAAGGTAATGGACCTCTTCGTTTAGGGTACCATCACGGTCAAAAAAAACTGCCTTTTTCATAAAAATACCTATTTGCCGTATTTAAAGTAGCCACCGGCATCAAGGAAGTCACAATATTCCTTTACGGCCTCATACATATCATAGAAGCCCTGATCGTAGCCAGCCTCCAAAAGTTTGGTGGTATCAGACTCAGTATAGTTTTGATACTTGCCCTTTAATACCTCCGGGAAATCACGGTACTCAATTTTACCAGTGCCCAGTGCCTTGATTACGCTGTCAGCCACCTCATTGTAGGTATGGGCCTTGCCGGTACCACAGTTATAGATTCCGCTTGGTCCCTTATGCTGCCAGAACCAAAGATTTACCTTTACCACGTCCTTGACGTAGATGAAGTCACGCTTCTGACCGCCATTTGGTACATCGGTACCATCACTGAACGTGCCCCAGCCTTCAAAAAGACGGCATACTCCATCATTTTTCACCTGATGATACAGCTGATAGAAAATGGAGGCCATATTTCCCTTATGATGCTCCTGAGGACCGTATACATTAAAATACTTCAAGCCCACAATCTGACTCTGGGTATCTGACATCACCTGACGCACATAACGGTCAAACAACAGCTTGGAATAGGCATAAGGATTCAGAGCATCCTCACACTCGTCTCCCTCACGGAAGCCATTTTCTCCTGCACCATAAGTGGACGCAGAGGAGGCATAAAGAAATGGTATCCGATGCTCCATGCAGAAGTGAAGCACTGCCTTGGAATACTCGTAGTTGGCCTTCATCATGTAGTTTACGTCATACTCCATGGTATCGGAGCATGCCCCCTCATGGAACACTACATCCACATCAACACCATCAAAGTCCTTATTTTGAATGGCAGTGAGGAAGTCATCCTTGTGCATATAATCGATGAACTGCAAGCCACGAAGATTCCGATAAGACTGACTCTGTTCCTTGCGGTTATTTAAATCGTCAACGATGAGTATGTCACTGCGTCCCTGACGGTTAAGCTCTTTTACAATATTGCTGCCGATAAAGCCGGCACCACCGGTTACAATAATCATTTATTATTTATCCTCCTCAGAATTAGAATTCTGCATCAGTACATTTTCCAGCTCATCCTTGCTTACGGCATAAGTGCCCAGCTTGCCTACAACTACACTGGCTGCCAGATTAGCAAGGTATGCGGCTTCACGAGGAATCAGGCCTCCTGCGATACCCAATGCAAATACGGCTATAACAGTATCACCGGCACCGGAAACATCAAAAACTTCCTGAGATTTTGTAGGAATATGAACTGTCTCCGTTGGTGATACCATGGACATACCGCACTCAGAACGGGTAGCCAGCACATTCTTAATCTTGAACTTACTCATGATATATGTAGCTGCCTGCTGAATGGCCTCATCACGATTCTTAATAGGCTTTTCCAGAATCTCGTTGATTTCCTTAACATTTGGGGTAATATAATCAGCATTTGTATATTTGGTCCAAGCACGCCCCTTAGGGTCGACAAGCACTGGTACATTTGCATTATTGCACATTTCAATAACACTTTCACAAACCTCATCGGTGCAAGCCCCCTTGCCGTAATCGGAGAGAATAACTGCATCCAAATCATCCAGTGACTGCTCCACGAAATTCAAAAGGCGGTTTGCATACAGAGGCTTTACTGGTTCCGTGTCCTCAAAATCCAGACGAAGCATCTGCTGATGGCCGCCTATAACACGTAGCTTTGTAGTGGTAGGCTCCTCACGGTAAATTATTCCTTTATAGTCTATGCCACGGGAAATAAACTTATCCACCAAGGTCTGGCAATGGTAATCATCACCCACAAAACCAGCAATAGATGTTTTACAACCAAGAAGGGCCAAGTTATGGGCTACGTTGGCAGCACCACCCATGGTGTCCTTGGTGTCAACCACACGGGTAATTGGCACAGGGGCCTCCGGTGATATTCTGGTTACTTCTCCATAGTAATACTTATCCAGCATTACATCACCTACCACAAGAATATGCACCTTGGACATGCCTGAGGTGACAAACTCCTTTAATCTATCCTTGTTTGTGGTCATGATACTACTTCCTCCTTACTCCGCTTTTGTTACTTCTACGACACGGCAATGATATGCACCATATTCTCTTGGCATATTTCCCGCCTTATCTTCGTATTTTTCCAGCAGCTCCCATACGTATTTCATAACGGTTTCTACTGTAATATTCTTCATACATGCCAAATTCCTATCCCCATCATGTGGGCACTGATGAATTCCACATGGATGGCATGGCTCAGGACTCTTTATGAGCACATCCTTGGCATCATAGGGATAAAATCCCGGCACCGGAGAGGCACCAAACATGGTAACCACTGGTACACTTTGGGAAACTCCCACATGCATTGGTCCAGAGTCTGTGGTGAGCATAAGGGCACATCTTTTCAGCATGGCCGCCAGCTCTGCCAAAGACAGCTTTCCCGTAAATACCTTTATGAGTTCGCTGTTCTTATTTTTCATCCGGGAAATGCACTTATTGACAATTTCTGTGTCCATTGGACCGCCAAAGAACGCCACCCCGTAGCCCTTATCCAAAAGCTGGTCCGCACACTGGGCAAAATAGCTGTCTATCCATCGCTTGGTTATCCAGCTGGCACCTATATTAAAGGCCACCACCTTGGTAACCTTTGGAAAGCTGTCCTGCCAAATTTTATCAGCAGAGGCGATATCCTTTTCACTCACCCACATTTCCAAGCCACCATCGTCGATTTTCTCTATATTAAGTGCTTCCTTTAAAACATTAAGATGGGCATGAACCTGATGCTCCCAGCCTGGTACATACTTATAGGGTGGAAGCAAATGAAATGGTCCCCAGCCAATATGATGAGCCACTGAAGGATTGTTCATTACCTTTGTAAACCACAGAGAAAATATGGGCTTGCTGTAGCCCACAATGGTCTTGGCCCCACTAAAGGCCGCCAAGGCTGACGCCCTTTCATTGCGGTGGAGATTTATTACCAGATCATATTTTTTTTGACGAACCTTTTTAATGAATTTTATAAAGGCTGGCAATGCATTATCTGCACCCTTTTTATCTATCAATAAGCACTCATCAATCCATTTATTGCGCACCACCAGATCTGCCAGCTTCTTATCCGCCAGCAGGGTTATTCTGGAATTAGGATAATTGGCTCTCAGGGTTCTAAGTACTGGAGTTACCAGCATTAAATCCCCAATATGCATAAGATTAATGACCAGAATATTGTTGTATTTTTTCATATAAGTCCTTTGCCTTAATTTTTTTTATGCAAACATTATCCTTACACTCACCCTTTCCCCAACACGGAGAACACTGCTCCCGAGTGTAAATATAACAACTATTTTCATTTCTTGGTCCCCATACTGTAGGATCCGTTGGGCCAAAAACAGCAATTGTAGGGCAATCAACCGCCTGAGCTATATGCATAGGACCAGTATCCACTGTAGCCATCCCAGCAGCATTTTTTATAAATACTGCTAGCTCCTGTAAATTCAATGTGCCAGCAAAAACGTGAGCCTCAGATAACTGTCCAGCCTGGGCATAACCCATAAGCTCAATTTTCTCCTTAGTACCTCCAATAAGATACACAGGATAGGTGTTTTTAATGTCCCTAATAAGCTGAACCGCCATGGAGATTGGCATATTTTTTCGCTCATAGCTTCCCATGGGACATACTACATAATACTTGTCCTTTTCAATATCATATTGTTTATACTTCGCTTCCATAGAAGAAATTGCCTCAGCAGGAGGCTCCAATTTTAACGAGGTATCTTCTGTTGAAAACCCAAAGGGCTCCAGTACTTCCAAATGATTTTCTGTTTCATGCTTAATTCCCTTTCGTATATGACTGGCTGTCCAAGTAAGGAAAAAGCTGGCATGCTGGGCGTCATACCCCAAACGATATGGTATCCGTGCCATCCAGGCAACCACAGCTCCCCGGACTGCAAAGTTCATGCACACAGCTAAGTCGAATTTATATTGCTTCAGTTCCTTGGCCATTTGCCACATACCTGATAATCCCCTGTGGGTTCCCCGCTTATCATAAATAAGAGTATTGTCAACATAGGGGTTCATCTGGGCAACAGGCTGTGTAAATGGTACTGTCAGCATGGTGACTTCCGCCTCAGGCCATTTGGTCTTTAAAGCCCTGGTAACCGGTGTAGCCAATATAACATCACCGATAAAAGCCAAATCGATTATTAAGATTTTTTTTATATTTAAACTGTTTATATCCATAAACTCTCTCATAGATCAGTTATTAAGCAAAAGAGGCTTCAGCTTCTTTTCCACCTCATTAGGATGAATCACTGACAGGCACTCCAATCCCTTTGGGCAAGCCCTTTTCCAGCAATATTTGCATGGTCGGTTGGCCTCAATGGCATTTTCCAGCTGTCCGTAAGGACCATTGCGGTTTGCATCAGTAGGTCCCATCACCATTACCGTTGGCTTTCCAAGTCCTGCGGACAGATGAACCGGTCCAGTATCGCCACCAACTACAGCTTGAGACTGTTGAATAATATAGGCAAGCTGCTTTAACGAGGTTTTACCCACTAAATTAATCGGTGGAATTTCTGCCGCAGCTTCAATATCTGCCACCAATGTGCTGTCCAAAACACCACCACCGATAATAACTGGAATAAATTTCATACCATAAAGCCAGTCAGACAGCTGGGCATAGTATCTGGTGGGCCAACGCTTATTGGGCCAGTTGGCACCCACAGCCAGCACCACATAGGGATTCTCCATACGGGCTCCCGCCTGCTGCATAGCCCCTTCAGCCCCTATACGGTCACGCTCTGAAATTTCCATGGGAAATACCACATTTTCCACTTTACATCCCAAAGCTCTGGCCACGTCCAGATAACGCTCCACAATGTGGCCATTGGAATTAGGACCAACTACCGGGCGACTTATTTTGTGGGACATTTCCCGCATGTTGCAGGTACCAAGGCGAAGACGGGCCTTAGCGTTCCACACGATTGCTGCAGATTTAAACAGCCCCTGCAAATCCAGGGAAGCATCATAACGATCTGCCCTGATTATCTTTGAAAAAGGTCCATAATTTTTTAAAAAGCCCTTAAAGGACTTAAATTTCTTCTTTTCAAAAACAATAATCTTATCTATATATGGATTGTCCTTTAACAAGTCGTAAGCCGGTGGTTCCACTACCCAGGTAATTTTCGCATCCGGATAGGTCTCCTTAATGGCATACGACACCGGCAGGGCGTGAATCACATCACCAATGGCACTAAGCTTTACTACAAGAACACTTTTTATATTAGCCATTGCTGTCACCTGCCTGAATTTTATTGATGATATTGGTGGTGGAACGGCCCTCAACAAGAGTTACCAGCTCCACTTCTCCGCCGTAGGACTTAACGATTTGCCCCTCTGGCAATGTCTCCAAGGTATAATCTCCACCCTTTACATAAACATCTGGATGGACCTTGGTAATAAGTGACTCAGCTGTAGGCTCGTCGAAAATTACTACATAATCCACGCACCCCAAGGCATCTGCCACCTCTGCCCTGTCCTCCTGACAATTAATAGGCCGGGCAGGCCCCTTAATGCGCCTTACGGAGGCATCACTGTTAAGGCCCAGCACCAGACAGTCCCCAAAGGAGCGGGCTTTTTTTAAATATCTCACATGGCCTGCATGAAGAATATCGAAACAGCCATTGGTAAATACCACCTTCTGTCCGCCCTCCCGCAGGACCTTACAAAATTCTGCTATTTTTGAACCATCTATAAGCATAATAAATACCTTAAAACAAGGGAGTATCCCTCACATATGTTTAGTAATATAATCTCTAAGCTCTTTGGCACTTACGGTGGAAGTACCCATTTTTCTTACGGCAATTCCGGAGGCAATATTTGACAAGGTTGCTGCCGTTAATGGCTCCACTCCAGCTGCCAAGGCCAATATAACTGTAGCTACACAGGTATCACCGGCACCAGAAACATCAAAAACCTCGCTCTTATCGGAAACCGGGATGTTTTCCACACTGCCGTCAGCCATAAACAAGGTCATGCCCTGTTCACCGCGGGTAATAAGGGCTCCCTTGGCTTCCATTTTATCCAAGAGCTCCTTGCCGGCAGCTATAAGCTCCTCCTCATTATTCAGAGTGCGCCCCACGGCGTTAGCCAGCTCCGCATCATTTTGCTTAATATAATCCACTGTTTTAAAGCGGAAAATATCATAGCGGGAATCCACAATGGTAGGGATATCATTCTGATGACAATAGTCAAAAATCTGATTTTTCAACTTTTCTGTAATGGTACCACTGCCATAATCGCTGAGGACTACTCCCTTAACCTTTGGCAGAACCTCTGCCAAATACTGTGACATAGCAGCCTCGTGCTCTGAGGACATGGGTTCCTTGGTTTCCTTATCAATACGCACAATCTGCTGACTCACGGTAGTTCGGCCCCCGGCAATAACCCTGGTTTTGGAAATGGTATCACGGTTGGCATCCTTTATAAAGCCTGCCACATCCACCCCACGGCCCGTAAGTATTTCTGTAAGGCCCTTGGCACCGTTGTCATCACCTAAAAGGCCTGCGGCGTGAACATTACCACCAAGGGTTGCCGCATTGTTTACCACATTGGCCGCACCTCCGGCCACCACCTTTTCGGCAGCCTGCTCCAACACCAATACAGGTGCTTCCCGTGAAATGCGGGAAATGGTGCCCTCAAGGTAGATATCAGCTATCATATCGCCAATTACCAAGACCTCTGAGCCCTGGATTTTATCTATAACATTCAATAATAAAGATTTATCCATAATGGCTCCTTAATTACCAAGGATTAAACTGCAATGTAAAGTTCACCTGATGCCTCTTTGCCCTATAACGGGAAATCAGCTGCAGACAATGGAAATCGTGGAACCAGTATACGTCCATATCCGCAAGGGTGTAGTTACTCATATCGAAGGCTGTTCCCACTAAAACTCTGTCCCGTGCATTAATTTTATAGCTAAATCCTGCTGACAGCTTGCGGGAGTAGTTATCCAAGTCATAATCAAAAACTGAATTCTTATTATTAGCCTGCGTATAACTATATCTGGTATAGTAGGACCAGCGGTCATCCACATCACGTCTTAACAGTGCTGCATAGCCCATACCCTTTATCCTGGAATGGTTAGCAGATTCATCAGTTACAGAGTAAGTAGTACTCAAATACAGCTTATGATTGCCACCCAAATCAATAGGGGCATGACTTAAGGTGAGTCCATAATAAGTGTGCATACTGTGGATATTATTCTGGCTCCAGTGACCACGCTCATATTTTAGACCCACCGTAAATGGTGTATCACTGAGTGGAATTGATTTGGTATACCTAAAGGAAGGGGCCTTCTTAACCCACTTATTGTTAGAGCTTTCGTAATAACCTGTCATAAGCTCAAATTTACCCAGATTATTTTCGTAAACTACAGCACCATGACTGTGAAATCCGTATTTTCCGGTATAAAATAACTCAGTGTTTAAATAGAGGTTTTTCGTTAAATAGAAATTGAAATCCTTGCTTAACCACCAGCCATCATCGTGATTATAGCCAATTCTTGGCATTTCTATTACGTCTTCATCTTTATCGAGTCTTACGGTATGCTTCTTGGCAGAGAATACGGGTACATCAGCCAGCCAAAATTTCACATCATGGCATACCATTCTGTCCCCAGGGTAAATCTCTATTTTGGAGGCCGTGCTGCGATAATCAGGATGTTCTGCTGAGCACTTAGTCAAGTATCCATCATAAACAATAATCTTATCCGGGTACATCTCGATGCGTTTGCCCTTGATGTACTGATGATCGATTTTACCGCTGACATCCTCCATTTTTCCGGTCTTTTTGGTATAGTTGTACTGAATTTTATAGCCATCCACTACAATCTTGGCCTGTCCTGGAGTAATCTGAACCACATGTCCCTTCCCTGGAACATTAATCTCTGTATTTTCCAGATTGCCCTTAACTTCCTCTGTCTGAAACCGCTGGGCATCCAAGGATGTAATATTTACACTACCAGTGGCATAAAAGTCACCAGTATGCTGATCGTAAAAAAGCTCGTCACCTTCCAAGGCTACAGGAACATTTTTGTTAGGGTCCAGAGGATCCCTAAGATTCTTGCGCATCTCAAAGGCATCGTGTATCAATTGTTTCTGCTCATCAGCAATTGCATTGGTTCGTGCAGAACGCTTATTATTCTCCAGATAGTCCAACACATCTGCATTCGTGTCTGTGCTGGCACTATATCTTGAAGCTGCTGCCATTTCCGGCACCGCCAAGGATGCCATTACTAACCCTGTACAAAGCAATGCTTTTGTAGTTCTGTTCATCGGACATTAATCCCCTATCTAAAATGGGCCCAGTTGCCCTTAATTGCATACATACTCTACTATATGATACTCCATTTAACCATATAACACAAGAAAGCCCCTTCCGATAATGATAATTTATCGAAAGAGGCTCCATGAATATTTTAACTTTTTAATGATGAATTAGAACTGCTCGGCGCTGGTGGTTGGAATAGCGTATATCGAGCAATCCTTTTCGGTCTGGAGATACATCTCAGTGCCTTCTGGAAGATTTATGTTCTTGCCCTTTACAAAGGCACCGCCAATGATACCGATAGGTCCAAGAATAATCATGCCGGCCAGGCTGGCACCGGCTGCCATGCCCATCTGCTCCATGGTTTCTTTGGCTTCCTCGCCTAAGGTCATGTCAATCTTGGTGCCGTCAACAGCCTCCATGTCCTTAAAATCAATGTTTATCTTGGCATCACGGCCGAAGTTCTGAGCCTGGGACACATCGGTAACTACACCTTCACCCAAGGCACCGGCAGTTATGAGAAGCATGTCATTTTCGATAACATCCTCTGCAGCCTTGAACTTAACAATGTCGCCCTTTTTCAATTCCTTAGCATTAATTGGAGTTACCAGAGAAATCTTAACCAAGGTGTTGGCTGGCACATTCACCTGGCTCAGCGGAATAGTGGTGCTGCCAAAGGCGAAGGTTGCCAGTCCTTCGATACGCTTCTTGATGGAAGCATCAGAATTCTTGCCATTAATCTGCAGCTCCATATCGCTGATGCGCTTCTGGATAGGGTCTGCACTTACCTTGTGGGAAATAGTCCACTCCAGAGCATTGAGCTGGGTAATAAGGGATGGGCTGGAAGAATTATCAAAGGTTGTGTCGTACAGGTTATTAATGCGATTCATCATACCTCCGCTGGTGTTGCTGCACTCATAATCCTTTTCCAGCTTTTTAATTCGTTCTACGATGGCACCGGTCTGCTCCTGACCGTAGGTAACTGTTTCCACAGCTCCCAGCTTGCCGTTGGCGGTGTTTGGAACCTCTGCTGCTGCCGTGCCCAGAGAAGAGAACAGGAACACACCGCTTAAAAAGATACTGAATAATTTCTTAAGCATTTCAAAAATCCTCCTACATTCAGTGGTAAATGTATATTATGATTGCTTTTAATAATAAGCAAATCTTTCAGCCAGGGACTCAGGGCTAAGCAAGATGAAAGCATACGGGCTTTCATCTGCCCTTACACGCACACTAAGCTTACACTGCGCCCATCGGCTTGTGTTCGCTAAGTGTTTATAGTAAAACTATTGTTTTGCTTTTAATTAGTCAGCAAGAAAAATCCAAACTCGCTTCGTCCTTACAGGACTCGCTCAAACAGTGGATGTTTTCTCGCTGTGTAAGTATGCAAAAAATAGTTTCTTAACGCCCATCGCCCAACGCTTCAAGCATTTGCTTATTATTATAAATGTCAAAACTGATGCAGGCAATGTTCAACACAACATCACCCTGCCCTTCTTATACAATATTATCATTTAAATCTGATTAAAATATGAATAAAAATTGATTATAAGCGGGGAAATTTTTTCGCCTGCAAGACTGGAGTCCACCTGCCGAAGGCTCATCATGAGCACGAAACACATTAACGCCCCGATGTACGTGCGACCCTGTCGCCTTCGAAAGAAATTTTATACACAGTGCATGATGACTTGGACGGAGGTCTGAAGCCGAAAAAGTTTCACCGCTTCGTTAATTGTTCAACTCAGCAGTATGATTATTTCAAAAACTCTGCAACCTTTTTAAGGGCCACACCAGCAGCTTCGATGGTTTTATCAATGTCTTCATCGGTGTGGGCACCGGACATGAACAGTGTTTCGAACTGGGATGGGGCCAGATAGATGCCCTGCTCCAGCATGGCCTTGAACCACACCTTGAAGGCCTCCTGATTGGACGCCGCTGAGGTTTCATAGTCCACTACTTCCTTGTCGTTAAAGAAGAAGCCAAACATGGAGCCCGCCTGCTGAACCTGAAGGGTTACACCGGCTTCCTTTGCCTTCTGGGCAATTCCCAGTACCAGCTTTTTGGTCTTGACGGTGAGAACACGGCTGTAATCCGGTTCTCCTGGCTCCGGCTCCTCAGTGATAATCTTCAATGTTTCTAAGCCTGCTGTCATGGCCAGTGGGTTTCCTGAGAGGGTACCCGCCTGATATACAGGACCGGCTGGAGCTATGTGATTCATAATATCACGTCGACCGCCGTAGGCTGCTACCGGAAGGCCGCCGCCAATAATCTTACCAAGGCAAGTGAGATCAGGGGTAACGGCATAGGCCTTCTGAGCACCGCCCAAGGATGCTCTAAAGCCGCACATTACCTCATCGAAAATCAGCAGCGAACCGGTTTCCCTGGTGAGCTTTCTCAAAAGGTCAAGATACCCTGGCTTTGGCAGTACCAATCCCATATTGCCAGCCACCGGCTCCACAATAACAGCTGCAATCTCATGGCCGCTCTTTTCCATAACCTCAGTAAAGGCTTCAAAATCATTGTATGGAATAGTAATGGTGTCATTGGCAGTACCAGGAGTAACACCAGGGCTGTCCGGAACGCCAAAGGTGGCCAAACCAGAACCAGCCTTCACCAAAAGGCTGTCACTATGGCCGTGATAGCAGCCAATAAACTTCAAAATCTTGTTGCGACCGGTGAATCCACGGGCCAGACGCAAAGCACTCATGGTGGCCTCAGTGCCGGAGTTAACCATGCGGATAACCTCAATGGAAGGATATACCTCCATTACCAGCTTGGCCAGCTCACTTTCAATAAGGGTAGGAGCTCCGTAGCTGGTGCCACGGGTGGCCGCCTCCTGCAAGGCCTTTACCACCTGGGGATGAGCATGACCTACCACCATTGGGCCCCAGGATCCCACATAATCTATATATTCATTGCCGTCAATATCGTAAATATGGGAGCCCTCAGCCCGCTCAATAAAAGGAGGGTTGCAGTCCACATTTCTATAGGAACGGACAGGGCTGTTTACGCCGCCGGGCATTAAAGTCTTCGCTTCTTCAAAAGCGGCGGCAGATTTCTCTAAATTAAGCATATTATATTCCTTTCTGCTAATCTGTTATTTCTCCATAAGCCACTTGGCGGCGTCAATTGCATGATAGGTAATAATAATATCGGCACCGGCCCGCTTCATGCTGGTAAGGGTTTCCAGCACAATGCGCTTTTCGTCAATCCAGCCATTGGCCGCAGCTGCCTTCACCATGGCGTATTCACCACTTACATTGTAGCAGGCCACTGGTAAATTAATGCGGTCACGAACCTTGGAAATAATATCCATGTAGGCAAGAGCAGGCTTCACCATAATAATGTCAGCGCCCTCAGCCAGATCCAGCTCCACTTCCTTCATAGCCTCACGACTATTAGCTGGATCCATCTGATAAGCACGACGATCACCAAATTGTGGTGCAGAATCCGCTGCGTCACGGAATGGGCCGTAATAGCCAGAAGCATATTTCACTGCATAGGACATGATGGATACGTTAATGAAGCCATTTTCGTCCAGTGCTTCACGAATGGCTGCCACGCGACCATCCATCATATCTGATGGAGCGATAATATCTGCACCGGCCTGGGCCTGACTTACAGCCACCTTTTGGAGCAGCTTCAATGTAGCATCATTATCCACATAATGGCCGCAAAGCTGACCGCAATGGCCATGGCTGGTGTACTGGCAAAGGCATACATCGCCGATAATAACCAGCTCTGGCACTGCTTCCTTTATTGCCTTAATGGCCCGCTGAACCGGGGAATTCATATCCCAGGCACTGGAACCAATTTCATCCTTGTATTCCGGAAGGCCAAAAACCTCCACGGAAGGAATACCCAGCTCATAAATCTCCTTGGCCAGCTTCACTGCCAAATCCACAGAATAGCGGTAGCAGCCAGGCATACTGGATATTTCTTCCTTCTTGTTTTCCCCAGGAATAACAAACATTGGGTAAACAAAGTCCTTGGCAGAGAGGTTTGTCTCCCTGACCATGGCACGAACATTTTCACTGATACGCATACGACGAGGGCGCAGCTTCTGCTCAATCATCAAAATGCCTCCTTCAAGGCCTCCACAAGGCCGTCAATAGTATATTCCTTAGCCTCAACACTTACAGTAAGGCCATTTTTCTTCATGGTTTCGGCGGTAATTGGACCGATGGCACCCAGCTTCACCTTGCTAAGGAGAGCCGTATCTCCCCCAAGCAGCTTGAGGAAGTTTGTTACAGTTGAAGAGCTGGTGAAGGTTACGGCAGCAATATTGCCTGCTGCCAATTCCTTCTTGATTTCCTCAGCATCTCCATCTCCCATAGCTGTTTCATAGGCTGGAACCACATCCACTTCCGCCCCGGTTTTTCTAAGGGTCTCCGGAAGGATTTTCCTTGCCTCCGCAGCTCTAGGAATAAGCACCCGGGAGCCCTCTTTAATCTCACCCTTCAGGGCCTCAATAATTCCCTCCGCCTGATAGCGGTCAGGAATTACATCCGCCACCAGCCCATGGGCCTTCAATGCATCTGCTGTAGCAGAGCCTATAGCACAAATTTTGGCGTTAGCCAATGCTCTGGCATCCTTGCCAGCCTTATCAAGACGCTGCCAGAAGTGCTCTACACCGTTGGCAGAGGTGAAGATAAGCCAGTTGTATTTATCAAGGCACCCAATAGCCTTGTCCAAAGCCTTGTACTCATCTGATGGTGCCTTAATGGAAATAGCAGGTGCCTCGATGCACTCTGCCCCCAACTCCTCCAGCTGGAAGGTTAGCTTGGAAGCCTGGGCCCTGGAACGGGTCACCAAAATCTTCTTGCCAAAAAGTGGCTTCATGGCCACATTGTCAAACCATGCCAAGTCCTTCCTGAGGTTTACCACATCACCCACAAGGAAAATACATGGTGGCTTAATGGCCTCCCGCTTGGCCATATCCGCTGCATCATCCAAGGTGCTGGTCCACACCTGCTGCTTCAGCTTGGTGCCCCAACGGATAATAGCAATAGGGGTGGAGGCTGGTCTACCGTTTTCGATGAGCTTTGAAGTAATCTTGGGCAGGTTTGCCACACCCATGAGGAATACAAGGGTATCCGTGGCCTTGGCCAGCTGTGGCCAGTTAATGTCAGAGGTTTCCTTGGTAGGATCCTCATGGCCGGTGATTACGGAAAATGATGCTGCTACCCCACGATGGGTAACAGGAATTCCCGCATAGGCCGGTACAGAAATGGCTGAGGTAACCCCCGGTACCACTTCAAAGGGCAGATTATTTTCCTTTAAAAGCAGGGCTTCTTCGCCACCACGACCAAAGACAAATGGGTCGCCACCCTTAAGACGTACTACTGTCTTGCCCTCCTTGGCCAAATCCACCAGAAGCTGACATATTTTGTCCTGAGTCATGGTGTGCTGGCTGGAGGCCTTGCCTACATAGATGTATTCAGCGTCCTTCGGGGCATACTGAAGGATTCGTGGGTCTGCAAGACGGTCATATACCACGGTATCGGCTATTTTCAGGCAATCCACTGCCTTTATAGTTAGTAGGCGATAGTCTCCGGGACCGGCGCCTACGAGAAATACTTTTCCTGCCATATTGTTCTCCTTATATTATCTTGACATAGGCATGGTGACCGCTGAGTTTCACGTCGGCCCAGCACTAAAATTTTTTGTTGCTTTTATATAGTGGCAAAAATCATAACTCGCTTCGCCCTTACAGGACTTCGCTCAAACAGATGATTTTTCCCACTATAATCAAGGTCAGCAACAAAAATTTTCTTAACGTACTGGTCCTAATTGTTCAACTCATCAGTCACCTGCCAATATCATAACTATTATACTGAACTATTCTCTTTACTCGCGGGGAATTTTTTCGCCTGCAAGAACGGAGTCCACCTGCCGGAGGCTCATCATGGGCACTATATCTTTGAACGGCAAGATGTATGTGCGACTATGTCGCCTTCGAAGACGACTAAACACTCATTACATGATGATTTGGACGGAGGGATGAAGCCGAAAAAGTTTCACCGCTTCTTTTATCTTTTATTACAAATCTATACCTAACTCAGCCAAAACACTTCGGCCGCCGGCTTCCAGAAGGCGATCTGCCAGCTGCTGTCCCAAAGCCTCTGCAGCCGCTGGCTGGCCCATGATGTGGTCTCTGTAGACCTTGCTGCCGTCGAGGGAGGCTATAACCCCCTCCACAGTGAGGACACCATCATCCATGGTGCCATATACGCCCACAGGGACCTGACAGCCCCCCTGAACTCGGTTTAAGAAGGACCTCTCGGCCTTGGTGCAAGTAAGTGTATCATCATCGTTAAGGAAGGCCACCAGTTCATTGACCTCTTGGTCATCAGCTCTTGACTCCACAGCCAGAGCCCCCTGTCCCACTGCTGGGAGACAAACCTTCTTGTCCAGCACATCTGTAATTCGGTTGCCAAAGCCCAGACGCTTCAAGCCAGCCGCAGCCAGGATGATGCCATCGAAGTTTTCCTCCTCCAGCTTTTTTAGGCGAGTATTTACATTTCCCCGTAAATCACAAATGGTAAGGTCCGGCCTTGCACTTAGGAGCTGAGCCTTTCTTCTGAGGCTGGAGGTACCGATTTTGGCCCCCGTAGGCAGCTCGCTAAAGAGCTTATATTTAGGGCTTACCAATACATCTCCCGGGTCCTCCCGCTGGGTAACTGCAGTTATTTTCAGTCCCTCAGGCACCTCCACGGGCATATCCTTCAGACTGTGTACTGCTATATCAATATCACCATTAAGCATGGCCATTTCCAGTTCTTTGGTAAAAAGTCCCTTACCACCGATTTTAGCCAATGGGGCATCAAGAATTTTATCCCCCTTGGTGGTCATAAGCACCCTTTCCACCACCAGACCAGAATACTGCTTTCTAAGTCTGTCTGCAATGTAATCCGCCTGCCACAGGGCCAACTGACTGCTGCGGGTACCGATTACAATTTTTTCTTTTTTATTGTCACTCATCTATGGATTCCTCCTGCAGCTTAAACAGCTTGCGGATGGCAAATTTCAGCACTCTTTCCCGCGAGGTGCCTGCTGTATTATTGACCATGCGCATAGGATCCCGAAGCATCTTGCGCACTATCATATGGGTCATTTTATCAACCACCTTGTATTCTTCCTCTGTTAAATCCGGCAGCTTCCGCATGGCTCTCTTCAGCTCCCGCTCCCGAATAAATTCTGCCTTGTCCGTGAGCTGCGCCATAACAGGCTGCATGGAAAGATAGTTAAACCGCTCCAAAAGGGCGTCCACCTCTTCCTGAATTATACGCTGAGCCCTGACGGCTTCACGCTGCCGCTCGTGGAGATTGTCATCTACCACAGCCTCCAAATCGTCAATATTATAGAGCTTCACCCCCGCAAGACAGCCCACATCCGGCTCCACATCCCGCGGTACAGCAATATCTATTAACATTAAGGGCTTCCCCTGACGGGCTGCCATAACATGGACCATTTCCCGCTTGTAAATAACATAATGGGGAGCACCGGTGGAGGTTATGATAATATCCACCTTGTCCAGAAGCTCAAACACATCATTAAGGTCCACAGCTATGCCGCCGTACTTATCTGCCAGCTGCTCTGCCCTTTCAATATGACGATTGGCCACATAAAGGTTCTTCAAGCCATGGCTTATAAGATGGGTGGCTGTAAGCTCCGCCATTTTTCCCGCACCAAAGAGCAGAACACTGCTATTGGAAAAATCTCCAAAGGTACCCTTTGCCAGCTCTACTGCCGCATAGCTGACAGATACTGCATTAAAGGCAATTCGGGTTTCGGTGCGCACTCTCTTGCCCGCAGCAATGGCCCTATTGAACATAAGATTCAAAATTGTGCCGGTGGCACCTGCAGTCTGGGCAATAGCGTAAGCATGCTTCACCTGGCTGAGGATTTGTCCCTCACCAATAACCAGAGAATCAAGGCTGGCGGTAACCCGCAGCAAATGCTCTATACAGTCCTCATCCTCGTATTTATAGGTGTAGCGATGGAAAAACTCCTGGGAGCATTCCGTTTTGTTCAAATCTCCCCAAAAGCTGGCCAAGGCGTTGCTGCAGCCTCGGCTCACCACTGCATATATCTCACTACGATTGCAGGTGGAAAGGACCACGGCCTCGTGGAGATGCTCATATTTATATAGTTTTTTTAAGCCCTCCCGGATTATCTCCGGGGACAGGCTGAATTTTTCCCGCACTTCTACGGGGGCTGTTCTGTGGTTAAGACCCAGCGCGATTAATTGCATTCCTGATTTCATTTTTCGCCCTATCCAAATCCTGATTGTAAATTAGTTCAATTATTTCCGGTGTCAGTGCCTGACGCCAAATTTTCTGTCGCTGTTGGGAGGTGGCAGCCTTGTCTTCTTTTTTTTCGTGGATAAGCTCCTGACGGATGCTGTCAATAAAATCTGCCATTTCCCCAAAGCCATGATGATACCGCTTTTCCAGATCCTGTCTGAGTAAGCGGGTATAGGCGGGACTGGCCCCCTCACTGGACACGGTAAATTGAAGCCTTCCCCGATTTACCACGCCGGGAACCGTAAAATCGCAAAGCTCCGGCTCACTGGCCACATTCACCAGAATGCCGGCCGCCTTGGCATCCATTGCCGCCTGGCGGTTCACATCGCCGTTATCCGTGGCACAAAAGACACAAAAAAAGCCTTCCAGCAAATCCTTACTGTAAGTCTCCTGTTTCCATGTAATTTTATTCTCCCGGGCCCAGCATTGAATTTCACTGTCCACCTCAGGGGATATAACCGTTATCCTGGCGTTATTTTCCAGCAGCCTGCCTATCTTTCTGCAGGCCACCTTACCGCCACCCACCACGGCACATTTTCTGTTATCAAGCTTCAAATTGATTGGATACATTTTATCCTCTTCAAAAAGCAATTAAATGAACCATATTCATCTTTATAATTATACACCACTCACGGGCAAATTAAAAGAGCCACAGCAGGCGGTGCCGTGGCTCATAGATTGCCTTAGTCAAGTTTCATGATGTTATGCTTCAAAACATAAATAAGGGCCTGAGTACGATCATTAACATTCAGCTTGCGGAAAATGTTGGTAAGGTGATTCTTAACTGTCTTCTCACTGACAAACAGGGCCTGAGCAATATCCTGGTTGCTGAAGCCCTTGGCAATGCAGGACAGCACATCCAGCTCTCTGGCTGTAAGGCGTTCACCGCGACCGGTACGCCACAGCTCCTTGGCCTTTTCGTTAATATCGTCCTCCACACAAAGGCTGCCGAAAATGCGCTCCTCCAGCTCGGGATAGATATAGGCGCCACCCTCATAGACGATGTGAATGGCCTTAATGAGCATATCCGGCTCCACATCCTTCAGAAGATAACCAGAAGCACCATTCTTCAGCATTTCCAATACATAATTGTCATTATCATGAATCGTCAGGGCAATAATCTTGGTATTACACTTTGCAGCTTGAAGCTGGCTGGCTACGTCCAAGCCATTCAATCCAGGCATATTTAGATCCAGTAATAAAATATCGGGCTGCAACACCAAAGTCCTAGCCAGGGTCTCCTGTCCGTCCTCCGTTTCACCCACAACCTCAATATCATCTTCAAAATTTAACACTCTTTTAAGCCCCTGTCTTAAAAGAGCATGATCATCAGCAATTAACACTCTTATCGCCATTGTAATTCCTCACTTCATTCACTACAAAAAGTGTAGTCACTCATCACCTCAACATTATACCATATTTGAATTATCTGTTGAAGGTTTTTCATATAGCCTTTTTTTACTATCTTTTATCATAAGACCTTTGCTCTAGTGGCCTCACAAAATTGTAGCCTTAATGAATATGGTGAGTTCCTCCTCCGTCACTTTAGAGGAGGTTGCCTTGAAAAGGTTTCCCAAAATAGGGATATCTCCCAAAAATGGAATCTTTTGAAGCTGCTTAATCTCCTCCCTGCTGATTAGACCGCCGATAACCAGAGTTTCCCCATCCTTGAGTCTCACTCTTGTCTGGGCTGAGCGCTTTTGAAAGCTGTAGGCATTCATTTCCTTTACATAGCTTGGGGCACTGACCTCAATATTCAGCTGGGAATCAATATAGCCCTCCTCGTTTACAAAGGGACGGCACTGCAAAAGAATACCAGCCGGCCTGTACTTTATAGAGGTAGTGGTTGTGGTATTTGTAATAGAAACCTCGGGAACAGGAACCTCTCCACCAATATTTATAACCGCCTCCCGCCCCTGCATGGTGACGATATTTGGTCTTGACAGCACCTTGGCCTTGCCCTTGGAAATTAACAAATTCAATGTGGCATCATAGGTAAAATCATGGGGAATTTTAGTCCACTCCCAGGTCACTCCCAGCTTCTCCAGATCCTCCCGCTTCATAGACACCACCTTAGCTTCCAAAGCCACCTGAGGTGCCGGAATATCCACCCTCTTTAAAAGCTGACCTATTTCCCTGGCTTCCTCCGGAGTACCATATACCAGCAGAGAGCGGGTATTAATGTCCACTTCCACCCGGGGATTTTTGCTGATATTGCTGCCGATTTTACTGCTATTTCCAGTGCCATCAACCCGCTGGGAGCTTTTCCCTGCTTCCTTATTGATGTCATCTTTGCTGACGGTATTTACCGCTGCTTTCCCAGAGTTGGTATCCTTGTTTTTAGTGGCTTTTTTAGGTTCCGTTAAATACTTGTTTTGAAAATACAGCTCCGCTTCCCTTTTAAGCTCCTCCAAATCCCCATAGGCAACCGGTATCACATTGACCTGCCCCAGCTGGGACACAATATTTTTTCCCCTGCCTATTATTAAAGTGCCTTCCCGCTCACTGATGCTAAGACCACTGGCCAGCACAATTTTATCAATGGCATCCCGCGGGGAAATATCCTGAAAATTTACACTGACATGACTATCCGCCCCGCTGTCTATAATCACATTAATATTCCCCTCCCGGGCCGCAAAGCGGATAAGCTCTGCTGCGCTGCCATCAGCCACCCGCATAGACAACGCTTCACACTTAGTATAAATACCCAAAAATACATTCATCAAGGCCATAACCAGCCCCATAATTATTATCTTTCTACCCACATTATTCTCCCCTGTACATTGACCTTAACACTGTTATCTCCCACTGCCTCCACGAATATGTTGTCCACCACATCTCCCGTTGACAGCATATATTGACTTCCGCCATACTCCAGCAACACCGCCGGGCCACTGCCTCCCTCCACAATACCTTTTATCCTGGGAGCTGTTCCCCTCGTAGCTTTTTTCTCCTTTGCTTCCTTCACATTTTCTTTGGAAGGATTTTTCCCGTTGGCATTTCTGTTGTCAACTTCTGTTATACCACTTTTCTTAAATTCATCTCGCCGCCCCTGCCTTCCTTGGCTTTCTTCAAAGGGATTATATAGGCCCTTAAACTCCTGAACCTCCTTCATGCCCTTTATTTCCTTAAAGCCGCCTTTGACAGCCTCATTTTCTTTGCTTAAATTCCCCTCCGAAAAAGCAGTAATGGCCTGAGAGGAATCTCCCAGGCCATCAATTACCGTAAATACCAGAAAAATAAGGGCGCAGATAACTGTAAATAAAGCCACCCGCGCCAGCATATTTTCCTTCAGCAATGTCATTAACTGCAATAAATGCCGGCCAGCCTTTTCAGCAAGGGATTGAATCATTCCCTGCATTTTTGCCTCTCCTTTTCGACATATTATGCTGACAGAAAAACCATGCAAAAGGATACACGCTTGCGAATTTCTGCCATATAATACCGAATTATTTAGTTTAAAAATAAGTTATATGGTCGGGGACTGATGAGTTGAACAATTAAACGCAGCAGTTCCCTGCCCACTGCAATAATATTAAATATAAGTCACTTCTTCAATGCCTGCAAACTTGGTCCCATAATGCGCTTATAGGCCTCAACACCAGGCTGATTGAAGGCATCCACATCTGCCAGCTCACCCTCATAAGCAATGGTCAGGGCCAGCATATAAAGGAGCTCACCTAAATGATAGGCATCCAGCTTTGGCAGTGAGAACAGAGCATTGAAGCGGTTGTTGGAAGCCAGAGCATCTGCATTGGACTGACGGGCCACCTCCAGAGCCTGACTCATCTTTACGCCGGAAATATCTGCCAGCTTCTTCACCTCTGGGAAGGAATTTGGAATAACAAAATCCGTATCCCAATTTTCCACTCTGATAAACTGAACCACCTTGTTCAGCTTGCCCTCCTGATGCTGCTGGGTCTGAGCGTGCATATCAGTGGTACCCACAGCCACAATAGGGGTACGGCCGTAGTACACGTCCTTGCCGTTTCTGTCCACCTGCTTGCCAAGGGATTCAGCCAACAGCTGAATGTACCATTCGGAAACAGATTTCAGATAATCACCATACGGCATCATAACTTCCATATCACGGCCATATTTCTCAGAGGCGATATATTTAAGCACTGCATTAAGGAGAGCCGGATTCTGCCATACATCTTCGTTCTGGCAGGCAATATCCATATCCTTGGCACCATTGAGGAAAGCCTCAATATCGAAGCCGCATACAGCTGCCAGCACAAGGCCCACATCACAGAAAATGGAGAAGCGTCCCCCAACACCATCTGGAACACTGTACTGTGGCCAGTTGTTGTCCATGGCCAGCTTTTTCAGGATAGTAGGCTTTTCCTCGTTAGGATCGGTAACCGCGATTACCTCCACCTCAATATCCGGATTTTTCTTCAGCTCCTCATAGATAACCATGAAATTGGACATGGTATCCAAAGTGCCGCCGGATTTGGAAATAACCATCAAATCCACCACCAGCTTGCGCTTCAGATGGGACTTGGCGATACGGGCTGAACGCTCCAGCTCCTTGATTAAATCCCCGGTGCGACGTGGATCAATATTGTTGCCGCTGAAGTAAATCTTTGGCATACCACCACGTTCCTCAGTGGTCATGGAATTCCAAAACTCGCCACACTGAACATCAAAAATAACCTTGTCCCCCAGATAGGAACCGCCGATACCCAGGGATACCACTGCATCCACACGATTCTTTACGGAAGCAGTCAGCTCCTTCAGATGCTTGATGGAAGCCGGAGAATTGAGATGTCCCTCCTCCACATACGGCAGCTGGGAGAAATAAACCTTCTCCGGAGTGCCATCCTTAGACAGATGCCCACGGATTATGCCCTCTTCACGCATTACCTTAATGGCCTTGTTGGCTTCATCAATCTTGCCAGCCAGTTCCTTAACATCTTCCTTGGTAACCTTGCCATCACCCACAAGATTGCCATAATCAAAGGTAAAACCGGATTTTAATTTTAACTCCATAGAAAATCCC
Source organism: Anaerovibrio lipolyticus (assembly GCA_002372665.1). GTDB lineage: Bacteria > Bacillota > Negativicutes > Selenomonadales > Selenomonadaceae > Anaerovibrio > Anaerovibrio lipolyticus_C. The sequence continues at coordinate 35,940 of DFHJ01000047.1, forward strand.
CCCTATAAGTCTTTCACCTTACATATTTCTCTATTCAGTTCAAAAGTCCTTGTTTATTTTGAAATTATTTGTTCCCTTTTTAGTTTTCGAATATTTTTCTTCATTCTTCGAAGGGTGTAGTAGTAGGCCACAGCCAAAGGAATACAGGAGCCAAACCAGGCTGCAGGACTGGCAATGGTGGCCCCCCAGAAGCCCAGTGTATCCACAAAACACAGACCCACGATGGCCCTCATAACCAGCTCCATAATACCCGCAAAAGTTGGTACAAAGCTCTGTCCCAGTCCCTGTAGGGTATTACGGTAAATAAACAGCAGTGCCAACACAATATAGCACGCAGAAGTGGTTACCAGATATACCTGCCCCAGCTCAATTACATCAATCTCCTCAGCCCCCACAAAGAGCTCCATGAAGTTTGGACCAAAAATAACAATAAATATCCCCACAAGAATACTGAAGGCTCCGGACATGAGTATACACTGGTTTACGCCTTTTTTTATACGGGCAAATTTTCCTGCACCATAATTCTGTGCCGTATATGCCGCCATGGCAATACCAAAGGACATCATAGGCATAAGGGCAATCGTCTCCACCTTCTGGGCCGCCGCAAAGGCTGCCACTGCCACAGGTCCCAGACGATTCAGGGCCATCTGCACAATAATAGTACCCACAGCTATAATAGAAGTCTGAAAGGCCATTGGCAAGGCAATGACCATATGCTTTTTCATGAAGTCCCAGTCAAGATACTGCCAGTCCTGACGGCGAATTCGCAGATAAGGTATATTTTTCCAGATATAGGTAACCACAATTACGCCACCGATGAACTGGGACACCAAAATACCGTAGGCAGCCCCCGGTATACCCCACTCAAAAACCAAAAGAAATAATGGTTCCACAATAATATTAATAATAAGGGCTGTGGCCAAAATATAGGTTGGAGCACGGCTGTCCCCCAAGGCTCTTATGAGATTGGCCTCCAGCATGAAAACCACTGTAATTGGAATACCGGCACAGACAATGGAAATAAAGTCCACCGCCCCCTCCAGTATTTCCGGTGGCGTATCCATAAATACCAGCACATCCCTGGAAAAGACGTAACCGCTTATCGCCAGAATAACGCCCACCATCAAAGCCAGCACCAAGCAAGCGGCGGCACTGTGATGAACTCCCTCATAATCCTTGGCACCAAACCGCTGACCAGTAAAGATGGAAAGTCCTGATGACAGGCCAATTATAAATCCCACTGTAAGGAACATTATACAGCCGGTACAGCCAACAGCTGCCAGGGCTTCAACCCCCAAAAAGCGGCCTACTATCAGGGTATCAACAAAGCTGTATAGCTGCTGAAAAATATTTCCGCCAATTAGCGGCAAAGTAAAAAACAATATTAGCTTTGCTGGACTGCCTTCGGTTAATTTTTTTGTCATTGTAAGACCTTACTTTCTATGATTATCAATAACCCAGATACTGTGTCACCACACTTCTGAGCTTTTCCTGCATATAAATTACACTGTCACTCAAAGCATCTGCATTGGGACGGAGCTTGTTCACATTAAAGCTCTGGGGCCGATTTGTACGAAAATCCGCTGGTGCAGGAATAACCTCCATCCCCTCTTTTTCAAAATTCAGCACCGAGCGATCCATGTGAAAGGCAGAGGTTACCAAAATTGGCCTGTTCCAGCCATGTTTTCTGATAATTTCACAGGTGAATATGGCATTTTGCCGTGTATTAAGACTCTTATCCTCAATAAGAATTTTATTCTCCGGAACCCCCAGAAGCATCAGCTCCCGACTGGCAATATGGGCTTCGTTGCCGCTGTCGTCATAAACCTGGCCACCGCTGACAATAACTGGAAGTCCAGTTTTTTTATACAGCTGGGCCACCAAGGCCATACGACTGCCCGCAGCCCCGGAAAGAGTCCCTTCCCCCTCCAATGCCGATGTGCCGGACAGGGCCCCGCCTCCAAGCATCACAATACAATCACCATCAAATTTTTCTGGCATAGAATACTTATTTTCCAAGGAACCTATAAGCAGTCCTGAAAACCAAAAGGTGGACAGCAGATAAAATACTATTGTTACCGCCCCGACTATGGAAGCAGCCCTTTTCTCATTTTTCCGCCAAAGCCATATTCCCATCGCCAAAAATATTAAAATAAAAATTCCCGGTGGCATCAAAAGGCTAGCACCAAATTTTAATATGTAAATCATGGTTAAAGCTCCAAAATATCGAACAACTACGTTATGTCGAGAAAAACCTATGCCTCGACGAAACGTCAATAAAGAATATTTTTCCCCTAAATAGAGGAAAAATTTGAACAACTACGTTATAATATACCATAAGTGAGATAATATGGTTATCATATTGTGCAATAAAGGAGAGAAAGAACTATGCAGACATTAACAAGCAACATTGTAAAGGCTGAGAACAAGGCTGGCGGCAAGGGTACCATCACCATTGAAAAGCTCTTGGGGGAAAAGGAGCTGGGTGGCAACGACATGTTCGCCAAGGTTACCATTCCACCTGGATGCTCCATCGGTTTCCATGAGCACCATGGCAATGCTGAGACCTATCACATTCTTCAGGGTGAGGCCCTCTACAACGATAACGGCAAGGAAATGACCATCGGTGTAGGCACCACCACTTACTGCCCTGACGGGGAAGGCCACGGCATCGAGAATGCCTCCTCTGGGGATCTGGTATTTATGGCTCTGATTTCCAAGACTCTGTAATTGATTGCCAAATTCATATTAAAACTCAAAGCCCGCTCTGCACACCGCAGAACGGGCTTCTTTAATATTGGGATTACATTTTTGAAAAGCTTCACCGCTATTTTTCTTATTCAATCAAAGGAATCATCAAAATAAACTTGGTACCCTTCCCTAATTCGCTGTCCAGAGAAATACCAATATCGTGATTATCTGCAATCCACTTGGCAATGGAAAGTCCCAGCCCGGTTCCCCCTGGCTGCCCTGCAGCCTTGGTTCGGGAGCTGTCCACACGATAAAACCGCTGGAAAATCTTCTCCCTGTCCTCAGGGGCAATACCAATACCATTATCTGCAATTTCCAGGCACATATAGTGAGGCATCCCATGGCTGTCAATGGTTATGGTGCCACCCTCAGGGGTGTATTTTATACCATTTTCCAGGAAAATTCGGATAAGCTCCTTCATAATGACCTTGTCACCCATTATGTAGCCTTCCTCGTTGCGAAGGAGCTCCACTGTATGCTTGGTGGCAGTCAGCTTCAGCTTCTTGTAGACATCCTCCACCAGCTCACTAAGCTCCAGAGGAACCTTGTTCACAATCTGACGGTTCTGGTCAGCCCTGGCTAAGAACAACAGCTTTTCTATAAGCTCCTGCATGTCCTCCGCCTCAGTTTTTATGGCATTAATCCCCTCATCAAGAGTGTCCGCATCAGAATGTCCCCAGCGGCTCAGCATATCAGCATATCCCTTAATTACCGTAACCGGAGTTCGCAGCTCATGGGAGGCATCAGAAACGAAACGCTGCTGAAGCTTAAAGCCTTCCTCAATTCGGTCCAGCATCCTGTTGAAGGTGGTAGCCAGCTCTGTCATTTCATCATGGCTTGGAGGCACCTCCATACGGGTACTCAAGTCGCTGACCTCAATTGTTTTGGCTGTAGCAATAAAATCCCTGAGAGGCCTGAAGGCCCGCTTTATACCGATGTAAACGATCAGCACAACCAATAAAATACCTATTGCACCGCCTAAAATGAGACGCTCCTGCATCTTGGCCAGCATTGGCCGCTCAGCAGTAATAACTCGGCTGAAAATCAGGGTATAGTTATGCCCCTTATATTCCATAGGCACCTCATGGTAGTAAATCATGAAGTGCTTCAGCCGTGCCAGCTGGTATTTGTCGGAAACCCAAAACATTCTGTCATCAGTAAAGTTCTCCCTGAGCCTGTCCACCGAAGCAAAATGCTTGTCCGTGTCGTACACAATATTGCCATTCTCATCGGCCACCCTCAGTACCACTCCCGGAAGCAGTACTTCCTCCGTGGCCTCATGGGGTTTTTCTGCCGCCTGACTCATGAATTGTGGGTCATTCATTTTATCCAGAGCTATTTCCACACTGATGGTCATTTCCGTCTCGGCCTGATGGTAAATTATATAATACATACCAATAACCGAGGCCATACAGGCACAGCCCAAAAGAATGGTGATAACCGCGGTATAAATCAGGGTAAGACGGATGGAAATTTCCCATTGCTTTGGATAATTGATGATTCTTTTCCAGAGACTAGTCTTTGACGACATAGCCTACCCCCCGCATAGTATGAATGTATTTTTCATTAAATTTATCATCCAGCTTGGCCCGCAAATAGCGGATATAAACGTCTACCACGTTGGTATCCCCCATATAGTCATAGCCCCAGACCTGGGAGAGAATCTGGTCACGGGTAAGTACACTGCGCTTGTTGCGTATAAGGTATTCCAAAAGGTCAAATTCCTTTTTGGTCAGCTCCACCAGCACATCACCCACCATAACCTCGTGGCGGGCTATATTCATGGTGAGATTTTTCAGCTTCAGCTCCTCACCGTTGGACGTCTCCCCGGAATGCTCAGGGGCAGTATGCTTTCTGAGGGCAACCCGCATACGGGCAAAAAGCTCTGGGATGGCAAACGGCTTGGTCACATAGTCATCAGCACCGATATCCAGGCCCTGAACCTTGTCATTTACATCATCCCGGGCTGTAAGCATAATAATAGGCACATCTGAAAGCTCACGCACCTTCTTGCAGATTGTAAGGCCATCCATATCCGGCAGCATCACATCCAGCAGCACCAGATCAAAGTCACCTTGGATAATGCGCTCATAGGCACGGCTGCCATTGGATTCCGTCTCAGTTTCAAACCCCTCATGCTCCAGCTCCATTTGCAGAAAACGGGCAATGCGGTTCTCATCCTCCACTATAAAAATCTTTTTTCCATCTGCCATATTCATACCTCTCTAAATATCAACTTACTTAACATATTTCTGACGGAACATTTCAATAAAGTGCTGACAGCTGCTGGAAAGAGTGCGACTCTTCAGCCAAGATACAACAGTATGGGTATAGATTTCTGCCTCCTCAAGATGCTTGAACACGATATCATCAGAGCGCATCAGACTACGGGCAGATAATGGAACCAGGGAAATGCCTATTCCCCGCTGGGTCCACAGCATATTCTGAATCTGGCTGTCGCTGACACTTAAGATATTTGGCTCAAATTTTGCCTTCTGACAATGGGACATAAAGGCGGTTTTCCAGCGAAGAGGCACCAGAAGTGGCTTGTCCTTCAGATCCTGAATATGAACAAACTCGCTTTTGTCATCGTCACAGAAGCTCTTGTGCATAGCAAGAACCAGTGGCTCATCTGGAAGGATAATGGACTCGTAGGACGCGTTATCCACCTGGGTACGGGTAATGGCGATCTCAATAATATGACTGTCAAGGAGCTCCAGCATACGGGCACCCTCACCCTCCCATACCTGGAAGGTTACCAGCGGATACTTTTTGGTGAAGTCCTCCACCAGCTCCGGAATAAGCATGGAGCCCGATGAAGTAATGGTCCCCAGCTTAATTGTTCCAGCCACCCCGGAGCCAATATCAATCAGCTCCCTCATGGTACCGTCCACCATGCCCAATATGTGCTTTACCCTGGAATAGAGAAGCATTCCCGCATCAGTAAGACGAATACGGCGGCTGCCACGCTCAAAGAGCTTTACACCCAAAGAAGTCTCCAAACGCTTCATCTGGCGGCTGAGCGCCGGCTGGGCCACATTAAGTCGAATGGCCGCGTGACTGATATTGCCTTCTTCCACAATGGCGTAAAACGCCTGCATGTCTTTAATTTCCATAAAATCATACCTTCCGCAGTATATAATATATTACATATATAATATACTTTTACGCTTAGCTATGCAAATTTATTCCAAAAATATTTCTTTTCCTGCACAAAATGTTATAGTTATATGAACATTTTCATCAAAAACTGTAATATCTGCCATTTTGCCGACCTCTATAGAGCCTAAATCCTTTTCCATGCCAATGGCCCTGGCCGGAGTTCTGGTGGCACATTCCACAGCCTGCCATACAGGAATATGAATATTTTGGGCATAGTTATATATAGCTTTATCCATAGTGAGCACACTGCCGGCAATGGTACCATCCTCAAGAACAGCCCTTTGTCCCTTAACAAAAACCTTCTGACCTCCCAGCTCCGATTCTCCATCCCCAAGGCCACAGGCCCGCATGGAATCCGTAATCAGCACCGTCCGTTCCGTTCCCTTTACCCGATGAACTATTCGCTGGGCCCCCGGGGCCACATGGATATTATCTGCTATCAGCTCGCAGAAGGCATCGGAATCAAAGGCTGCCCCCACCACTCCGGGCTTGCGGTGATGAAGTCCCGTCATAGCGTTAAAAAGATGGGTAATATGAGTTGCACCCTGAGTATTGATGGCATTTATGGCGCAGTCATAATCTGCCGCAGTATGCCCCAAGGACACCCTTATACCAGCATCACGGCATTTACTTATAAAATCACTGCCGGCCGGAAGCTCCTCAGGGGCGATGGTTATAAGTTTTATTACGTCACTGTATTCTTTTATGAGCTCAAAATCGGCCTTTCTAATATGGGACGCCTTCTGGGCTCCCTTGTAACATTCACTTATAAACGGCCCTTCCATATTGACCCCCAGAATTCTGGCCCCCTCCCTGTAGGATACAGCCTGACGAACCAGATTAAGTGCCTCATACACCTTGGGCATGTCATAGGTCATGGTGGTGGGCAGCATGGAGGTTACCCCTGTAGATGCCTGAAAAACAGCCATACGACGAAGCCCCATTTCCCGGCAATCCATCGTATCCGAGCCTACACAGCCGTGGATATGAAGATTTATAAATCCAGGGGACACATACTGTCCCTGGGCGTAATATACTTCCTCAAAGGAGCTTCTGTCCCGCGCAACAAAATCTGCCTTGTCAATTATTTCAAGTATTCTATCTTCAAATATAACTACCTTGTCCTGTTCCACCAGAAAGTTGCCATTTGGCCCTGGGGTAATCAGTTTGCCATTAACAATTGCCTTCATATTTTCACCTTAATTTTTACCATGTTATGTTATAATAAAACCCATCAAATAATGTTTGTCATTGAATAACAAATAATATAATTAAAATATATCACGATATAGGAGGATTTTCTATTATGAAGGGATCTGAAATTCTTGCCCATGTGGACCACACATTGTTGAAGCCAACAGCCACCTGGGAACAAATCAGGGAGCTGTGCCAAGAGGCCATTAGCTGCAAAACCGCCTCTGTTTGTATTCCTGCCAGCTATGTAGCACCTGTTCACAAGGAATTTGGAGATAAGCTCAATATCTGTACTGTTATTGGTTTTCCTTTGGGCTATGACAGCAAGGAAGCAAAAATCACTGCCGCTGAACAGGCCATAAAAGATGGTGCAAAAGAAGTTGATATGGTCATCAATATTACGGATGCCAAAAATGGAAGCTTTGAAAAAATCACCGGAGAAATTGCTGAAATCAAAAAGGCTGTGGGAGATAATATCCTGAAGGTCATTATCGAGGCCTGCTACCTTACAGATGATGAGAAGAAGTCACTCTGCAAATGTGTTACTGATGCCAAAGCGGATTTTATAAAGACCTCCACCGGATTCGGCACCGGGGGAGCCACCCATGAGGATATTAAGCTCTTTGCCGCCCACATTGGTCCAAATGTAAAGATGAAGGCTGCAGGCGGTATTCGCACATTAGAGGACATGAAACAGTATCTGGCTGAGGGCTGTGAACGCATCGGTGCCAGTGCTGCTGTTGGGCTTCTAAAGGATAAGATGGATTCAGAGGTTTAATAAAAGTGGCGAGGTCGTTGCCTATAGCACGAATCCATCGCTAAAATTTTTTCTTCTCCTCATATAGTGAAAAAAATTACAACTCGCTTCGTCCTTATAGGACTTCGCTCAAACAAGTAATTTTTTCCACTAATATATAAGTACGATAAGAAAAAATTTCTTTACGCTCTGGCTTCAACTGCTCTAGTCAATCGACCTCGCCACTTCCTTAAACAATAATCCAACTAAAAAAAGACAGGTAAGAATTCTGAGGTTGCCTCAAAGCTCTCTACCTGTCTTTTTCTTATTCAGCTTAATCCAAGGTTGGGTGAGCCTTGACGTACTCCACTGGCCGGCTCCAGTCCACGTGAACCTCAGTGTTTTCCCATAATCTGGTGAGCACGGTTTGGAAGCTCTTTACGTCTGCTAAAGGATCGAAGGTCTCCTCGGTAAAGTCCAGCAATGACTCGTGAGGTACCTTGATTACATGCTTCTCGCTGAGGAACTTCTCAGCATCAGCCACGGCCTTTTCATCATCCAAAAATACCTTTACGGTCTTAGCCTCGGTATCATATTCTACCCAGCCATTAACTCCACGACAGCTTACTGCTACGCTATATATTTTATCTTCCATTTTATTTCTCCCTTAAAATATATTCAAAATTAACTACTCACATTGACGTTAATATTATACTACAAAAGTCAATTTTGGCTAGCACTAATTCAGCTTTGAATCGGAGGTGTATACAGCCACCTTTTTGAAGTAACGATTATTTATCTCCATTACCTCCTGGGCTGGCATACGATAAAACTTTACACGGCCGGCCTCCAGTGGCTTTGGCAATCCGGAAGGCTTGGATATCTCAATCCAACGATACGGTGCAGGATTGCCCTCCTCATCCTCGTCGTAATAAAGGGTATCCTCCGGACGCGGTTCCTCTGTGCCATCACACATTGGAAAATTCAGCTTGATCTGCTCAATAAACATAAGGCAGGTTTCCTCGGACATATCCAAGGTCCCTTCCTTGGTTTCATCATCACCATTATAGGCTGCAATAAAAATAGCCTTTCCCCAAATAATCTGGTCACTGTCAGCACCAGGGAAGCGGCGGTTTGGCTTCATTCCCAGAGCTGCCGCCAAGTCATTAACCAGAATAAACAGGGAAATACCCGGCTGAATCTGGAAAAATTCCACAGCACCATAGTTGCCCTCCAGGGTATCCTTGATGGCCTCATCATGAGGACCGTGAGCTGCTGGAAGCTTGATAATAGACGGGTCCTTGCCTGGTTCAATCAATATGGCACGCATCAACTGCTGGTTACTCATCTTTGTTTATCTTCCTTCCTAAATTTCAGCTTCTTTTGGTATTTTTTTCTACATATAAAAAAAAGATTCTACTTTGTATGCTATTTTATATATAGTAACTATAATTTTACAACACTATTCTTTAATCTTACCCACCTTTTAACCATTTTGTCAAGTCTTGTTATTCCCCTGAACCTATGGTATTATACAGCTAAAGAGGGATAATCTTCTTTGACCGTAGCTTCCATTCATCGTCTAACCGACTCTTTTTCATAGGGGAATCTGATTTTGTGCAGCAGATGCTGGATCGTCTCCGAACGAATAGCAGAACCTGTTACTTAGGATACCCACTTTAACATACAGGTTTAGCCTGTTGGACTACGGCATATGCGGACCCCGCTTTCGAGGAGCTGTTACTTCGGTAGCAGCTCCTTTCTTGTTTTTATACAGTTAATTTTCCTTATCTTCATGAGCCATATTCTTTTTTCTGTCCTGGGACATACGGCGGATAGCCTCCCGCATCTGAGCCACATTTTCCTCCACGGAAAGCTCAGGGAAAAATGCCCGTACAGCATAAATCTGTTCCTCATTGTTATTGGCCACCACCACACTGACACGGTCACCCATAATGCGCTTCACCTGATGCATAACAAGACGCAGATGCTCCGAATCCGTCAAAAGGATATATTTATTGGCAATGTCACTATGGGCTGCATTGACGATTTCCTCCACTGATGGCCCTGAAGGATCACTGCCGTCAATAATAACCATAGCCCCGGCCTCCTGAAGCTTCTGGGCCCATTCATCATTTTCCGCCACAGTCAACAGAGCCTGTGGCATAATGCAGGCCTGCTGCACCATGGCCATGGCATGAGGCTCCGCCATAATGTTAATATGAATCTCTCCCACATGCCCCCAGGCAACAGCCCGTTCCAGAATAGTGCCGGGATGCTCGGAATGAACATGTATGAATATTGTCTTAAAACGGCGTTCCACCACCACAAAGTTGCCGATCTCCTGAAGCTCTTTCTCGATAATAGGAACTGACAGCTTGGGATTTGCCACCAAAAAGCTGACACAATAAGGACGGGCCTTATCATGAATAGGGCTTACGATTCCCCGGGCTTCATACATTTTTCTTCCAACATCAATTGGAGGCAAATTCAAATCGCCCTGTAGTCCCTTTAAACAGCCCTCCAAAAATACCTGCAGAATCTGCTCACCACAATCCTTATGGGAAGATTTATTTTCGCTGCTGGCCTTTATGGCCGCCAAAAGAATATCACTGATATGCTTGCCGGATTTCACTGCATCATGGGCACCCTTGGCCACCACCTTGGAGGCCACTATTATAGGACGGTTCTTTTCCTCGGGCACAGCCTTTTGGGCGTAGAGAATACCATACTGAAACGCCTTGCCAAACTCCTGGGAGGTGGCAGTGTATTTTCCTATAAGCCCCTTGGCAAGCCCCCTCAAAATTTGGGAAACAATAACCCCCGCATTTCCACGGGCACCCAAAACGGACGCGTCTGCAACGCGCCTGGCCAAGCCACCAATACTCTCATTTACTGCCTCGGTCAAAGGAATCACCGCCGCCCCCATGGTGCGCAAAACGTCGGAGCCCGGCTTTCCGGAGTAGAAAAATGTAGAGGATTCTTTTACAGCATTTATATTTTCAAACTCGTTGAGAAACTCCCCATAAGCACCCAAAACCATGCGCTTATAGTCACTTCCCGTTATCATTTCGCCTGTATTATCGTTATCAATCGTGTCTGCCATTTTTAGCTAATGCCTCCATAAAGCATAATGACTTTATTCTCTCATTCAAAATCATATATAACTCGATGAAAAATGTCCACCATCTCGTTGCGATACCACTAGGAATATTTTTCCTTTTTTAAAATGTAAAGGAAAAATTAGAACAAATACGTTATAATAAGGTTATGTTTTGTAAATCAAAAAAAGGAATCTACTGTGTTATTCGCGAAATATTCGAATAAACCTTTTTTATCACCTTTAAATTTTGAATAAATGAGGACAATACAATGGCAAAATCAGTCAATAAAGAGACTATCAAAGACACCACAGAAGTTGCAGAAAACAAGGTAACCACCAGAAGCTCCAGAGCTGGCAGAGCAGCCAAAAAAACTGCTACAGCCCAAACTGTTGAAATCCCTGAACCAGCTGAGGAAAGCAAAATTATTTCCCAAGCTGAGGAAACAGCAGAAGCTGATGATACCGAAGCTGCAGAAAGCACCAAGAAAACCAGAAAAACCACCCGTGGCAAAGCTACTAAAAAACGGGGTACAAAAAAGAAAACTGCCGAGCCGAGGAAGGAACGGAAGGAGCGTATCTTTGCTCTGGATATTGGTACCAGAAGCGTTATTGGTATCGTAGCCGAAAAGGAAGCCAACGGTCTTAAAATCGTGGCCACCGAGCGTCAGGAGCATAAAACCCGTGCCATGCTGGACGGACAGATTCACGATGTTCCCCAAGTAGCCGAAATCATTGATAATGTAAAAAAGGCTCTGGTTAAGCGTACCGGTCCTCTTAAGAGTGCTGCCGTGGCTGCTGCCGGCCGTGCCCTTTACACCATGACTGCGGATGCTGACATGGAAATCAATGGTATTATTACCCCGGAGCAGGAAAGAGCACTGGATTTTGCTGGTGTGCAGGCTGCCCAGGCCAAGCTGGCGGCTTCCAAGACAATTGATGATCCTACCAAATATTACTGTGTTGGCTACAGCACTATAAAATATGATTTGGATGGTACCCAGTTAAAGACTCTGGTAGGACAGCGCGGACGTATAGCCAACGCTACAGTTATTGCCACCTTCCTGCCCCGTCAAGTCATTGACTCCATGCACTCAGCTCTCCAGGCTACCAAGCTGGATATGCGGGCACTTACCTTGGAGCCAATTGCCGCCATCAATGTACTGATTCCTCCTACCATGCGCCACCTGAATCTGGTGCTGGTGGATGTGGGAGCGGGCACTTCGGACGTGGCCATTACCAAAAACGGCTCTGTTATTGCCTATGGTATGGTACCACAGGCCGGTGATGAGATCACTGAAGCCATTTCCCAGCGATTCCTTCTGGACTTTAACGTTGCCGAGCAATTAAAACGGGATGCTGCTCACGGCAAGGATGTTCATTTTACCGATATTTTAGGGGCAGAATACGATCTTTCCGCCAAGGATGTGCTGGAGCCAGTTCTGCCAAACATCAAAAATCTGGCAGATGCTATTGCCAAACAGGTTATGGAGCTGAATGGCAGCGACCAGCCGCAGGCCGTTATTATGGTAGGTGGCGGTTCCCTTACTCCACACCTTGCGGATTATGTTGGGGAAATTTTAGGACTGGCTCCTGGCCGTGTGGCAGTGCGCCATCCTGAGAAGATCGATGGAATCAACGAAATCCCGGATGAACTGAAGCTGCCAGATGCAGTTACTCCATTGGGCATTTTGAAGGTAGCCGCCCTTACTTCCCTGCATTTCCTTAAAATATACGTAAATAATGACGAGTACAGCCTCTTTAATTTCCGTGAACTCACCGTTTCCGATGCCCTTTTAAATGCGGGTATTCAGCTGAAAAAGATGAACGGTCGTCCCGGTCTGGGTGTTATGCTCACCGTTAATGGGGAAAATAAATTCATTCCTGGCACCATGGGTACCATGGCCCAGCTTAATCTTGACGGTCGTCCTGCTACTTTGGACACTGTGGTTAAGGAAGACAGCCACATTGAGATTATCCAGGGGAAGGACGGCACCCAGCCAGAGGTTACTATCAATGACGTACTGGAGATTCCGCCTTCCTACACTGTTTATATAAATGGTGAGGAACGCCATATCGATGCCCAGTTCACCATTAACGGCCAGCCGGCAGAACCAGGTCAGCTCCTTAAGGACGGGGATATTATTACCAGCAAGGACACCCGCCTGTTAGGTGAGGTGCTGAATTCCCTGAATATGCCACCTATGGGGCGCAAAATAAAATACACCCTTAACGGCAAGGAGTCACAGTTCACTGTGTCCCCTACAATTTTGCTGAATGATAATCCTGCTACCCTCTCCACAGAGGTACACGAAAATGATTACATCGAATACATTGAATCCGAGGAACCAAAGCTGGGCAATGTACTGAACGTATCCGAGCTGGATGCAACTCTGGTTATCTACTACGAGGGACAGGAGCATAAGATTCCTTCTGCCACTGTTTCTCTGGAGGTAAATGGGCATCCTGCCAGCACCGGAACCATTATTGATGACGGAGCTGAGGTAAGGTACATGAAGTCCCTCAGGGCAACCACCACCATCAGTGATGCACTGCTGGCTGTGGGCTTCCAGCCACCAGCCGCTTCCTCCAGAAAGACCTTTACCATTCTGGTGAACAACCAGCCGGTGAACTTCACCGATCCTATCAAGAACGGTGACACATTGGAGGTTATTATTTCCGATATAGAGTCTCATCGCAACTCTGCAGCGGGAAATGCTGAAAAGGGTGCTTCCACTGCAGCTGAGGCCCCTACAAAGCCACAGCTGGATGCCAATGGCATGCCCGTATCCCCAACTGAGGGCACCTTTACAGCACCACCAATGACTGAGGCAGCCAAGCGGGATCAGGAAAGACTGGCGGATAAGATTAACAGTATTCCAGGACTCAGCGCAGCTCTAAACAGCTCCAGAAACAGCACCAAGAGTCCTTTCCTGGATGATTAATATTTAGGAAAGCGCTGATTGGGAGAAAAATCCATGGGGTATGGATTTTTCTAAACAAATGCGTTATAATAAGGAATTGAGCGCGGGCGTAGTTCATCGGTAGAATGGAAGCTTCCCAAGCTTTAGAGGGGGGTTCGATTCCCCTCGCCCGCTCCAGAAAAAATTGAGGCCCTATGACAGAAAATGTCATAGGGCATTTTGTGTGCCAGACATAAGCAAAAATTTCAAAATCTACTCTGAGCAGGAGAATGAGAGCGAAAAAGAAAAATGTAGCTGATATTATCAAAAATAATGTATAATAAGTTGAAGTTGATTTCATTGAAAGCATTTTCAACTTAAATCCTAATGGGCAGGTGAATACAATGAAAGAATTTATTGGTCGTCAGCGTGAACTTGATGCTCTTGATGGTATTTGCAAAAAGGAAGGCTTCCAAATGATGGTGCTTTATGGTCGGCGCCGGGTTGGTAAGTCTACATTGCTACAGAAATTCATTGAAGGAAAGAAATCTATATTTTATACAGCTGTTAGAAGCAGCAGTCAAAGGAACCTTAAACTTTTGAGTGATTATGTTGTTGCGGCTTTGGCACCAGAAATGCAGGGCATTAGCTTTGATGCATACGAGCAATTATTTCATTGGATAGGTGAAAAGGCCAAAAATGAACGAATCATATTTATAATTGATGAGTTCCCTTATATGGCTGAGCAGGATAAATCGCTGCTTTCAGTGCTGCAGAAGTATATCGACAGAGAATGGATCACAGGAAATATATTCTTTATCCTGAGCGGTTCTTCAATCAGTTTCATGGAAGATGAAGTATTAAGCGAAAAGAGTCCTCTGTTCGGCCGCAGGACATCACAATTAAAATTAAAAGCCTTCAACTATCGGGAAGCAGCAGAATTTGTACCAAAATACAGTTTTGAAGATAAGGCTGTTGTATATGGTGTTACTGGTGGTATAGCCAAGTATCTGGCTATGTTTGACGATGGATTATCATTGGATGATAACCTTAAGAATCTGTTTTTCTCCGACACAGGATATTTGTACGAGGAGCCTAATAATCTTCTGACACAGGAGTTTAAAAATGTGTCTCTTTATAATGCCATCATTGAAGCTGTAGCATCCGGCAGAAACAGAATTGTCACCATTGCTGACCTTACACACATGGAAAAGACCCAGGTTTCTCACGCAGTAGCGAATTTGGTTAGTACAGGAATACTCAGTAAAGACTATGCCATTACTGATGAGAGCAATAAGCGTAAAGTCCAGTATGTATTAGCTGACAATATGTTCAGGTTTTGGTATCAGTTTGTTTCTCCGGGCGTTAGCATGATTGACTATGGACGTGGATATGTATATTACGAAAATGTGGTAAAAAATAACATTGCCCACTATATGGGGAGTGTTTTTGAGGATATGTGCCGTTACTTTACCATGGATGCAGGTTGTACTGGTGAATTGGCTTGTATGGTAATGAAGGTCGGAAAATGGTGGGGCACTAACCCAGCCAAAAAAGAAGAAACTGATATTGATGTAGTAGGTATTGATACTATTGGAAAACAGGCTGTTATTGGTGAATGTAAATACAAGAATGAATTATTGGATAAGAGCGTCTTTGAACAACTGGAAGAAAGAAAGGATTTGCTTAATAAAAAATATCAAGTAGTCCAATACCTGCTTTTCTCCAAGAGTGGTTTCTCTGACTGGATTAAAACTAATGCACAAACTAAAAATATATTTATGGTGGATTTGCCACGACTTTACAAATAAATTGCAAAAATCTCCGCTATGGACTGTGACCCTACAGCCTTAGCGGGGATTTTATCTTCCATGCAGTTCATTAAATGGGATAATTAACTGCCTCACGCAGGTACTTTTATTTACAAGTAGCAATTCTTTATCACTTATCTTGTCGCTCTATGCTATTTTCCTCAGGATGTGCAGACTTATGCTCTGATTCTACCTTAAGTTTTTCCAGGTACTTCGACATATATCTGTTAAGCCCAGAGGTTTCTGCAGTCAAGCCATAGCCATCACAGGCTATATCCCTAATATCAATACCTCTCGTAAACATACATCTCAGCTCCTTTTAAGCAGTATTATACTGGTCTTACAGCCGTTCTGGTTGTACCATCAGGCCGTTACACTTTGATAATGTTTTCCTGCTTAATAAACAGTATACAGGAGCCAGAAGCAAAAAGGTTGCCCGCCAGGCAACCTAAAACTATATCCCCAGTTCTTTTCTAAGTTCTTCAGACGTTATTGTTCCCTCCGTAACTACAGAGTGCTCACCCTTTTGCATCTCAACCTGAAATCTGTACAAAGCCAACTGCTTTTCCAGATCATCCAGTTCCCGCATATTTATCATTGCAATATGCCCATGCCCATTCTTGGTCAGGTAGACACGGTTGCCATATTTTACCTCTTTAACTACGTTTGTATAATTACGAAGCTCAGAAATTGGTTTTATATTCGGCATAGTAATCGCTCCTCTCTTGAGGACATTTTATCATCATGGCTGTCAATTCAACAGCAAAATTTGCATCCAAATTTTACAGCCCTGAACATGCTAAAGGCTAAGGAGCCTATCGAAAAAATCACCCAGTACACCAGCCTAACCGAGGCGGAAATTCATGAACTAGCTAAAGAAATTTAATCGCCATCAAAAAATTACCCCGCTAGGGACTGTACGGCAATGGTGTGCTCCCCGTCAAGAGGAC